>NZ_JAMWXW010000013.1:0-216797 GCF_031570135.1 Paraburkholderia sp. USG1 | reverse complement strand
CCGCCCCTTGCGGCTTCCAGCTCTGCCGGTCTCTGTCATCAAAGTGGTCCCCACTACTCGAAGTGATGGACATCACTTTGGACACTCTCAACGTCGATGTCGATACGGCCTTCAAATGACGCTTACGGTTCTTCAGTTTCGCCGCTTTCATCAGGCGTTCGAGCCTTCGCGTGTCGCGCCACGCGAGTTCCCGGTCGACGACGATGCCGAAGCGCTCTTCGAATGACAGACTCGAACTGGCGGTAAGTGAGACCTGCTCCTCGAACGCGCGGGCCATGCCGTCGAGCTTGAGGGCTTTGAGCTGGGAGAGGGTTTGCTGCGTCAACATCGTGACCTCCTGAGGTCAGTGGTAATAGTCGGGACCGCGCACGTTCTCGTGCTCCGGGGATTGCCATGAGGTGAGCTGTGACGGGAGCGTCGGCTGCCGGTCCAGACCCGATTCGAGGATCGACAGCACAGAGCGGCGCGTCGGCGAACCAATCACGAGCGCGCGCTGGCAGGCTGCCTCGAGGCGATCCTTGCCATACTTGCGAGCGAGCCCCAGCAGCCCGAGGCAGGCCCGGTATCCCATCTCGGGATGCGGCCGGTTGGTCAGCAGGTGATTGACGATGGCTTGAGCGCCGGGGCCGATCGAGGCGCCCCAGTTCAGAAGGCGACCGGGCGTCCATTCCATGTGGGCACGATGGGCCGCCGGCATGTGCTCTGGCAGCGTGGTGTGCTTGCCCTTGAGGCGACTGCGCGCGTGGGCGGCGACGCGTTTGCCACCATGCAGAACTTCAACACCATGGCGGGTTATGCGCGCATAGACTTCCTGACGAACCAGGCTATGCGGCACGCTGTAATAGTGATGGTCGACCTCGACGTGATAGTCGATGTTGACGCGGCACTTCTGGAACGTGGCGATCTCATACCGGCGGGCTGGCAGTGCACGCAACGCCGGCTGGTCCAGCCGTTCGAACCATTGACGGCGGTTGCCCTCAAGCTTGCTGAACGGGCGTTGGTTCAGATCGGTGATGAGCTTGCCGATCTCCCGGTTCAGTTCGCCGAGGCTGAAGAAGCGATGATTGCGCAGCCGCGCAAGAATCCAGCGCTCCACGATCTGCACGCCGACTTCGACCTTCGCCTTGTCCTGTGGCTTGCGCGGCCGTGCCGGCAGCATCGCGGTTGCGTAATGATTCACGAAGTCCTGCGCGGTTCGGCCGAGACCTGGCTCGTAGCGGTCCGGCTTCGCAATCAGCGCTCGGGGATTATCTGGGACGAGCAACTCGGGAACACCGCCATAGAATTCCATCGCGTCGATCAGTCCGCCGATCCAGTCCGGCGTTGTCTCCGAGCGCGTGGCACAGGCATACGTGTAGTTCGATGCGCCGAGCACGGCGACGAAGATGTGGGCTTCAAACGCGATGCCGCCGGCGCGATCGAGGATCGGCATGGTGTGTCCGGCGAAGTCGGCGAACAGCTTCTCGCCCGCGCGATGCTGCTGACGCATCGAACGCTTGAGCGTCTGCGCCCAGTCCTTGTAACGCCGCCAGAACTGCGTATAGCCGTACGTGCGGCCGCCGCGATGGGACTCGACGTACTCCTCCCACAGCAGTTGCAGGGTGACGCCTTTGCGGCGCAGTTCCCGGTGAATGACGCTGCAATCCGGTTCGATCCGCTTCGACGGATCAGGCGACGATGCCGACGACAGTACACGCCGTTCAAGCTCATCCTCTTCCAGTGGCTCAATCGCCGCCCAGTCGAGTCCGGCTGCTGCGGCAAGCTGAAGATACTGGGTGATCGTCGCAAGGCCGACGCCGAGCGCGCCCTGCACCTGGCGGTGTGTGAGATTGCAAGCCAGCTTCAGGCGAAGCACTTCCTTGATTCTGCGCATGGTTGTCCGGTGAGCCGGCATCGTCAATATCTCCCAAAGGGAGCTACCTTAATGCCGACGGATTGATCCATACGCAGCACCGCCAACCTGAAACTGACGATCCGCTTCGCTTTGCCGAACGCTGGTTTCGGGAATCCGAACAGGCTTTTCGGCAAACCGAACAGCCGTTTCGGAACACCAGCGTTCTCGTTCGGCTTTAACCGAAATGCGTGTTCGTCATCCAGCAAAGACCTTGTTCGGCTTCAACCTAAAACCCTGTTCGGCTTCGCCGAAATACGCAACGTGAGGTAGTTTCGGCAGGATTCGAGGCTTACTGAGAGGTACAACGTCGTCGGGTATCGACGATGCGTTGAGACAGGAAAATCTCGGACCAGCGGACAGGGGGAGCGCCTAGAATGGTCTGGGCGTGTCGTAGCGATACCATTCCGTAAGTTCGCACGCTCCGAGATTCTCTACCTTGAGAAGCCCGAGATGGATGCACTTCTTGCTGCAGCAGACTTACGAACGGTGCACGGAATGCGTGACCATGGAGGGTGTAAATAGTTTTGTGTAAACGGTCATTTGGCAGGAGACTGCCAGTAACAGGAGCGACGATGACCGTAGCAAAGCGCAACAAACGTGTAAAGCCCGATCCTGAACTCGTCAAACTGGCGGACAGCCTGCTGGCGAACTACCAGAAACCCGAAGACCTGATTGGCGAGAACGGCCTGCTCAAGCAGCTCACCAAGATGCTGGTGGAGCGGGCACTCGAGACCGAGATGTCCGAGCACCTGGGCCATGGCAAGAGCGAGGCGGTCACCAACGCCACGGGCAACACCCGTAACGGCCACAGCGCCAAGACGTTGCAGGGCGAGTTCGGCGAGTTGCCGCTCGATATTCCACGCGATCGCCAGGGCGCGTTCGAACCGAAGCTGGTGGAGCGTCACCAGACACGCTGGACGGGCTTTGATGAGAAGATCATCTCGCTCTATGCACGGGGCCTGAGCGTGCGGGAGATTCAGGGTCATCTGGAGGAAATGTATGGCACCGAGGTGTCGCCCACGCTCATTTCGGCGGTCACCGACGCGGTCAGCCAGGAGGTGAAGATCTGGCAGGCTCGCCCGCTCGATGCGCTTTACCCGATCGTCTATCTGGACTGTATCCACGTCAAGGTGCGTGACAGCGGCGCGGTGCGCACCAAGGCGGTCTATCTGGCCATCGGCGTGAACATGGAAGGTCACAAGGAGGTGCTGGGCCTGTGGATCGCCCAGACCGAGGGCGCGAAGTTCTGGCTGCAGGTGGTCACCGAGCTAAAAACACGCGGCGTGCAGGACATTTTTATTGCCTGTGTCGACGGGCTCAAGGGCTTCCCCGAAGCCATTGAAGTGGTCTACCCGAAAGCGGCCGTCCAGTTGTGTATCGTGCACATGGTGCGCAACAGCCTGAACTTCGTGTCGTGGAAGGTGCAGCGCGAGGTCGCCGCCGATCTGAAGACGATCTACACTTCATCAACCGTCGAGATGGCGCAGCAGATGTTGGGCGCGTTCGAAGCAAAGTGGGACAAGGACTACCCGTCCATCGGGCAAAGCTGGCGGCGCAACTGGGAACGCGTCATTCCGTTCTTCGATTACCCGCCAGAGATCAGGAAGGTGATTTACACCACGGATGAAATTGACAAGCCCCTCGTTGGCCAATTCGTTTCACTCAGGAAGGAGGTGTCCGGGGCCATTGGATTCCGGCGGTATCAGTCCTGGGCCGCGCCTGCTTCCATCGGGAGAACAGCCGTTGATAACAACGCTCGGCCTGCTCGGCGACAGCCCTCTCCTGATCGCGCACGCTCTTCAGGCTGTAAGCGGCAGCGGAACCTTTGCGCGGGCCATGTTGCGCTGGCATTCCCGATCGTAATTCAAGGGCTCGAAGCTTACTCGCGGTCAACGCAGGACGGTCCCATGCGAACGGTTCATTACGCGCGAGCACGTACCACACGATGACCGCAAGTTTGCGTGCGGTCGCGACGATCGCGATCTGCTGGCCGCGTCGATCACGTACACGCAGGTAGAAGGCACGCAGCGGGCCAGGTGCCTGAGCCGCAGCCCAGGCGGCTTCGACCAGCATCGCACGCGCATAGGATCTCCCGCGTTTGGTGATGTGGCCATGCCGGGCCGGTGTTGGACCCGACTGATAAACCGCCGGATTGAGCCCAAAATAGCTGACCAGCTTCTCTGGCTTCGGGAACCGGCTGACGTCGCCGATTGCCGACAGCAGTCCAATCGCCACCGTTGTGTTGACACCGGTGATCGTCAGCAGCTTTCGTAGCCGTTCATCGTTGAAGGTCGTCTGCGCCAGTGCCTGCTCAACCTCATGCAGATCGTCGCCCAGACGATCGAGCTCGCGAAGGCGCTGCTCAATGCCCAGTCGTTCATCCATTGGCAGCGGCTGAACACTGAGCCATGCGCGCCCCTTCCTGCCAAACAGGTCGGAGGCAGGGCACCGTTCGATCAGGTGTGCGGCCAGCACGGCGTGAATTTCGTTCTTCAGGCGCGTGCGCTGCCGGACCAGTTGCGAGCGGCGCGAGATCTGGCGGCGCAGCGCCAGCGTGTGCTCATCAGGCATCCAGACTTCCGGCAGGAAGCCACTCGCATATAGCTGTGCCAGTACAGCCGCATCGATCCTGTCCGTCTTGACACGCGCCTCGGCGATCAGTCGCACCCGCAGAGGATTTGCGATCGCCACATAGGCGACGTGCGGGCGCAGCACGTTCACGATGGTGGCAGTGTTGCCGGTCGCCTCGAGCACCACATGATCTGTTGTGCGCAACTTCCCGGCAAAACGCTCGAGCTCGTCGCGCCGCAGACCGGTCCGGCCGCCGGCATGGAGCACGCCGTCCTCCAGATACGCGATCTCAGCCACGGAGCGCGAAACATCCAGTCCTACGATTCGCATAGCCATCTCCCATTCAAAATCACTGTTGGGAGCTGGTGGGACAGCACGACAACTACGGATTCGCGCTCGCAGCGCAACCGGGCGGGTCGCAGGGGCGGCCAACTACAAACACGAGCTCGCGGCTCAACGTATAAGAACGGCCTGCCCACCCGAAGTGCTCCCCGGTGCCCCTTGTCCCGGATGGTCACACCATACGCCTGAACTGCGCGGCGCGGGACCGCGAGGCACCGGCTATATCATGCCGGTTACCAATGCCATTGAATCAATCAACATGAGCCTGCGCAAGGTGATCAAGGCCCGTAGCTCATTTCCGACCGACGAGGCCGTCACCAAGCTGTTCTACCTGGCGCTGAACAATATCAGCAAGAAGTGGTCGATGCCGATCCGCGACTGGAAAGCAGCTCTGAACCGATTCACCATCCAGTTCGAAGAACGACTGGTGCAGCTTTAGACATCAACCCGTTTACACAAAATTCGGGACACCCCCTGACCATGCGTTGCTGATGTCCCTACACAACACTGGCGCGCGAGCGACCGCTTCGTGAACGCCTTGTAGTGCTCGCAGAACTGCGTGTAGCGGTACGTCTGCCGGTCCGCAAACTCGGCCAGGTACACCTCCCACCGACTATCAGCGGTGCCCGTGCACGGGGTGATATTCTTGCCAGGTCATTCAAAAAAATGACCGATGGGGACCGTCCGCAGTCACCCACACCGTCCGGCCGCCTTCCTGGGAGCAGTTCGTTTCCTTACTGACTCGACTCCTGCCGCCGATGTGCGCCCCCGAAGAACCTTGGCGCATGCCGACCGGCCCCCCAAGCATTGGCTCCGATAGTCGCATCCCGAAAAGGTGGTTACGCGGAGCCACGTACAAAGCCAGCCGAACAAGAGCAGGCAGTTCCTGTCGTCGATGTTCCTTCGTGTCATTCAGCCTTGGCAACCAGATCTGTTCGAGACGTCTTTGCCTATAGACCCGGCAGCGTACCCTGCTCAACAAAGGGGTAACAAAGTGTAAATCCCCACTATCACACGGCGTGGTCCATACGGTCAGCAAGCTCATTGTTCCACCTGTTCCATCACGATGTCGATCCCTTATGTCCATTGCAGCAAGGCAGGCTCCATGGATAATCAAAGATGACCAGGGCACCCCGGAGTCGAACAAATGGACCAGGTAATGCGCATGAAGGACGTGGTGAAGAAGATTGGTTTGTGCCGTGCGACCGTCTACGCCATGATCAAACGAGGAGAATTTCCGCGCCCCATCCGCATCGGTGAACGTGCGACTGGCTGGCGTGAATCAGAGCTTGAGGCCTGGCTGGCGAATCGCTCCGCGGCCAGAGAACAATCGGCGCCGGGATTGCACTCGGCTCAGTGATTGGATCACTAGGAACCTCACGAGCCGACGGCGAGCATCGTGCCGCGGCATCCCCGCGCACCACATCGGCAGGCATAGCTCAGGCGTGCTTCCTCGTCTGCGAGATCCTCGACGGTCAACTGGTAATCGAGAAACAGTTCCTCGCCCGGCGCGATCGCGACCGACGCGTGAATGAACACCCGATCCCCATTCTCGACTGCCTCGCAGTTGGCAGTGCATGAATGATTGAGCCAGCGTGCGCTGTTTCCCCGTTGGCCCCCGTCGATGACGCGTCCGTCCGACAGGCCGAAGAAATAGGTGTGACCGGAGGCGCCACTCTTCCGGTGTTGCCTGATGGCGACCCTCCAGGCAATGACCTCACCCTTGTACTCCAATAGCCGTTCGCCGGCTTCGAGTGCCCGTAACGCGAACACACCGCGCCCGTGCACGGGCGAACGCCGAACCACCACCCGTCGCTGCATAACCTGCCTGTCCTCCTTTTCGATGGCCGGAGTATAGGGTAACGAATCGCAGCCTATGTGTACTTCTTGAAGTATTTGGCCATGTTCCAGATCGCGATCGTGATCATCAACGACACGGGCCAGAAAAGCAGATATACCGGCAGCGGAACCGGCGCCACCAGCCAGATCATCGCGGTGAGCGGAATGATGCCGAACATCAACAGGTGCTTCGCGTGGTGATAGCGGGTGGCCGATTCGTGGCCGCCCTCCTCGCGCCTTACATGCCGCGATACGAGTCCATCAACGAGCGCCATGGCGACCGCCAGCGCGAACTGGGGAATCGTCATCGCGAGCATCGCGGCACGGATTCCGAAAAGCTTGATGCCGACCATCGCCACCACCAGCGCTTCCCGGGTCGTGCCGGTAAAGGCGGGGCGCAGAAGCGAACCCACTCCTTGATGCGGCAGGATCCCCGTCTCCCATGCGCGTGCCGACGCATCGACCCCCGTCCAGCCAAACCAGCTCCAGTAGGCGAAGTCCGCTGCCCGCGCGGCCAGTTCGGGATCGCTCGTCTGCTCCATGTAATAGCGCATCAGCGACCGGATCCCGCCAGCCGGATCGTCACGCCACAGAAAATGCGCTGCGGCCAGATCGGCCAGCACCGAGAGCAGGCTGGCCAGCAGCAGCCAGAGGACGGCGTGGATCGCGAGATCAACGACCCAGAAAAAAGATTTCACGCCATCGGCATTTCCATCCCGCGCTCTCGCCGTCATTGCTCACCTTCGTGGTCAGAATCCCGCGCCTTTGCCTTCGACAGTCCACGGAGCGGCGGTTGATGGAGGGTCGCTCGCACGGTCCGGCATGAAGCTGCCGACCGCTCCACCAATGGCGTCCGGCGCCACCCCACCCACATCGTCAAAGGCCGATACGGCCTGGACGTACGACGCATAGCGCAAGCGCATGTCCGCCACCACATCGTCAAGCCCCGGCAGCATGACCGGATCGTGCGCGTCCAGCAGCGGCAACCGCACCTTCACAAGCTGGCCGCCTTCAATCAGCGCAAACGCCTGGCCCTTGGGTAGCTGCGTCAGGTCCGACGGCTGTAGCATCGGAACCGGCCTCACAGAGATCTGATCGTGGGTTTGCGCCGTGAAATGCACGCCCTCGCCGCGGCGCACGGCGTCTGTTGCCGACGACGCAAGCGTCAGCGTCTTCACGTCGACCATCGGGAGCTGATCGGTCAGGATCTTCGCCGTTGTCACGTACTTCACGCGCAGCATCACGAGCGTGTTGAAGTTGCCGAAGATCTGTTCGGCCTTGGCCCGCGAACCGATCTTCGCTTCCACATCGGCGCTCGTTTGCGTATAGGCCGTCACCTGGTAGCCCGCCCCACCCGCCTTGTTCACCATTGGCACAAACTCGTCGCCCACCAGTTCGTTGAATTCGTCCGCATGGATCGACACGCGGCGCTTTCCGCCGGTGGCGCTCTGGCCATAACCATGCCCATACTTATAGATGCGGCCCGCAGTCGACGTCAGGTCCGCAAACATCGCGTTGCCGACCACGCCCGCGACCTCGAAATCGGACAGCGCATCCAGTCCCACATAGACGATGCCTCCCCGGTCCATAACACGGTTCCAGTCGAACACGGGCCGCGGGTCGTCGGGATCGTTATAGTCAGGGGACAGCAGCTCCGACGTGCGTCCTGTGGTGAGCTTTTCCAGGAGGGGATACAACGACGAGATCAGCTTGTCGAAATACGAGCGCTCGTTGCTGATCACCGAGAGCAGACCGTTCGCGATCGGATCGGTCCAGCCCTGCTGACGGATCAGGTTCGCGACCTGCAGCACCTCCTGGTTGCGCTGCAGCCGCATCGCCTGTTTGGCTTCCTCCTTCTCCAGCGGCTCCAGCCCGTCCTCCCAGCCTGGATGATCGCGATCGAGCCAGAACCGGAAATACCGCAAGGCAAGTCCGTCAATGTTCACCGCGTTCTGGTAGATCATCTCGTAGGTCGGACGGATGCCAAGTGCGCTCATCGCACGCGCCATCACGTTCACAAAGCGCCAGACGAAATCGCGGAATGCAGCCGACTGCCCTTCCTTTGGCAGGTTGCCTGCGATGCGCGTCGCCACTTCTGTGATCCTCGAATACGTGCCGATCGGGCTGTAGCGTGCAGACTTGTCGGGATAACCGAGGTGGAAAAACGTGAACTCGCTCTCCCGGCCGCAACGCTTTGCCGCTGCATACATGCGCAGCAGCAGGTCAACGTCACCCTTCGGGTCGAACACGATGACGATGTCACCGCGGCGGATATCCTGGGCAACCAGCACCTCACAGAGCCGGGTCTTGCCGACTCGCGTTGTGCCGAGCACGGCCATATGCCCGACCCGCTCACCGAGGTCGAACCAGATGTCGCGCTCATCGGGCTCGACACCGTGCAGGGCGGGATCGCCTCCGACGGGCGGCAGCGGCGCGACCGGGTTCCACCATGCCTGCCGACGTGTGACGCGCGCTAGGCGCGCGTCGGGACGCAACCGTTCATAGTCCCGCGCGTGGTCATACAGATCGTTCCGGGCAAGCAACCGCCGGTTCTCGGGAAGCCGGGCCTGATACAGGCGTTGCGTATGAGCCGTGCTCCAACGGAAGCCACGGCCGAGAAACACCTCCTGGTCCGAACAGGGAATCGCCGCCGCCGCGATCACGTACTGCGGCAGGCGCCGTAGGTTGCGCTGGAAACGGATCAGTTGCCATGCCTGCCGTGCCCGTAGGGAGGCGAGCGCGAGCAGCGCAACCGTCGTTACGCCGCCCGTTGCAGGCGTGACGAGGAACAGTACAGGATGGGACCAGAACACGCCAGTGGCCGCGAGTGCAGCAACGGACGACAACAGCTCGACCGGCTTGCGAAAGCGGTTTTCGACTGGATAGGCCATCGCCGCTGCGCTCCCCGTCCACCCTTACGGCTGCGCGGGGCCGTCCCCATCCGGAGCCGGCTTCTGTTTCGACTGGATCATCGCGTTCGGCGGCGGGACGGGATTGAAGAAGCGTTCGGGCTCCGGCACCAGCATCACCGACAGTTGCCGCCCACCCGCTCCCTTGATGTTGTAGTGGATGAGGTACGACCGGCCGGCTCCGCCGGAATCGGCGGCCACGGGGTAACCGGACTTCTGGAAATCGCGCTGGACCTGCTTCCACGCTTCCGGCGTTCTCCCGTCATCCGTGGGTGTCTGCTCGATCGCCTCGGGATGCGCCTGCGCAAAATCGCGGAAAACGGCGGGTGTGACGAGCAGCATGCCCTCCGGTACGAAGTGCACGCGGGCCATCGATTCGTTGTACGGCAGGGCGCCAGTGGCAATGCCTTCCTGCACCCAGGCCAGGAATCGCTCCGCGTTCGGGCGAGGCTGCCGGCCGCCTTCACGCGAAACAACCGACTTCGCGGGCACCTTCGACCTCTGCTTCGGGCGCACGGGTGACGTGACCTCGTCCGGAACTGCCCCGTCTGCTTTGAGTACCTCGCGTTCATGAGATGCCTCAGACTGCAGTGCGGACGCGCTCTCTGCGTCAGGCAGGAAATCTGCAGGATCCTCGCGTGAGGCTGGCGCGCGCACATCCACCACCGGAATCGACACGGGTCCGTCGACCGCCGCACCAGCGAGATCGGGCATCACCAGCAGTATCGGTGCCCCTGTAACGGATTCTGCCGTTCGTGCATCTTCCGATGACGATGGGACGTGCACTACGGGCGGATGCTCCGGATCATCCTCGTCCTGCGCCCCGGACTGGACGTCCGCGGTACCAGCCGAACCCGACGAATCCCCCTCTTTCGATTCCGGTTCTTCGTCCCTGGTGCCATCGACCACGCGGACCGCGCCGGGCGGCAGTGCACGGGGATACCGCCCCGGGTCCGCGTACAACCGGTCGAGCGGAAAACGCAGGACCGTGAACGTCTGCTTCCACGTACCAACGGCGACCTCGACGGTCCAGATCGCGCCGCCTTCCGGCGTCGGCACGAGCGCGCCGTACTCCTGCCAGGTATCGAAGAGCCGGTTGTTGTCGGACGGGATACCGGCCGCGCCTGGCTGCTGCTGTTCGTGGCTACCAAGATACGACCGCACCGCCTCGGCAAGCGTCTTCGCGACGCACCACAGCGATTCGCCGTCGCAGTAACCAGTGGCGCCAGCACGGTTGAGCGGCATTTCACCTTCCGCCAGCAGCCGGCGCAGCCCTTCCATCAGCCGCTCGATCAGCGGGACGCTGCGGGCAGTCACGAACCGTGTGCGCGGACCCGTGAGCAGATTCTGTGCGACCGAGCGCCGGTCCGCCTCACCCACAATCTTTGCGAGTGTCCCTGCCTTCGCCGTGGCGTCATCCGACAGATACGCGGCCAGTTCGTCGAGTACGGGCGGATACTGTGCAAGCCACCCTAGTGACGCAGAGGGAACCAGGCGCTGGAGCAGCACGATCGACAGGCGTGCGTGAGCACCGTAATCCCGTTGTGCGGGTTCCGGAAAGTCCACCCGGTACCACTCACCACCCTGTTCATTCATGCTGCCCGCCAGCGGGACCCAACGGCGCACGTCGGCACCGCTGACAAGGTCGACCTTCAGATCGGTCAGGGGCTTGCCGATGTCGTGCAGCAATGCGCCGACGAGCACCGCGTAGCTGCAACGCGCACCGTGCCGCATCTGATCCTCAGGGCCCGCGCCGAGCGGCAGACGGTACCCCTCGCGAAAATGCAGCGCATACCGTGCCACCTCAAGCAGATGGATCAGCAGCCCGCCCGGCTGTGCATGATGGTGTGACTCCGACGCGGGCAGAAGCTGGACAAACTCGGTGAGCCGCCGGATCAACGGCTCGATGTCACGCTGCTCGTTCTCCGTTGACAGACCCACGCTGCTGCCGATGCGGCCGGCTGTGCCCTGCATGCCCGTCCGGTCCAGCAGATCAAGGTATCCGAGTACCGGCAGATGCTGCGCAGAGGGCGCGCGTCGCAGCGCGACCGGCTCCGGCGGCGTGGCCTGAGATGGTCTCGATGAAGCGCGGGATGGTAGCCCTAGCCAGGTCAGGGCAGTACTGAATGTCATCCGATTTTCCGCAGATGCCGTGAAATTTCATGTCAGGAGGACTGCTACATAACTTCCATGATCCACAGTACGCAGCCATGTGGTGAATCGATCCTGAATGACTGCACGGATGCGGACTACCGCATGCAGGCAATTTCCCGGGCACGACACCGACGCCACCGGTCAGTCTGGCAATCCTTTTTCAGCCTTGCGCGGCGCGAGCCGCAGCGTTTTTTTCCCTTGCGGCAACGCCCTTTTTTGCCCTTCATCCTTCGCGCCTTTGAGCGGGTGAAGCGTCTCATCCCGAGCTTCACCCGCGGCCTTTGGATAAGGCCCTTCCCTTTGAACCGCCCTTTGCTCCCCTTGCCTTCCCGGCCTTTTTCAACCGCCTTTGTACCGCGCTGGACGGTCTGCCACGCGCCGGGGCAACTGACGTGCTGCCCACGAAAAACCTGCTTCAAAAATCACGTGCGCGCGCAGGTATCTGGCCCACCCGCACGCTGTCGCTGCCTACAGTGGATACGTCGGTCCTCTCCCCTGGACTGACGCGCGCTGTTTGCCTGCCGGTGCGCACCCCGCCTCCGGCAGGCTCTTTTTCTGGCAGTTCAACTGCCATAGATCGACGAGGTGAACGTGAAGCATGCGTGGATGATTTGCGCCCTGTTGACTGGTGTGACAGCCTCCGTCAGCCATGCGGACTGCCTCGACGATGCGGCGCGGTTCCACCACGTCAGTGCGCGGCTCGTGCACGCCATCGCGACCGTCGAGTCCGGGCAGCACCCCGATGCGGTTCACGTCAACGCGGACGGCACCAGCGACATCGGCCTCATGCAGATCAACAGCCGCTGGCTCAGCACGCTGTCGCGCTTTGGCATTTCGCGTGCCGGACTCAACGACAGCTGCACCAATGCGTATGTCGGCGCGTGGATCCTGTCGCAGAACATCCATCGTCTCGGACTGACCTGGGATGCCGTTGGGGCCTACAACGCCGCGACGCAGAGCTACCGCATTGCGTACGCGCGCCGCGTGTACCGGCAGCTCTTCGCCGCACCAGTGCCGGTGTCCATACAACCGGATGCGGTGGACCGCGCATCGCCCGTACCCGGCTTGGTGGCGAAGCTCTTCCAGCCAGTCGCATGGGGGAACGGACGATGAGCCGGCTCACCTACGAATACGCAATCGAGGTGCTCAATGACTACCTCGGTCCGCTGCAGGGCATGCTCGCAGACGCGGACGTGCAGGAGATCATGGTCAACCGCGCCGACACGATCTTCGTCGAGCGCCATGGCGTCATTTCCTACGTCGCCGGCTGCGACCTCGACCCGGACGCACTCGACCGGGCCATCACGATCCTCGCAAACGTCAACGCCAAGGAGCAGACACCACTGCTCGACTCCCGGCTACCCGGTCTACGTATCGCGGCCGCCCGTCACCCGGTTGCTGTTCACGGCGACATGCTGTCGATCCGCAAGCATGCGCGTCGGCGCATCGGACTGGCCGAGTACGAACGCACAGGCGCCTTTGATGTGCGCGCGGATGGTCACTCGCCGGAGGCGCGCCGCCGTAACGCCGCGCTACTCGGGCGGCTTGCCGGTGGCGGCAAGGCACTGCTGGAGTTCTTCCAGTGGGTCATGCGCGAGCGCATCAACGTCGCCTTCTCCGGTGGCACCTCCTCCGGCAAGACGACGCTCCTGAACGCCATGATCGACGCGATGCCACAAGCCGACCGGCTCGTCACCATCGAGGATACCGCCGAACTGCAGGTTCATGCGCCCAACCAGGTGGCGTTCGAGACCAACCTGGGCATCACGACCCGCGACCTGGTGCGCTTCTCCCTGCGCATCCGGCCCGACCGGATCATCGTCGGCGAAGTCCGCGGCGCCGAAGCCTTCGACCTGATGGAAGCGCTCAACACGGGCCACCCCGGCTCCATCGTGTCCTTTCACGCTGACTCGGCCGACACCGCACCCACGCGCCTCGAATCGCTTATCCGCATGAGCGACGAAGGGCGCCTCATGACGATCACCGATCTGCGCCAGAAGATCGCCTCGACGTTCCGCTTCTTCGTGCACGCGGAACGTCAGGGCGCGGTGCGCGGACCTGTCGAAGTCCGCGAGGTACTCGGCGTCCACAACGACCGGTACCAGACGCGTTGCCTGTTCTCGCGCTTCGGCGCTATCGAGGATCTCGTCCATGCCTGACACGACACGTACCTCCCGGGTTGCAGACGCTGCCCGCCGCGCAACTTCGCACGCCTGCGGCTACTGCAGCGAGGTTCGCTCCGCATGGCGAAATCTCATGGTCCAGCACGAACGACCGTTGCGGGCCATTCTGATTGCCCTGTGGCTCGGGTCAATCCCGGCGATCGCCCACGCGGGTATCTGGAATGGTGGACTGTGCACCGTCTATCAGGACGTGCTCGACAACGAGCTGCTCGAAGTCGTCTCGCTGTCCGCGCTCGTGGGGTCCATCGTCCTGTGGCTGCTCGATGACGGTCGCAGCAACATCAAGACCCACGTCCTGCGTGGCGTGCTCGGCACGCTCTCGATCCTGAACATGCCACTGCTGTGGGCGCAGGTCTTCAACCACGGTGCGGCCTGCACCGGTTCCGTCTGAGCGCAATATATGATGGAAAAGTTGCCACCCGATTCTCGCGCACCAACTGGCGAGCCCGACGATCCGCTTGCTGCCCGCATCCACAAGACGATGCTCGAACAGTTCCTGCTGCTCGGTATCGACCGCAAGTGGTGCATCGCGCAGTGTGCGATCGTCATTACCTTTGCCGCCGGCATGCGCACGTGGTGGGTACTGCTCGCGGTGCTGGTCACCCACCCGGTACTGTGGCTCGCGGTGCGGCGCGATCCGGACCAGATCCGCTGCTACGCGAAGTACAGCCGTCAGGGCGATTACTACGAGCCGCGCCAGTTGCTGCGCCAGAAGGCCAATGCCCGTCCGAAAGGCTTTGCGCGGGGAATGCCATGCTGACGCCCGCCTTCGCACGCTCGCCGTTCGACGCCGAACCGCTCGCGCGCATCGAACAGCGCACCGACGGTGACCGTCGGGCGTCGGCCGAACTCGTACCATGGCTCTTCCGTTTCAGCGACACGCTCGTCGTCAACAAGGATTCGGCGGTCATGGCCACCTATAGCTTCTCGGGACCGGACGCCGATGCGCTCTCGACCAGCCACGTCCACGAGCTGATGGACAACCTGGTCACGTCGCTGCGCGACATGGCGCGCCGCCCCATCACGATGTGGTGGACGGTTCACCGCCGGCGCAGCGCGCACTATCTGAGCGCGCCGATGCCGGATCCCGTCTCGCAGCGGGTCGACGATGCGCGTCGGGCCACGTTCGAGCAGGCGGCAAACTACACGAACCGGCACTTCGTGACCTTCACGATGGCACCCGAAGTCGGCATCGACCGCTTCGCCGGCAAGGTGACGCATGGGATGACCCACGATGGACTTCCGGTCGTCCATTCTCTGATACAGGCGGTGCGCGGTACATTTTCCGACCAGTACCTCTTTGCCTATACCGCCTCGGAACTCAGGGCCGTCGTCGAGACCTTCGAGAATCTGCTGTTCGGCTTCACGGCGAGCAATCCCCGCCTGGACTGTCACCGCCTGTCCGGTCCCGAGCTTGGCGCCTTCATGCACGGGTGCTGCTCACCACCCGGTGACGACCTGGCGGTGGTCGCGGTGCCCGACATCCCGGCGCTCGACCTTGCGATGTGTGATGCCGAGATACGCCCCGGCCACGACTACCTGCACTTCTACGCCGGCGGACGACAACGTTTCGGCATCGCGGCAGGCATTCCGGCCCGCCGCGACTTCTGGCCTGACAGCGTACTGCCGACCAGTCTCGACGGTCTGCTGAAGGTACCCGGTGAACTGACGCTCTCCCACTGCTTCCGGCTTGCGACGCCGTCCGCGGCGATGCGCTTCATCGACGGTGTTCGTCGGTATCACGAGGGACGTCGGCTTGACACGCGCTCGCTGCTGGCCGCCACCCTGCGCGGCGGCGACATGTCGGGGGCGCGCCAGAACCAGGCGAGGTCTGCCGCGGCCGACGATGCCAATCGTCGGGCCGGCCGCGTCGAGATGGCCGAAGAGCTCTACGGGTACTACAACCTGTCGGTACTGTCGTATTCGCCTGTGTTCGAAACCAGTCCGTTCGATAACGGAGACGCGGCCGAAGCGGCATGGTCGCAGGCAGTCGCCACCCACAAGGCTGTGGAGGAAGCGCTACGCGCTGCCCACTTCACGCCCGTTCGCGAAACGCTCCATGCGTTGTCCGCGTTCGCGACCACCATTCCCGGCATGTGGCGCGAATGTGCGCGATGGGCATTCATCGACACCGGGGCACTGGCGCGCCTGCTACCACTGTGTGGTGTTCTCGATGGTCACCGGATCAACCGGCACCTGAGCAGGGAAACCGGAACGCTGTGCCCGGCACTCGCCGCGTTTCCGACCGAGTTTGGCACCCCCTACTGGTTCACCGGCTTCCTTGGCGACGTGGGCCACATGCTCGTATGCGGCCGGACCGGCTTCGGCAAGACGATCTTCATGCTGCTGTGCGCGACGCTCTTTCGCAAGTATCCGGACACGTGGCTGTATGGTTTCGACAAGGATCTGTCGATGCGCATCCCAACCATGCTTCAGGGTGGCCGCTACATGCAGTTCGACGCCCAGGCGACCGCCATCCACGCCGACGAGCGTGCGCAGATGAATCCGCTCGTGCTCCTCACGGACCCGCGACATCTGGAGTTCCTCGTTGAATGGATCATCCTGCTCGTGCAGCAGCGCGGAACCTATCGCGTTACCGCGGCTGACCGGCGTGAACTTGAAACGTCGCTGGCCGCGACGTGCAGCCGCTCGGATCGCCGTCTATGGCGGCTACGCACGGTCCATGCGTCGCTGCCTGCCGGGCCACTCGCCGACGAACTGGCTCTCTGGGTCGGCAGCGCCGTCCACGCCCATTACTTCGATAACGTCGACGACAGCTTCGACGACTCGCACTGGGTCTCGATGGCAACAGACCGGATCCTCGGCAGTCCTGTCGTTGCGCGACCGTTCCTTTCATACGTCACCTACCGCATCCAGGACTCACTGGACCAGCGGCGTGCCAGGGGTGTCATCGGACCGACGCTCGTGATGCTCCCCGAAATCTGGAACCTCCTGGACGACGAGGCGTTCGCCTCCCAGATCGGCAACTGGATCGTCACGATGCGCAAGAAGCTCGGCTGTGTGTGGATGGATGCCCAGTCGCCCGAACAGGTATCGTCCTCGGCCATCTGGCCTCAGATCCGCGACAACGTGCTCGTGCGTGTGTTCGTGCCCGTCGAGAACTTCACGCCTTCCGCGAGGGGTGCTTACCAGCGGGACTTCGGGCTCTCCGATGGACAGATCCGCACGATCCAGAAGCTCGTGGCGAAACGCGACTACTTCATCGCGGAACAGGGAGGCGCGTCGCGCCGCATTTCCGTCTCCCTTGATCCTGTCTCGATTGCGATCCTTCGCTCCGAAATGAGCGCCCAGATCATGTTCGACCGGCATCTGCACTCTGGCCTTGCCGACTGGAAAGAGCGCTACATCGATGAGGCAACGGCACAGGCCCGCGGCGATCCTGCGACGCAGTCATGGCTGGAGGTCGATCATGCGTAACGGTCCGCTTTACCGCACGGCCGCGGCCCTCGCCGCCGCGTTGCTTCTGCGTGTCAATGCCGCCCAGGCCGGCGGCGGACTGGATGGCGGAGCCACCGAGATCACGCAGATAGCGAACCACGTCGAACTGGCTTCATCGGTCGCGCAGCAGGCACAGATGGTCGAGCAGAACGTCCAGGCGCAGATCACGCGCCTGCAGCAGTATGTGACGATGGTGCAGAACCTGAAGCAGGTCCCGACCTCGATGATCGACCAGACGATCGCCCCCTACCGCACCCAGATTTCCAGCTTCCAGTCGCTCTCGACCGCGATCACGCAGCTCCAGTCGGCGGCCAACGCCACGAACCAGCTGTTCGGACGCAGCCTGTCGGAAATGAATACGACCGGTATGTCGCCGTCGCAATGGCTCTCCGCGTATACGACCCTCGCCTCGACACGCGGCGGTCTCTACCAGCAGCAGTTGACGCAGGACATGCAGAGCCTGAACGCGCTGGCCACCCGTGCCCAGAACCTGCAGCAGATCCAGTCCCAGATTCCCAACGTGACCGGCACCGTGCAGGGCCTGCAGATGCTCAACCAGCAGTCGAATGTTCTGGCCGGCGAAATGGTCGACCTGCATGCGCTGATCCAGCGCCAGGTCGCGCAGCAGATGCAGGACCGGACGGCCCAGGCCCAGGCGCAGGGGAATGCCGCACAGCTCGCCGCCGCGCGCTCGGCGGCGATGGGACAGGTCAACCAGCAGGAGCAGCAGACGACGCAGGACGCACCTGACTTCAGCCTGCTGCAGGACCAGTGAGCGAGGAGACCGACCGTGTTGCTGCGCTGGCTGATCCACACCCTTTGCACGACCCCGACCGAACTGCGTGTCGTCCTCGAAGGCGTGCGTGACTACCGCCGGCACAGCCAGCAACCGCTGGACGAACGCGATCCGCAGTGGCGCTTCGACCGACGAATTACCCGCAACGTGCGCCTGTCGGTGCTGACCGGCCTGCTGATCGTCCACATCGACAGTCCGCACGTTTTTGCGGCCGGCGTGATTGCGCTGCCGCTCGCGATCCTCATCGCCATGTTATGGGTTGGCGGCGCACTGCGCTAACCGCGTGGAGAACCTGAACCATGAACGACGTCATCTCGGTCCTTAACACGCTGTTCTCCACGATGCAGACGACAGGAACCGGCCTGCAGACCCTGTTCCTCTCCGATGGTATCGATCTACTCGCTGCGCTCGGACTGATCATGGCCACCTGGCACGTGTTCCTGTGGCTGCTCGAGGGAGACTTCCCCGGGTTCTTCGCGAACCTTTTCCGTCACCTGATCAGGTGCGCGGTCATCCTCGTGATGCTCACCACCTGGAGCAGCACCGTCCACAGCTATTTCGTCGACAACATGCAGACGATGGCCACACGCGTGTCTGGCGGACAGGGCAATCCCGG
Organism: Paraburkholderia sp. USG1; assembly: GCF_031570135.1. Taxonomy (NCBI): domain Bacteria; kingdom Pseudomonadati; phylum Pseudomonadota; class Betaproteobacteria; order Burkholderiales; family Burkholderiaceae; genus Paraburkholderia; species Paraburkholderia sp. USG1. Next base: position 198,034 of record NZ_JAMWXW010000013.1, on the reverse strand, counting down.
CGACCTGCTGCGTACGCTCGTCAATGCTGCGTCAACCATCATGCAGGGCGTACGCACCCAGGCGGCGCAGGTGTGCCAGGACGTGCCGGATGTGACGCCGGAAGGCGTCGTCATCCCCAATACCAATCATCAGGAATGCGGATCGACCAGCGACGCGGGAGCGAACTCTGCCGGACTAAGTTCCATCTGGACACTCGTCAAGAACCTGCCCCTGATCCTGCTCGCATTTCTTGCGAAGGCTCTGGCGGTCATCGCGATCACGCTGATGACGCTGATTTTCGTGGTGGTCGTGCAGTTCGGCACCTTCCTGCTCGACATCGCCTTCTGCCTGGGGCCAGTGCTGATTCCTTGGTACGTGCTGCCAGCGGGCGAATTCCTTTTCGATGGCTGGCTCAAGTTCACGGTATCAGCGGGCCTGTTCAAGGTGATCGCCTGGCTGATGATGGCCATTGTCAACAGCGGCGTGCTGCCCGGTATCCAGAGTCTCGTGCAGCAGGCAGCCACACAAAACGGCACGAACAGCGACGCGTACTACGCAACGAACTACCTCGCGATGCTGGCGCTCGCGCTCGTTTGCGGCGTCGGCGCCTACATGATGTGGCAGGTGCCGGATATCGCAAAGGGACTGGTATCCGGCGGTGGCGCAGGTGGCCTTGGCGGGTTTGGGAAGGGGGTAATCGGAAGGAAGATCACCCCGAAGGCACTTCAGTAACGGAGCCTAACGACGATGTTGCCGCTGCTCGAACTCACGGATCGAATTGATTGTGCTCCAGTAAGCATCAGCCTGCCTGCGCCTGTCTTCCGCATCCCGGAGCGAGTCATTCATCTGCTTCGGCGTGGTGCTGATCCACGACCAGATCAGGAAAACCACGGCACCCGCAAGCATCATCGCAACGCCGAAATGCTGCGCGCCGACCTGGTACAGGACGAACGCCGCAAACACGAGAATCGGCAGCACGAAATACAGCAGGATGATCTTGAGCTTTGCCATGACTGCACCTTTGCAGCAGGTGAACTGGATCCCAGTGTAGCACCGCGGGCTTTGGCCTGCGCAGGGGCGTGAGCGATGCGAAAGAAGCTGTCGTCCGCGACTTCACAGCCCGCCGCAATAGCCGCGGGTAATCTCCCAGTTCCGCCCAACACGGGCGAGGCGGTCGCCGCGTGGTTCGCCGCCTTCCAGAAGCCGCTCTGGGAAAAGCGCCTTGCGATCAAGCTGGCCGCCGCGTTTGCACTGATCGCGGCAGGAGAATGCGCCGCACTGATCGTCCAGAGCACACATAGCGGTCCTCGTCCCTATTTCGTTGAGCATGACGAGAAAACCGGTGCGGTGTGGGTATCTGACCGCTACGCCGAAGCCTATTCCGTCACCGCGGCGAACAAACGCTATTTCCTGGTCAAGTGGGCTTCGCGTGTTTTCACGATCGAGGCGGACAGCCAGGATACCCTCACGCGCCAGATCCCAGCCGCGTTCGGCTGGACCTCCGGCGCCGCCACCCAGGAACTCGAAACCTACATCACCGTGACCGACCCGGTCGCGCAGCGCGTCGTGCAGACACCGGGACTGACGCGCGAATTCGTTGAGAATTCAACCTCGTTCTCGGCCGACGGGCAGCTCGCCTACCTGATCTTCACGCTGATCGAAAGCGTCAACGGCAAACCGGTCCATCCGAAGCAGATGCTGCTCACCGCGAGCTTCCTGCTCGCGCCCGAGACGCTGAAGCCCGGCGAGGAAAAGGATAACCCGATCGGGCTTCGCATCACCCACTTCAGCCTCACGCCCTACCTGGGCGTCAATCCGGGAGCGACGCAATGAACGTCATCCTCACCTTCACCTGCACAACCGCGATCATCCTCGCCGCCATGTCCAATGCTGTCGGGCAGATCTCGAGCATCCCACCCGACTCGCCATCACCCATACCCGCGAGCGCCCCGGTCGCGGCCTCGTCGCCATCACAGAAATCCGGTGACCGTCACGCCGTACCCGTGCCGCGGGCAGAACGGCATGAGGTTGCGCACCGACCGCTCAATGGACCGTATCCTGCCCCTGACAGCCCGTCGCTCGTGGTCTACGACTACGATCCGGATTACCTATATCCGGTTTATGTGCGCACGAACGAGGAAACGCATCTGGTTTTTGGCGCGGACGAAGAAGTCACCGGTGTCTATCTGTCCGATACCGGAAAACGCTGGCTCCAGCATACGGCGCTCACGAAACGCGACGTGTTCATCGAGGCACGCCTGCCCGGACTCGACAATGCCGCGACGATCATCACGTCCCACCGCCGCTATGAAATCGATCTGCGCTCATCGGACGACGGCAAGGTGTATCACCGGGTTTCCTGGCACTACCTTGACGCAGATATAGAAACGGCAACGGCAAGGACATCGCCGTTCGGCATCGAATATCCAGGCAACGTTCCGGCGTCGGGCGGCGCGGTCCCCGATGCCGGGACCGACGACGCTACGGCCACTTCCGATGCCCGCCACACCGTTGCGCCAAGGATCGGTCTCGACCACACGAACTTCGACTACCGCGTCGAGGGAACTGCGCCCTTTGCGCCGCTGATCGTTTTCGATGACGGCCACTTTACGTTCCTGCAGTTCCCCCATCGTGCCGAGTTGCCCGCGATCCTGCTGATGGACGAAAAAGGCCAGGCAGAAATCGCAAGCTTCGTCCCGCTTGGCAACGACTTCTATGAGGTCCAGCAGACTGTCCAGTATGGTCTGCTGCTCAGGCGCGGGAAGCAGGAGGTCAAGGTCTTCAACGGCCGGGGCAACGGATGCGGAATCTTCGGCTGCGATTCCGCCCGCATGAAGAACGTCTACGGGGGCCGGTGATCATGGCTGCCCCCGCCCCCCCCGGTGGCTCGCTCACGCCGGAGCCGCCACGTCTTACGCGTGTACGACGCAATCTCGCGAAAACGCTGCTGATCGCGCTGTGCTCGGCGCTGCTCGCCATCATCCTCATCCACGCACTGTCGCATCCGCACGAGACCGCAGCGGAGCGACGTCAGCGCGAGCAACTCGAGGCCGACGCCCGGCAACCTCAGGCATCGCCGGATGCGATACGCAAGCGACTTGAAGATCAGCACAGCCTCGCGATGGCGAGGGCAGGCAGTGTGGCATCGGCGGCGAGCGCGCCGCTCGGCGGAACGCCGCTTGACGGCATCCCGGAGGGCGTTCCCGGCGAAGACGCCGGGCCGCTACCGCCCGACGATCACGGCACTGGTCAACGCTCCGGCACCAGTGACGCGGACCGCCTTGCGCTGCAGCAGCAGATCGAAGCCATGCAAAGCCAGTCGCTCGTCGCATATGAAGACACAGGCAGCAGTGCCGGACAGGACTCCGGTGGTTTCTCGCTGGATCAGCTGGCCGGCAACCTTGCGAGCCCTCCGAACCGGCAGTCATCGACCGCCCCCCCAAATACCACCAATAGCCAGCAGGGAACCGCAACCGGGCCCTCCCCCGTGGGCGCTGCCACCGCCACCGACCGACGCAACGGGGACTGGCTGAAGCAACAGGCGCAGCAGAACGACGATGAGAAACCACTGGTACCTGTCACGCTCAATTCTCCCTACATGGTCCTCGGCGGTACGCCGATTCCGACCGTCATCCTGCAGGGTGCGAAGAGCGACATGCCCGGCACCTTCCGGGCAATGGTAGATCGCGACATCTACGACAGCATTGACGGCGCGTGCCTGCTGATCCCGAAGGGCACCCGTATCCTGGGGCGGACCAATAACGATGTCGCGATCGGCCAGGACCTGATGCTCATGGCTGCAACCAGAATGATCTTCCGCCACGCGACGATGCGCCTCGACGGGCTGATTGGCAATGATCCGGACGGCGAGGCGGGTGTGAGTGCGGACGTCAATAACCACTTCTTCAGAATCTTCGGCTCGACGTTCCTGATCGCGGGCGTGGCAGCCTGGGTTGGCCACAACCAGAGCCAGCAGAGTGGAACGACGATCAACATCAACGGGGGCGTCTCAACCGATCTGTCGGAGGCCGCCGCGCAGTCGCTGTCGCAGACCACTCAAACGATCCTTCAGCGCAACATGAATATCCAGCCAACGCTGACGCTGGAGCCCGGTCAAGGCATCACGTTCATCACACAGCGGGACATGATGCTGCCACCCAACGTTACTGACGGGAGCTGCAATCGATGAAACGCGCCACTACCCTGCTCTCTGCAACCATCCTGGTCGCTGGCTGCCTGCTTCGGTCTGCCTGTGCCGAACCACCACCCGTGGCAGGACCCGTCTATGACTTCGACTGGCGTCTGGGCGGTGCGGCCGAAGTTCGCCCCTACCAGGTGTTCGACGATGGCCAGAGAGTTTTCCTGCAGTTTGACGATCCGAAGCGCGTGCCCGCCATCTTCGCAGACACACCAAGCGGCCTCGTGCTTCTGCGCTGGCGCTCCGATCCACCCTATGTTGTCGTCGACCGGATGGAACCGGCACTGGTCTTCCGCTCGGCAGGCCGGGAAGCCCGTGCTGTACGGACGGTGCCCGGTGGCCCACCCCGGATGGCGCAATTCGGGGCAGCCCGGCCATCAGGGGAAGCCCCGGTCACCGCGCCCCAGCAAGGTGGCGGCGCACCGGCACGCAGCATCAATCCGCCGCCTGACGACAGATAACGCGGGCAAGACACCTCGGCCAGTCTGGCAATGCTCACAAAAAGCTGCATCTGTGCCGGGATTAAGCGGGTGTTCGGATTCAGCGGTTGACGCTCGCAATACATGTTGCGTTGCGAGAGCCTGACATCTTAAACATCTGTGTTACATCAGGCACATGTCGACCCCGAACCGTCATCTGCTGACTGATCGTCCAATGACTCAAATGGGGCGAACAACGGCTAGCTCTCTACAAAGGAGGGGTGCCTTCGAGGCGGCGTCGATTCACCAGTTGCTCGAGTAGCATAGCCATCACCGAAGTGGACGCTTGGTCTGTGCGGTACAGCCAAGTGTGTGCATCGGTGCGATGCAAGACGACGCGGCCCAGACCGGCGCAAGATCGCAGCTCGCCGCGACAATCGGATTTCAGCGAGGATTGCTCCCGGCCAAAGGTGTGCTGACAGACCACGCTACATAGCGCCGCGATCCGCCGAGTATCTTGATCGTCTAGCATGTTGAGCCGTGCGGTGGAGGTGTGACCTCGTCATAGCGCGCCAAACCAATTCAAACAAAATCACATGCTGAAACTTTTAAGTGCAGACCTGTGGGATACCGTCGCGGAGAAGGCGGTCAAGGCCAGGCGGCGCCGGGCGGCCATTGCGTACGTGACGGAGTTGCGACTCCTCCCGCTTGGCCCAGGAGACGTGCTCGTGGTCGATGCCTCCGATGCCTCCATCGCGGCAGGACGCACAAGCGCCGAGGTACTCGCGGGGTACCTCACGGCGGGAGCCTCCCTGTTCAATGTGCCGAACCTACACGCCAAGGTGCTGGTGCTCGACGACTGGGCGGTCATCGGCTCGGCCAATGCTTCTCTGCGGTCTGCCAATTACTACGTGGAGGCGTCAGTTATCTCCGACCGGCCCGAACTCATTGGGCAGGCTGAGCAACTGATCGATTCGCTCGCGGCATCTGGGGGCGTTATTGATAGCGAGTTTGTTGCGCGGATTCGGCAGATTCCGGTCCTCATTCCTCCCGAGCCCCCGTCAAACCGTGCTGATTCGCCCACCAGGGTCCAGATGAGAGCGCCGAAATACTGGCTCGTCAGTACGCGTGAAGACGCACTTTATCCCGGCGATATCGCCGCAGTGGAAAACACGATGGAGGAAGTGCAGGAGCGCATTGGGCCGGACGCCGGCATCGTTAGTTGGTTCTGGTGGGGCGGGAATGCACCGTTTCCTTCCACTGCTCAGGTGGGTGACATCGTCATTCAGTGTTCCCGTCCGAGAAATAAGATGTCTTCATCGCGGGGCGTCGTCGTGTATCGACACGAATCGAAAGCATTTTTCAGGAACCGGGACAAACCGTAAAAACGTTTCACTGCGTGCGCGCCCGTGACTGGGAGCAAACCGCCGTCAAATGGAGGGACTTTGCGCACCTCGCCAAGCGGGCCGGCGTTAAGCGCAAGCTCACCTATGCGAGCAACATCAAACTCACCGAAAAGCAGTCGGGCGCGCTGTTCGAGATTTGGCCGACGTAATCGGTTACGACGTGGTAACACGTCTGTTGTTCAACGCGCCATCTGATCGGGTACGCTGACCGTCAACGGAAAGCGATCATTCTGCCAGCGCTGTCGAACGACGGTTCATGGCCGAAGCGATCATGATTGACTACCAAACCGCCCGATGCATTAAACGATAGGTACTGAGTCAGTTGCGCCCTGCAGCGCAACTGACTCAGTCTTCGTCCTCCCCCTCAAGCATCCATGCGCAGCGATCCTGATGGTGACGAAGCGAGGCTTACCGTCGCGAACTCAATCGCGCTGTGCCCAAACTGTCATCGTGAAAACCATTACGGTACCGTCGCTGGTCAGTGAGTGCCATCTCACCGACGGAGGCATGTCCCGCAGGCGCGGACGGTCACAATCGCGGTCGGCGGTTAGTTGCGTTGAATGAAGTCAGTCTAGCAGTGAGAAGTCGCAATCAACGATCAGGCGCGGCAGCTCATCGCGCGTGAACAACGAGTGTGCCACGGTGAAAAAATCTGAATGGGAACCCGTGAGGCGCCAGTCCAACTCAAACATCCTGTCGTCCTCGTCATATCCCATCACGCCCGCTGCCTCTAACGCGCGAAAGTATTCAACCATGTCAGTCTGCGACAGGAGCAGCTTCTGCTCGAGCGTCTGTGCCGGCATCCTCACCCGGCCGAACTGTTTCCCGGTATGGTTTATAAGCAAATATAGGACAACCTCGCGCTGCTTGCGCGACAGTGACATCAGCGTTACCTGAAGTCTGGTGAGACTTTCGAAGTCGGGCCCCCAGTTTCGCTCTACTGGCGAGTCGGCTGTCACGGTCAGTAGACGGGTAGCTGTCACAGCAGGGCGTCCATCGTTGCGCTCGGCTGCGGCCAGCAAGCTGTCGGGTTCGAGAGCCCGAGCCACGCCAGGCATCTCGCGATCGACAAACTCACTAAGCGCAGTCAGCCTGTCCAGATCCAGAGTCTCCGCCTGTTCCAGAACGTCATCGATGTCGAGCACGTGCCTTTCGATGTCGAAAGCGAGTCGACCCTTGCCATCGGGCTTGGTCGTGTAGTTTCGCTTCTCACCCAGAATGAGAACCAGAAGCGTGTCGTAATGGTTGTCCAGATCGTGCTCAAGAAAGACCTTGATGGTTTTCTTGATCTTGCTTGAGTCGCTGGTCGACGTGACCTGCACGCACAGTTTTGCAGAGTCGTCCGCCAGGTCAATGGCCGCCGTGTTAAGGTTCTTGACGTTTACATTTTCGAGCTTGTAGCCGTAGATCCGATTGAGGACCTCAGCGAAGAAAGTCTCACAGTCGCGGTTGATATCCGTCTTGCCCCGCTTCGTCATGGACTTGACCATGTATCGAAGGACAGACAGCTTCATAACTACGTTTTCGAACAGTGCTGCTTTCTGTAACGGCATGCGTGCTCCATAGCACTAAAAAGCTTACGTAATGAGTCGGATAAAAATAACTGCAGTTATCCGCCATCTGCTTACCGGCCCGACATGATGCAACGCTTGTAGTGAAACTTCGGATTGGCCGAAACGGGGTGCAACATCAATTTTCATAATGTGTCTCAGCCCTCCTTCTTGCATATCACCGATTGACGATCTGCAACACCATGTCGAACGTCTTAAAATGGCCGCACTCCGCTCGGGCGGACAGCACGCTGTCGACCCAGCGCGGATGTTTGGCGGCAGAGCTTGGCTCAACCTCCGCAGGAGCCCAATCTGCTGCGACTGCCCGCCAGCACAGGCGGCGCGAAGCCTAATTCATGGGCGGAAGACGCGCAGAACTGCTTTGGATGTACCGGCGTGCCTTCGTCCATCAGGGATGGCAGCGCGTGCATCCCCTCTGCGATCCCCTTCGCGTCGAAGTACCTGAGGACCTTTTCGGCAAAACCATCCGGACAATAGAACGTCCGCCCTCTGGACACCGGGCCTCCAGTCGTGGCTGCCCACCCACCGTCAGGCACAAAGCACTTGCGGCCGAAGTAGTAGAAGCGCCCGGCAACAAGCGCATTTACGCCGGACGTATCGTGAAATGCCTCGGCTCGGGTGTGGTGTCGGTTCTCCAGCTGCTCGTACTTGCCGCGGTGGTCATGATAGTAGATGTTGTCTCCACACAAGGCGACGGCGTCAGATGACTCACGCGGGGGCCGCTTGCGCACGAAGCGGCTGTCCTCGAAGTACGCATGCAGCAGCAAAACTTCGCTGATCTGCATGAGATACACGAGTCCGTCGCGCGGAATAATTACGCCTCGCCGAGCTGCGCTATCGACTAGTTCCTGGGAGGCGAACCCGGCCACCCAGTCGCTGGGCCGACGGAATGCCCGGATCTTGGGCTTGCAGGTGGCCAGCGTGAGCACACCATGGAACGGATTGGGGGCGAAGCCGCTGTCGTGAGTCATCTTGTAGCCAATGGTGACGCTCATGCCAGCGCCCCCGTCGAGGTGCCATAACGAAGCACCAGGCTATGCAGCCATTGCGAGGCATCTTTGCAGTCGCCCACGTCGATCACGAACTCCTGCCCCTTGCCAACCGTTTGCACGATGGCGCATTCGCCGTCGATACGCCACCGGGCAGAATCGCGGTGGTAGCTGAGAATCGGCTGCTCAGGGTTTTTGAGCAGCCAGCGTGGCACACGCCAGACGGAACGGGAACAACCGGGCGCAGTAAGCTGCAGGTCAGGACCCCAGCTCCGGAATGCGCCGGCCGCTGCTACTCGACGGCTCGAACCCACGAGACGCTCGCCGGCGACATAGATCGTGTTGTCCGCGCCAATGCGGGCGGCGTGCTGCACGTGCGGATGATCGTCAAGCCACGCCGGGCATTCAGATGCACCTACCTTGTGTACCTGCCCGACCTGAAGCCAGCCGAAGAGGGCGTGGACGTTCGGTGCACCGGGTACGTACCGCCACCGGCCCGCGAAGTGCTCAGCTTGACGGAACCACTCGAAGAACAGGAAAACGTCCCCCGGCCCCACGCCCTGTTTGGCAAGGTGCTTTTGCGCAGATCCCACCTGCCCGAGCGACGCACGCCACCCAGGCCGGCGCGCCACGCTACCATCACTCAGGTCAGGATCGAGATGAACGGAAGTGCGTGGAGTGATCGCGCCTACCGTCAGGTCGCTGGCGAGATTGTGCAAAGGACCCAGAGGGCCCTGGATGTCACCGAGCGGTCGGCCGTAACGCGATGGGATGGGCAAGGTCTGAAGCGACCCGTCCGAGAGGATCGGGCTCGGCACCCGGCCATACTGGGAATCAAATCCTTTGCGGCTAAAGATGATTTTCAAATGTCGCTCCCGCCAGTCACTACATCAAGCACCTGCGGGCGGCCGGCCATCTGGAAAGCGAGATGACCGAACGCATCCTCAAGACTAGCATCTCGAACCTTGAAGCGATGAACACGGTGCGCAGCGACCAAAGCCTGGCCCACGACAACCCCATACTAGACCACGACGAGGCGGTGCTGATCGTTAGCCACATCGGCAGCCTCGCGCGTTTCGTGAAAACCATAGAAGCGAAGATTCAAGCACGCGAAAAATGACCACACAGAAGACCGCTACGGCCCTCATCGGCGTTGTCGTGTTGCACCAGCTTCCGGCGCCATCGGAGACGGCTGGAATCGCAATCGTCATTGCGGGTGCGGTGTTGCATCGGATACGCGAGGTTGCCCGATCGCGAATCCTCGCCCGAGACGTGATCTGGCCTGTCACGCCGCTCGGAGGTTTTGTCGCTGATCGGATCACAGCGTTGCAAGAAGGGTCAAGGCCGTTGTCCGGAACACCGCAAACGCTTCCGCAAATGTCGGCCTGATAGATCCGTAGATCAGCGGCACCAGCACGTCCTCATACTCCTGACGTGTCTGATCCTCAGTCCCTGCGGCCGTTAGCGCTGCCGTCATGCATTGCTTCGGATCTTCGATGAACGCCTTGTGAAGCGGAAATTCCTCACGGTCGAAATCGACCAGGTCCCTGAAATGAAGTGCAGCGCGTTCAACCAGCGACGGGTCCGACTGAACGATGCAATACGTATCGTAGATATGACGAACCAGGGCGCTGTCCCATTTATCCCGCAGACCGGCCCGATGCTCGGTATGCCGGCGCAGGAAGGACAACACCTTTTCGGCCAGGGTCTCCTCGACTGCGATACAGGTCATCGCGAAGGCGTCCCCCTGTCGTCCAGCGAGCTGATCGGCCAGATACCCGATTGTTTTTTGCCTCGTTTCAAAACGCGGGGAACGTACCGTGAACTCGAGACTCAGATGCGGCCGCAAGCTGCCATGAGCGGCGTACCGCGTTTCGTAAAGCCAGCCTGATGCGAAGTAGCGGTTTTCGTTCAGGGCTAGCTTCTCGTCCTCGACGATGACGAAACCCAATGCCTCCATCGAGTCAATGACGGCTTCCTTCAGTTTGCCAAGGTGGGTTCTCTGGGCACTTTTCGACAGCCCGTGCCCTGCATCCAGCACTACTTTCAGATCGACATCTTCGGACATACGCTCAATGAGGCCGTACGCTTTCGACAGGCTCGTTCCGCCACAGAACACGAACTGCACGTGCAGATGCTGCAGCCTGGACAGGGCATGCAGCGCGTCGGCAACGTGAACGTCCTTCTCAAGGACAGCCGCAGAGAGATTTCCGGCCTGCCCCTCCGCCACAAGCGCGTCAATGAGTTCCTTCTGCGCGCCCGAGATTGTTTTCATACTGTACGGTTTTCTTTCCAAAACCCAGTTTCCGGACAATGCGGCGATTGCCCGTATTGATCACGCCACCAGCCGGCACCTGGGTCGTCTTCCCGGAGTTGTACCGATCCGCCTGTCTGGAGGGATATATCTTCACTCCCATCCTGATTAACGCCTGCTCGGCCAGAATCTCCACGGGCTGAACCGGAATCGGTGCGCCGGACAAGGCACTCCGCTTCGCCTTCGCATACACCCCGACGCCAAGCTTCACGATCACGCCGTCGTCAACGAGTTTGCGCAAGGCGCGACCAACCTGCGCTTCGCTCCCGAAGCGCGCGAAGTCCGTACGCAGCAACACATCAGATGCCTGCCTGGCAATTGATATTTTCAGCCTATTTTCCAGATACACGACTAGCTCCAATCATCGAGTTCGCCAAAATTTCATCTTAAATATATGATTAAAATGGAAAATATCAAGCAAACATCGATCATTGAATAGTATACCATGGCGCCATGTTCAGCTTCTTTTGCGCCGTGACCGCCGGGAATCAGCCGCCCTCCTGGAACGCACTCCGATCCACGAAGCGCCCACACCCGATATTCGCCTCGAACAGAACATACGGCACCCCAGGCGCCCCGTCCTCCATCCAGAATATCTGCCTGTACACGTTCCGTATACGTCAGGAACGATTGGACAGCCTTCTCCACGCGGGCGATGACATCGTGCCGTCGAATCGCAACACGGCCTGCGGTTTGTCCGAGCCAGATCACGGGATGACCGGGATCAGCAAAATCATCAGGCTGGACGCGGCAGTTGCGCTGCACCCAATCCAGCCACGAATTTGAGCGCCGATAATCCTCAGCCCGTCGCCCCCTGGCTGGCCTGCGCCTGAAGGCAGGCAAGCTGTGCGAGCGCATCGGCTGCGCGCTCAACCGGCACAAAGATGTGATCGTGAAATACCGCAGCAACGACATTGCAACTGATGCTGGCCCGGGTCAGCGCCTCGGCCACCGCAGCAGTCAATCCGACCGCCTGCAGATCCGAGTGTACGGTCAACGTGATCCAGGCCGCCCGGAAGAGCACCGGCAGTCCTTCGCGCAACGCCGTCGGTTCATCGATGATGACGGTTAACCCCTCGCGCTCCCTGAAGGTGGCCACGGGAGACAGGTGCGAAATCCTGGTATCGGACTCGATGGTGGAGAAGACCCAGGTCCCATCGTTCAGTTCGGGCTCCATGGACGCAAGCAACTGCTCAAGGTTCAAAACCGGTTGGCTCACTGTGCTCCCTGCGTAAGAAGAGGGGGAATCGGGCGGTTTTACCAGCTCGCGTCATTGCCAGCTGTACCCGACCTCACATATCGAACTATTGTGACCGAATCCAGTGAATAAATGATGTTGCGAAAGGCCAGCCCCGACGGACCGCAAGCCGGTTGTGCCCGGAGCGCCGGCCAGGACAAGCCCCTTTCAGGGACGGCGTCGGATATCCCAAACATTGAACGGCAAACGGCCTCTGGCCAGCGCTTCAGTCCATCGAAATGCCAGCACGGCCACCTGTGGTTGCCAGGCCGCAGCAAAGCACCAGAACCGGTCACGGATATAACGTATTACACATATTTTTAGTTTTCAAGTCCTTCTTTGCTTTCAGCCGTCACCGCACACTTGGCGCATTTGAGGGCGGGAGCAGCGGTGACAAGGCAGCAAGACGAGCAGGAACATCTAGTCAGGGCTATAGGCAAGGCCATCGCCCGCCGACGCAAGGCGCTCGGTCTGACCCAGGAACAATTGTCTGAAGCTGCTGGCCTGGCCCAGGCGTCGCTCTCGCACATCGAGCGCGGCGTCACCTCACCCAGCATCGAGCGCATGGCACAGCTCGCCGGCATTCTTGAATGCCGTCTCTCGGACTTTCTCGGGGAAGCCGGCACGGGTCCCGCTGATCGGGCCGTGCGCATCCATCAAAAGCTCTCCGGACTCACTCCGATGCAGCAGGATGCACTGGAACGGCTCATGGATGAGGCCATCGTTCTTGCAATCAATGCGCGCCCTGCGCTCAAACGTCGCTCGCGCAAGCAGCATCCCTGACTCCTTCGCCAGCCGTCTGCGTTGTCCCGCGTTCTGCTTTTTATTGTCAGTCACATCCCTTCACCGGTTAGCGGGTACGCAATCCTACGTGGCAACGCTGAGGCCGCCGCTCCTATCCGCGAACACCTCAAGGAAGTACGCAGACGGCAACCTGGACCTTCGCCGGTCCAGGAGAGGCTGGGCTCACATCCCCTTATTGCACCCGTTTCGCGCGCTGGATTTTGACGAACCGCCATAACGTCGTGATCCATCGTGAGATTAACTCCAGTCTGATGATATTACTAAGAAGTACGAATAAAATGGAGGGTAAAAGATCTTGATTTTTTGATTTCTGCGGCTATGATTCGCGATTGAAGTCGCCTGCTGGAGCGTATCCAGTACCGTTTGCTGTACGGTCGCCCGTGCGACACCCTTTGCGGTTGCGCTTCGTCCCGCTGTCTGGACCACCGCAGGTCTCATTGACCGGAAGCTTCCTTTGTTGCCTGTCTGGGGAATCACCATTCCCCGACACGGGCTCTGGCGATTCCCCTTTTTTGTTCTGGAGAATCGTCATGAATCAGCCTGTCGAACCCCGCAAGTATTTCGATCTTCATCTGCGCGGCCTCGGATATCTGTCCCGCGTGCGCGATGTCACAACCCGTGGCAATGGCCGCAGCAAGGCCAAACCGTTTCTCGCATGCTCGATCTCGGCGTTTCATGGCGATCCGAACATCGAAAATGGCATTGTCTACCTGCCCCTCGACCTGATCGTCTCCGGCGAAAAGGCCAGGGAAGCGGTCCGCTCCGTCATGAGCGATGCCAATGATCCGGACGCAAAAGTCCTCGTCGCTTTCCGCTCTGGCGACCACTACATCCGGACGTTCGAGCGGACCGGCAACCGTGCGGGTGAAACCGGCGCGGTTCTCAAGGGCCGTCTGCTCAAGCTCTTCTGGATCAAGGTCGATGGCGAGGAGGTATATCGCGACGAAGACGAAAACACCGAAGCCGACGCCGATGCCTCACGTGAAACCGTCAACGGCAAACCGGCAACCTCGGAACAACCCGACGAGCACGACGTGTCGGTGACCGAAGCGCCGGACAACCGTCGTGAGACCGTCCAGTCTGGCGAAGACATTTCGGAAACCGGGCATGCTGCACCGCGTACGAACCGCTACCCACCACTGCGTCGTAATAGCAGCGGAACCGTCCGCCGGCCCGCAACCAGCGACCGGTAAACCGCCATCGCCCCTTCATCGTCGCTATTCCCCGCTTCGCGCGGGGACTCCACTCTCACGCCCGGCCATCGCGCCGGCTTTCCACAGCTATGACCCGATCGCTGCGGAAAGCCGGTGTCGATTCCGCCCATCATCAGCTGGGCCCACGGCGGCCCTGTTGCGCCGTGCCGTTTGCGACGGACCGATTGTCCTGAACGCAGACATGGGCCTGGCAGTTCACCCACTGCCAGGCGTTATGCGTGATTCGCCTGATAGCCAATGACGCATGAGTCTTTCACTGCCAGCCTGCCAGTTGCAGGCTCGACCATCGCCACGTCACGGCGATAACCCGCAGCCGCTTCCAGTGCCTTCGTCTGCACGGCTGTCCTGGTGCCATCAAGACACCCGGCCCGGAATCACTTTCTTCCCCGTTGGGGCGTTCGCGCGCCCGACGGCCCGGATGTCCCTTTTTTCTTCAAGGAGCATCCGATGTCCATCCTGCAACCTGTAGTTCCACATCCGGCACGGACATACCTGGTCGCCCACTGCCTCTGCGCAGGAGCATGACCATGGGTATGGACGTCATGGGCCGCTCGCCCGTTTCCGAAGCGGGCCGATATTTCCGCAACAACGTCTGGTGGTGGCGCCCACTCTGGCAATACTGCGAGCTGGTCGCACCCGACATCATCGCGAAGGGTAATCTGGGTCACTCCAACGATGGCTGGGGACTGGGCCACCGGGCTTCCGTCGCACTGGCCGCACGCCTCGATTCCGCGATCAGGGAGGGACACGCGGCAGCCTACGAACAGGCCCGCCAGGAATACCTCGCCTCCCTGCCGCTAACGCCTTGTGACATCTGCGGCGCAACGGGCAAGCGGGCGACACCGCCCGCCATTGGTCCGGGCGAGCTGCCCTGCAACGGTTGCAGCGGCACGGGAAGCCAGCCCAACTTCGAAACGAACTATCCGTTCAGCGTGGAGAACGTACGCGAGTTCGCGGCGTTCCTGCGTGACTGCGGAGGCTTTCGCATCTGCTAGGCACACCACCTGGCTGACACCCTCATCCTCGCGGGAACCTTCCCGCGGAAGGCTCCCGCTATTTACCGGGAGTTCCTCATGGACCTCAATCGCACTCTTGCCCAGCTCTCGACAGCACTGCGAGTTGCCGGCGCAGTATCCGCCACGGCGGAATATGCCGGCTACGGTGACTCGGGAAACCATTTCGAAATCGCGATCCAGTGGCCAGCCGATCCGGCTGGGAACGCAGACGCAACCGAACCCAGGCCAACCACCTTCGACAGCCTGGATTACCCCGACTTCGACAACCAGTTCGAAAATCTCGTCTGGGACGCGGTCTCCTCAGCCGGTCACGACGGCTGGGAAAACAACGAAGGCGGCGGCGGCACATTCACGCTCCTGTCCGATGGCACCGCCACTCTCGAGCACTACGACAATGTCGAGAACTCGAACGAGTCCATGCACGAATTCGGCACGGACAGCGAACTCACCGCCGCGCTCAATGCTGTTGGCGCCGTCCTGCGCTCCGCTGGTGCCCTGTCCGTTACCGTCGAATACAACGGATACGGCGATTCCGGCGGAGTCGAGACGATCACGCTGCAATGGCCAGGTTCGCCGGGAACACCACCTGCCTCGATTGCAATGCCCAGGCTCGACTACGGATCTGCCGCATCCTCCACCACCAACGGGAAATCGATGCCGGACATCGAGGAGCACTCGTTCGACGACGCCATCGAGAACCTGCTTTACGACGCGATCGATCTTGCCGGCCACAGCGGCTGGGAAAACAACGACGGAGGTGGCGGCACTTTCATCGTCCACTCCGACGCCACCGCAAGCCTTGAGCATTGCGACAACGTCACCGACACCGTCAACAACTCGTACATCTACGGCACCGGCAGTCACGACGCGTCCGAGGGAGGTGAGCCATGAACCGCTACCCTCCCCGGCCAGCCAACGTATCGTTGGCCGTATGGCCTGGCGTGGGTTTCGAGGATGCCGTGGTGGAATCAATCCGCAGGCCGCCGCGCGAGCCGTTGCTGGGTACGCTGGAGTCCAATCACATTCAGCTCTGCCCTCAAAACCGTGGTGTCCTGACGCCAGAACTTGCTCAGAACCTGCGCCACCGATTTCCCCGGACCCGTTTTCGTCTTCACGCCAATGTTCGCGTATTGGCAGCAAGGCGCCTTGCCGACCTCGCTGACTGGAGCCAGGACGATCCGTACTGGCAGGCACTCGTCGCACGCAGTCAATCTCTCGACGCACTGGCCTATACCGCCCACGCGGGACGGCGCGACCGCTGCACGTTGTCCAGACTCTTCGACAACGCACGGCGGGCCGCTGCACTGTTCAACTGCCCCGTCGGAATTGAAGGCCACTATCCGACACGCGACAACCCGTACCTGATATCGGGCTGGAATGAATATCGGGCGCTCTTCGACTCCGGCGTGCCGTACGCGCTGGATCTCTCACATCTGAACATCATTGCCACCCGCACCCGATGCCGGGCGCAGACGATGGTGCGCGAGATGCTGGCCTGTGAACGATGCATCGAGGTTCATCTGTCCGGCAACAACGGAACAGGCGACGAGCATCGTGTCCTGGAACAGGAACCGTGGTGGTGGTCTCTGCTCGATGCCATCCACGACCATGCCGTGATTTTCAGCGAAGGCAATCTGAGACGCCACCTGCGCGAAACCGGTTGCCGGTGCGATGCATGACGCTAGCCGGCTGATGCGACGCGCCTCGCGTTAGCCATCTTCGAAGTATCCGATGCACCAGCCAGACACGCATCGACCTCTTCCAACTTTCAACTGGAGCAAACCATGGAACATGGTCAGATAGGACATGACGATCCACCCAAAGATCGTCGCGATGAAATCCAGCAACAACTTGCCACACAGGGGTACCGCTGGAGTACGACGCCGGCACCATCCCTGGCGAGGGGCACTGTCTGGTTAGCCTCGACACGGGAGAAGCCGTCGACGACGTGCCCGAATCCGTCGCAAAACTGGCTGAGGAATGGTCCCAACTGACTGACGATCTGGAAAACCCCTGATCCTCAGCCGCGCGCCATCGTCACTGCTATCTCTGATGCTTCACGACTGCGGGCTGAGCTCCGCATCGTCGGCACCCTTGTTATTCAACCCACGCGGGGAATGTACTTCCCCGCCGGGAAAGTCGTCCTCCGCATCTTTCTGGAGGACATCATGAACCAGACCGCTGAAACGCGTTCCATCGTCGCGAGCATCGTGCCCGAGGAACGTCGCATGGAAATCTTGCCACGCTATTTCGGCAAACACATGATTCGCGGAGAAATCGCTGTCTACAACGCCATGTCGTCACTGTGCACGACCTACGCCGGTGGCTTCTGGGACTACGTCGAATTGTCCAACGGGGCGTTCTATATGGTGCCTCGCCTCGACGATCCGCTCCCCATCGCCTGCGACGGAAACGGATACGACGGCGAGATGAGCTGCGACGCGGCGGGCATCGTCGCTACCCTCTTTGCGCTGAACGCGATGGCATGGGCAACCGAAGACGAGAAATTCACCGGGCTCTATCACACGTTGCTCGCATTCGTCCCGTCTCACCCCGAGGCCCGCAAGATTTTCGCCGCAATCGACTGACACATCGCCCTTCCTTCACCCCCGCGGAACGCATCCCGCTGGGGTGCGTCTTCGCGATCCTTCCGGAGACAATCATGTCGGCCTGCATTTCTCTCTTTCCCCAACCGCCCGCTGATACGGGCATGCGCTACTGGCCGCCGGCAAACACGGAATACCCGAGCAAGCCGCAGCCACTGGGACACGCCTCGCCTCTCCCCGAGAACGATGACGCGCCATCAAAACAGGATTTTCTGTGTCGCGACGGGCGGGCGCTTCCGCGCTACACGATCCACAGTGTCGATCTCGCCGATGGCCTGTATCTTGGACTCTTCAATGGTCGGGACAATCCGTTCACCTCTGCAATCAACGCAGGCTTCGATGGCCCGCTGATCGGACGACTACGTTACTGCCACACCGTCGAGGCTCGCGAAGTCAGACTCGAATTCCTCGATCCGTTCGAAGGTCGCCGCTTCTTCCCCGATATGGAAATACTCGCCGGACGCGACGGTCATGTCCCCACAGGCAGGTTCGCGCTCCCGATCCAGCTCGGGCTCAGTTCCGGCGCGATCGTCTTCGACGGCCGGTACTTCGCGGACTGGACCGTCTTCATCATCAGTTCGTTACGAACGATCATTGGCCGCGACCTTCGCTCACAGCGTCGCGTGTAATCGCGACCAGGATCGTCCCCCATTCACATTTCCTTTTCATCCGCACCGTGACGACGGTGCATTCCCCCGCGGGGCACGTTGCCCCACAAAGGGGGAAGGTGCCTCGCCCTATTCTGCGAGGTGCATCATGGGATGGTTATTTGGTCATGGACAGACGCGTGCACAACTCATCGCGCGTCTCACGCGCGATGAAGAGCACGAAAACTCCACGCGTCGCTGCCTGCGCCACTGCCTCAGTGGCAACGTACTCTGGACGGTCTGGGAGGTCGGACGAGAAGGCACTGACCCCTTCCGCTATATCGGCTGCGACCTGCTCGCCTGGGATAAAGGCTGCTCTGGCTGGGGCTACAAGGATATGTGCGAGGAAATGCAACCCCTCTATTACTCCTGCCCCCTCGCCTACCTCGACATGGTTCCACCGACGGCGCCCGCATGGCGCGAGCTGGTCCACGCCTGGCATGCCGCGCGCTCACGCACGCTGGCAGCCGGCGACATCCTGACGCTCAGCGGGCTCTCGATCACCGAGGCCGTTGTCGTCAGACGGATTCATCGAACGTGGATCGTGGAGAGCGGCGGCCGGCTGTTCGAGTTTCCGCCACGGCTCTTCCGCCACATCGTTGGACAAAGACATGCCGGTGATGCCACTGGGCAACCCGCCAGTTGATACACCAGAGGTGCTCCGTTACGCCTGCCCACCCGGCAGGCGTCATTCCCGAAGGACCGTCTTCGCGGCTCTCCCGGAATGACCCATTCCTGTGATCTGCCAGATGCAGATCCGTGCGTCGCCACGTCGTGCGACACCCGCAGCGTCCTTCCGGCGCCCTGTCTGCGCAGCTGCCTGCCCTTACGGGGCAGACGGAATCTCTCTTCCCCAACCAGCGGGCCGCCATGCCCGCGAGGGTTGGCCCGCCTCACTTCGCGGAGGCATCATGATTTCCCTTTCAGGCACGCTCGACGTGCGGACCATCAAAGGCAGTAACGGCCCCTTCCAGGTCGGCGAACTCACGACGTCCGTCGGCGAATTCAAGGTCAAGGACAAGGTGCTTGAGCAGTTCGAGCCCGGCGCCTACACCGGCACGTTTCTCATCGACAAGATCTATCCGCACAGCTACATGTGGTTTGGCAAGGTCACGGTCGAAATCCGCGCCAGGCTCGCCGATGTGCAGCTCGACAACGACGAACCGTTCAGCGAAACCGGGCAGGCACCGTCTTCGAGCGAGCCGGATCCGGCCGATGAAGAACGCTCATCCGGTACAGCAACGCCAACCCTTGCCGGAGAAGCCGCACCCGTTGCACAGGCGGGTGCCGATTCTGACGAGCTGTATCTCCCCGACCTCTTCGGGACTGAACTCGCCGACGCCATCGTCGCCGGTGCACCAGTCAAGCTCGATCCCACAGTCGACCGTGGCGTATTCCGACAACAGCGCGACCAGCTTCGCGTATTCGGCTACGCCTTCCAGGCATCCAGCCAGACCTGGCTGAAGAGCTGAATTCTTCCACCTCTGGCGTGCCTGGCCTCCCGTCTCGGCACGTCCACTTTCCATGGAGGTCTCTATGGCCCTGATCTTTCCCCGCCTCGCCCGAAACTTTGTAAAAAACGGGTACTTCCCAACCGATGCCGTCACGCTCGGACGCATCATCCCCGCTCTCGCACTGGCCGAACCTGACCGTCCGGTGCGGCTACTCGATCCGTGCTGCGGCGAGGGCGCCGCGTTGCACGACGTGAAGGAAACGCTGGCCGATCTGGCCACATCACCCGACGCTGTCCGCACATGGGGCGTTGAGTACGATCGCGAACGTGCGTGGCATGCCAAGAGCGTGCTCGACACCGTGGCGCACACCGACGTCCACGACATGTTCATCACCGCCCGCAGCATGGGCCTGCTGTTCCTGAATCCGCCCTACGGCGATGTTGTATCGGACAAGGCACAGACCGGGGAACGCCAGCCGAACCGGCTCGAGAAGATTTTCTACCTGAAGACGGTTCCATGGCTCGCGTTCGGCGGCGTACTCGTTCTGATCGTGCCGTACTACGTGATGGATCGCGAATTCGCGACCATGATCGCCCGCAACTTCGCACACGTCGAGGCTTATCTCGCGCCCGATCAGACATTCAAACAGCTCGTGATGTTCGGCATCAAGCGCCGGGCGGATGGTGTGGACAGCGCACTGGCTGCGCGACTTGCCCGCATCAGCGAGGGCGAACTCCTGCCGGAGCTACCGGAAAACTGGTCAGGGCAGCCGTACCGCATCCCTTCGGTGTCAGGTGAGCACGCTTTCGTGTCCACCCGGATCGATGCACCGCAACTCAAACACGAACTGCAACATCTGCAGGACGCCACGCTCTGGCCGCAGTTCGCCACGATGTTCGCCGCAAAAGCGGTCACACCGCGGC
Organism: Paraburkholderia sp. USG1; assembly: GCF_031570135.1. Taxonomy (NCBI): domain Bacteria; kingdom Pseudomonadati; phylum Pseudomonadota; class Betaproteobacteria; order Burkholderiales; family Burkholderiaceae; genus Paraburkholderia; species Paraburkholderia sp. USG1. Next base: position 177,256 of record NZ_JAMWXW010000013.1, on the reverse strand, counting down.
GCCCGTTGCGTGATCTGTCTGACTGGCATCTTGCCCTCGCGCTCGCGGCCGGCCAGATCACTGGCGTGGTGACCGGGCTGGACGGTACCCGCCTGCTGATCCGCGGTGACACGATCAAGCAGAAAGAGCAGGAAGTCCAGATCGAGGAAACCGCCAAGGGCGACATCCGGACCACGATCCTCATGCGTGACCGGTTCGTTCCGACCATCGCGGGCATCGACTTCACGCCCGGCCCCAATCTCGGCCGGATTGTCACGATCCGATAGCACGGATTTTCACCTTCAACCTTGCGGGGGCTCGCCCCGCACGGGCAGGGTCCCGTCCTCAACAGGAGAACAGCATGACGCCCCTGCCTGACGATATTGAAACAGCTCCGGGCCTGTACATGGTTGGTTACACCCTCGATTACGCCCACCGCGTGGTGGTGGGTGTCCAGGCCACCAGCGCCGACGAGGCCTGCCGCCACGCACGCGCGGCGTTCGACGCCAGCACGTTCCGGGATGACACACCCGACATGCCGCTGCTCTACGACGACTACGAAGAACTCGATGGACAGATTCTGTGTTTCGATGCCACCGCCGTCGCCGCATGGCCTGTCGCACATGCTTCGGTACGCATGACCCGGGTGCATGCGGCGGCCGAGCGGCTGCTGGCACTCGCCCGACTGGTCGGCAGCCGTCTGCCTGCTGCATCAGCGATCGACGCGTGGCACCCCGAAGCCCTGGTGCCGACGACGCTCACAGCCAGAGAGGTGCGTGAGCTTCGCGCCCTGCTGGCGACGTTGGCGCATTGCTGATTCGCTAGCCCATTTCCTCCCATTGCGCGTCCCTTCTATGGGGCGCTTTCCCGGAACGTTCAGACGGACGCGCCAGGAAAGCGTTTTCCGCTGGTCTGCCGGCAGCAGACCCGTCGCCGTCCGTTACGCGGCACCTTCAGCGGCAAACCAGCAGCCTCCTTCCGGCGCCTTCGTCTGCGCGGCTGCGGCTTTCCCCAGAAAGCCTGGAATTTCCTTCAACCCGCCCGGGTCTGCCTCTGGTGGGTGCAGCGGGCGTTCATTCAGGAGCCCCACATGCTGTATCCCATCAAGGAACTGCAGGACATCTTCGTCGACGCCTGCGTACGTGCTCCCGACGGCGAGCTCGCCTTCGTTTCCGTCTTCGGCCGCGACGGTGCCGTTCAGCAACTGTATGCCTCGCTGCACCTTGGCATCCAGGAAGGCGGCATCCGTCAGATCACGCTGATCAACCCCGACACCACCCAGGTGATTGCCGCCGTTCCCATCGGCGATCCGAGACGGCTGGATAAATACAGCGGTCGTCTGCCGAAGGAAAACCTGTTCGGCAATCTGGTCCACACGTGGATCTATGACGAAGCACTCCTCACCCCGTCGAAGGCGACAGGTTCGGCATGGCTGCTCGTTGACCGGGACACCCAGGCCCACGACGACGCATCACTGGAGGAGCGGTCCTGGTCGCTGATCGAACAGCTCAGCCCGATACCACTGCTGCCGCACTGGCGTTCGTTCGTGCTCGGCATGCTAGGTGACCAGCTCGTGAGTCATCTCGACCAGACGCCGCATGCCTCCATCGGACGCATCCGCGCGTCCCGGATCACGCTGCCTGACTCGTTCGGTGAAGCCATCTCCCGTTTCGTTAACAGCGGCGCGCTCGCCCTGGACTGAACCTCCTTCACATTAACTCCGGTCGTCGCCTCCGTGCCGACCGGTCCTGTTTCATCATTTCCTCAACCCGCGGGGCACCGATCCCGAGGGGGAGAGGTGCGCCGCTCCTCCTGGAGATGCATCATGGAATATCTGCAACCCCCACCTGTCGATCAGGACGCGATACCGGACGATCCATCCGGTGGCGACGTGATCGCCCTGCCGGAATTCATCTCGAATTTCGGCAAAGGCCTGCTCGATGCCGTACGTCAGCAAAACCCCTCCATCTACAACGGACGGTGTGACGCGCGCTGGGACGCGCTGCTCGACGGGCTCTCGCGACAGCCGTTTCCCGCCCAGCGCGAGGTCATTCATGCCATCACGACGCTGCTCACCCAGCACGCGCCGGGCGGCGTCATCAACGGCGAAATGGGTACGGGCAAGACACTGATGGGTATCGGCGTTGCCGTCCTGCTCCATCACTGTGGCTATCCGCGCACACTGGTCATTGCACCACCGCATCTGGTCTACAAGTGGCGTCGGGAAATCAAGGCAACCGTCCCCGGCGCTCGGGTCTGGATCCTCAATGGCCCGGACACGTTGCGCAAGTTGCTCCAGCTCCGCGTCATGCGGATGAGGCCCGAAGTACCGGAGTTTTTTATTCTCGGCCGCGTGCGCATGCGCATGGGGTTCGACTGGAAACCTGCCTTGGCACGCCGCATCGCCACACTCGACATGGAGACCGATGCGATCACCCGTGTCTTTGCCTGCTGCCCGTCCTGTGGCGAATTCGTTGTCGACGAGGATGGCAAACCGCTGACACCTATGCTCGCCCGATCTGCACTCAACGAAAAGCGCCGCGCATGCAGTTGCGGTGAGCGGCTGTGGACCCTCGCTCCGAAAGGACAAGGCACGCGATCGATGCGCGAACTCGTGAAGGCTGCGCTGCTTCAGATGCCGACCGTGGGCGACAAGACAGCGGAGCGGCTGCTTACCCGTTTCGGCGAATCCATGCTCGCCGACATGCTTCAGGACAACCTCTATGAGTTCATCAACCTGATGGACGACCAGGGTGAGCTGATCTTTTCCGACCGGCAGGCGCGACGCATGGAACGCGCACTGGCTCATACGGAGATTTCTTTCGGACAAGGTGGCTATCAGGCATCCGAGTTCGTCAAACGCTATCTCCCCCAGGGATACTTCGGTCTGCTCATCGCGGACGAGGGCCATGAATACAAGAACGAGAACTCAGCCCAGGGACAGGCCATGGGCGTACTGGCCCGCAAGGCATCGAGAACGCTGCTGCTCACCGGCACGCTGATGGGCGGCTACGCGGACGACCTGTATCACCTGCTCTACCGCCTTAACCCGAACATGCTGATCGAGGACGGGTTCAACTACAACACCAACGGTTCGATGGCGGCCGCCACGATGGCATTCATGCGCGAGCATGGCGTGCTGATCGACATTCACAAGCAGGTCGATGAAGGTTCGCATCGCACTGCAAAGGGTGACCGGAAAAGCGTCTCGACGGTGAAAGGCCCAGGCTTCGGCCCCAAGGGCATCATGCGTTACGTCGTGCCCTATACAGCCTTCCTGAAGCTCTCTCAGATCGGCCAGAACGTTCTGCCGCCCTATGACGAAGCGTTGTTGCCCGTCGCGCTGACCGAGGAGATGGCAGCGGCATACCGGACACTCGAATCGACACTGACTTCAGAGCTACGCGCCGCACTGCGTTGTGGCGACAAGAGTCTGCTCGGTGTAGTGCTCAACGCGCTGCTCGCCTGGCCGGAATGCTGTTTCCGACCGGAAATCGTGCGTCATCCTCGCACGAAACGGATCCTTGCCAGCGTGCCCGCCCTGCTGCGCGACGACCAGCCCGGACCCAAGGAAGCCGAATTGCTACACCTCGTCCGCGGCGAACTGCTGAACCGCCGGCGCACGCTGGTTTATACAACTTATACCGGTACGCGCGACACGTCCATACGGCTTAAAAATCTTTTCGATGCGGTGGGAGTCAAGGCATCCGTGCTTCGCGCGAGCGTCGCCGCCGAAAAACGTGAGGACTGGGTTGCCGATCAGCTCGAGCGCGGTGCCGAAGTCATCATCACCAATCCCGAACTGGTCAAGACGGGACTCGACCTGCTCGAATTCCCGACCATCGCCTTTCTTCAGTCCGGCTACAACGTCTACACGCTTCAACAGGCAGCACGACGAAGCTGGCGCATTGGGCAAACGCTCGACGTTACGGTGCGATTCATCGGTTATGAGGGTACCGCGCAGATGCGATGCCTGAAACTCATGGCCCAGAAGATCGCTGTTTCGCAATCGACCTCCGGCGACATGCCAGAGTCCGGTCTCGACATCCTGAACCAGGGTGGAGAGAGCATCGAAGTCGCGCTCGCGCGACAACTGGTGAATCAGGAGTAGCCTGGCGTGACTGGTATCCCCCTTCACCACTGATCCACGTCGTAATCAATGCCATTGACCGCGAAGCTGACGCCCTGTCCCGATGTCAGGGCCGCAGCTTCGCACATTCCGCAAACTTCTGGAGGTATCAATCATGATCCAGTTTCTCGCTCCGGATTTACATCCGGTCATTGTTGAAGCCCGCGCGCACGCCTGCCGCATCATTCTCGTCAAGGACCAGGGTGTCTACATGATGTCGGAGAAAAGTGACGCCCCGGGAAACGGCCGCCCGCGAACCATCGCGTACGCCGTCGGATGCAATCCCGAGACGACACCTTTCGACGAGTGGTGGGACCGCGCGCGCGACGAATTCGGCGGCGACGACTTTGCCGAGTATTTCGGGCACGACGACGCCATATTCGATCGCGTCGTAGCCGACGGCTGCAATCTGGAAATCACGGCAGACGCCAGTCATCTGTACGTGGATGCCGTCAAGCCCGACGCGTAACGTAATCCGGCCACCCGAACCGTCGCATCATCCACAGTCCGCACAGCCCCTGTCTCGCAAGAGCAGGGGCTTTTCATTTGCAGATCGGGCATCAGGCATGTTCCACCGCCGACCGAGAACGACTAACATATCAACAGGCAGGTCAACTTACTTCAGCCCCTGCCTCAACTTAATCAAGTCCCATCGGGCGATCAGCAGCGCGCATCACGTACAGGGGTGTCCGTCATGTAACCGACACCCGCCCACTATTGCGTTGCTGGCCATCATGCATAAATCTCGGTCCCGACTGTTGTTCCAAACCATTGGAGCGATTCGCAACGGCTCACACCACCTGCTGGCGTTCAGTGCGGGCATCATCATCGCGCTCCTGGCCTGGTACCCAGGACACTTCCCCATCACTCTTCTCGCCCTTCCCGCCCTATGGTCCAGGCTGCCCAGCAGGGTCGCCGCATTCACGCTCTGGACAACCTACTATCTCGCAGGTGCCCGCGACATACCAGCGGTCTGTGAGCGGTTCTTCGTCGGCCATCAGGAACTCAGCGTTGGCATGGCCGTTACTCAGGGCACCGCTTTCTGGTTATTGCAGGCCGCGGTCCTCGCGCTTCCCTGGACGGTACTCAAACCAGAACGTACAGCATCCGGCTTCAGCCACGCATGTCGGGCGTCGTTGGCTACGCTGATCGTGACGGCTCCGCCGCTCGGCATCATTGGATGGCTGTCGCCGATTCACGTGGCAGGCACGCTGTATCCTGGCTGGCGAATCACTGGCATGGGTCTCGGGCTCGCAGCACTGTGCACCGCCTCCATACCGTCTCGCCGATCCGCAGGCTGGGTCACATGTATCGCCACCCTGGCCGGTCTTGCTCTTTACGCAAACGGCCAGGAACCCCCACAGTCGCCACCAGCCGGATGGCGTGCGGTCGACACCGCGCTTGGCCGCTTCGATCAGTCCAGCTACCCGTCACTCTACGCGCGGACCGTGCACGTTCAATCGATTGTCCAGCGCTCGTTCGCAGACGGAACAGACGTGGTGATCCTGCCGGAAGAGATCGCCGGTTTGTGGCGTCCCGCGATGAAATTGTGGTGGCGCGCCGACATTGAACGCATGCGCGCTGCCGGACAGACACTCGTGATCGGGATGGACCTGACGGTGAACGTCAGCCCATTCCGGTACACCGACAGTACGCTGATCACCGGCGCCGGACGTGGACGGCTCGACAGCCGGCAGCCGGTCCCCGTCGCCCTGTGGCGACCCGGAGCGACGATCAGTGCCATCAGGGGAGATATCAACCAGCCGTATCTGATGATCGCCGGCTACCGCGCCGCGATGTCACTATGCTTTGAGGACCTGCTGTGGTGGCCGCACTGGCGCACGCTGCTGGACAAACCAGACGTGATCGTCAGCCAGTCGAACGGATGGTTCGATTCCGATCTCGCACTCGCCAACATCCAGCGGCAAAGCATCGAAGCCGTGGCGCGCCTGGCGGGTGCACCGCTGCTGCGCGCCACAAACAGGTAACCGACTCGTTATTTCCCGGTACCGTTCACCGCATCCTTGAATGCCTTGCCCGCCGTAAACTTCACCGTATTCGCAGCAGCAATCTTGATCTCCTCGCCGGTTGACGGATTGCGGCCCGTACGAGCTGCCCGCTTGCCCTGGCTAAACGAGCCAAAACCAACCAGCTGCACCGTATCGCCCCTCGCGACAGCCTTGGTGATGGCACCAATCACGGCGTCAATGGCCTCGCCGCTAATTACCTTGCTCGCACCCGTCGCAGACGCGACGGCGTCAATCAGTTCCTGCTTGTTCATAAAATGCATCCTCTGTCGATTAATAAAGTTGACTGCTACATTCCCATAAATGGCTACCCGAACGGCAGCGGCCGCAGAGCGACCCACGTACCGTACCGCATACACGGTTCACCGCACAAGATCCGTCGACCGGCGCTGGCAATCCCAGGACTCCGGCCTGACAGGAACAGGGACCGTGACCGGCTGGACGCCGATAAAAGCTGTCGTAAAATCGCAGCGTTCACCCGCCCCTGCCCGCTGACCGCACGACCGTAGTCCCAATCTGCCCGCCGCCGTAAGCGTCGCAGCTCCCGCTATTCGCGCGAGTTGCTGCTGCCCCTGCCTCTCGCGGCGACGCGTACGCGCTCGCTCAAGTTTCACGCCTGTCTGACCACCGTCCGCAAGGGATTTGGCTCGACCGAACATCTGGTCGAACTGGCAAGCGTCATGTACGTCTCCTGGTTTCTGCAACGCGCCGGATACGGAGACCTTCCACTGGAAGAATTTCACGCTGCCGAACAGTACATGGAAATCGCCAACAGGCGAGGCGCACTGGAAAATCTCTGGTGCCTGGATGAAGACGGATACCCGTTCTTCGAACACATCCTGCAACTCCATGATCGCCAGCTCGACACGGCGCCGGCTTACGCCATCGTTCAAGCGGAAGGCGATTTGCGCGACTTCATCAACGGCACTGCGCCGTCGCCATTGCCGCCGCTAACATCGGCCCAGGCCGGTGGAGCGACGCGGACCCCGTTGGGTCACGACCCACCTGGCTGCACCGCGACTCCATCAACGTCCCGTAACGTGGCGCGGCACCCGTCGCGAAACGCCGAGCATCCCCAGAAATAACCGCGCGAACCCTTGATCCGTCGCATCGGAGCGCCACACGCCGGACATGTCACGGTCGCTCCTGCCATCGATACCACTTGCCCTCCGCCATTCTTGCTGCATTGTGCCTTGATGCGCGCCACCAGTTGCTTGATCCATTCGCCGAGTTCGGACTCGAACTGCAGTAGTTCAAGTTTTCCAGACTCGATCTGCATCAGGCGATCCTCCCATTCGGCTGTCAGCACCGGGTCCACCAGTTCGGGCGCGACCTGCTCCAGCAACGCGATCAATGCATCGCCCCGCGGCAATGGCACGATCTGCCTTTTCTGCTTCGCGTGATTGCCGATATAGTCCCGACGAAAGAGATTCTCGATGATGCCGGCACGCGTCGCGTCGGTACCGATGCCCGCCTTCTCCTTCGTGCGCATGATCTTCTTCAGGCGCTCATCATCGATCTCTCGATCAATCGACTCCATTGCCGCGAGCAGTGTGCCCTCCGTATAGCGCTTTGGCGGCTTCGTCTGCCTGCGCTCGACGTCACAGGACACGTTCAGTGCTGGCTGGCCAACGGTCACTGGAGGTAACGCCGGGACGTCGGTCGTCTCGTCACCCGCGCCATCCTGCCGGTCCGGCCTGGCAGCCGTATCGACCGTCTCACGCCACCCCTGAACGGTCGGTACATGACCCGTCACCCGGAAAAGCTCACCTTCGCACGTCATCCCGATGACTGTCCTCAGGTACTCGAAGTCTCCCAGAAACTGGGCGAGGTAGCGACGCCGGACCAGATCGTAAACAAGCCGCTCGGTCCTCGTGAACCCGGCGAGCCTGACTGCCCCGTTCACGGTCGGAATGATCGCGTGGTGCGCGGTGATCTTCGCATCGTTGAACACCCGCCCCGGTGACTGCAGTTGGCTCTTCGAGGCAAGTGCCCTCAGCGATGGATCGATCGCAGTGATCGCCGCGAGTACCTTCGGCACTTCGGCAAGCATCGACACCGGCAGATGTTCGCAGTCGGTGCGGGGATAGGTCGTTGCCTTGTGTGTCTCGTAGAGCGCCTGACAGGCGTCGAGCACCGCTGCCGCCTTCAGCCCGTACCGTGCCGACGCCTCGCGCTGCAGGCTGCCAAGACTGAACAGCAGTGGAGCAACTTCCCGCTCGGGTGTGGTCTCCACCGAATCGGCGCGTCCTGTTCGCCCCCGTACACGTGCCGCAACCACCTTCACCTTCCCATGATCCGTTGCGTGACCTGCGGCGTCGGCCAAGCCGGCCGGCGCGATCCACTGCATCGGCACTCCGGTTCCCGACAGATCGAAAACTGCCTTCAGGTCGTAATGGACCTTCGGTACAAAATCGTGGATCGCGCGCTCGCGCCGGACGATCAACGCGAGCACCGGCGTCTGCACCCGACCGAAATGCAGCGTGCCGTCCTTCCCGCCGGTGCCGAACGCCTTCGTCAGCGCCATTGTCAGGTTCATTCCGGCGAGCCAGTCCGCGTGCCCGCGCCCGAGCCCGGAGTGGTACAGGCGCAACGTCTTCGATCCCGGCAGCAACTGGGCGAGCGCCTTGCGCACCGACGCCGTATCCATTGCCGACAGCCACAGGCGTGACGCCGGGCCGCGATAATCCGCGAGCTGCATCATCTCCCGCGCGATGACCTCCCCCTCACGGTCTGCGTCGGTCGCAATGACCACCTCGTGCGCCTCCCGGATGAGCCGCACGACGACATCGAACTGGGCCTTCACGGAAGGTTTGACCGTGACCGCCCATCGTTCAGGCAGCACCGGCAGCAGATCGAGATTCCAGCTAGCCAGTTCCGGTACATATTGCTCGGGCTTCGCGTGCTCGACGAGATGTCCGACACACCACGTAACGGCGACATCGTTGCCCGTGAATGCGCCGATGACGCGTGAGCGTGCGCCAATATGTGGCGCCAGATCTTTCGCCTGTGAGGGCTTCTCGCAGATGTACAGCTTCATGCCGACCTCCATCGGGGATGGGGTCCGCTTCCCTGGTGACGCGCGTGGAGAAGATGTTCTGGAACCGCTCAGTCGCCGCACCGGCAGTCGAAGAGCGGCGCTGTGGACTCGTGGTCCAGGTCGGGTGGCTCCAGCCCGTCCAGTTCAAGTTGCCGGTCGAGGAAATCGGCTTCGCGCAGCAGATCGGCATAGCTGGCATATCCGGTGAGAAACCGCTGGCCGCTCACATGCTCCTGGTTGAGCCACCAGACCGCCCGTGTGCGGTCCGCCCGGATCGCGCTGACAAGTTTGCGCCGGCCCTTCAGGAAACACAGGTCGCAGTTGCCCAGGTCGCCAGCGGGATCGAGCGCAAGGTTAAAAGGCTGCCCCGCCCACCAGCGCAGCACGTCTGCTTTGGTGACACCCGCACGTGCGAGCGGCAGATACGGCAGTCCGGCACTGTTGTCACGGCCAGGTGCCAGCATGCGGGCCACCCGCTGCGGTTCATCCGCCCGGATGCCCATGACAGAATCCCAGTCCACATACCCGAGTGAGCGCATGAACGCCTCGCCCACGCGGACCTTGAGATTGGAGGTACACAGACAGTGGCGGACATTGGGCACATAACGCTTCTGCGCAATCAGGCGCGCGAACGGTTCGCCGTGGCGCGAAGCAGAATGGAAATCCACAAAACGCCACTCGGGTCGACGGAACCCGCCCGGTCCCTGCCCGCTCACCCATTCGAGCCAGTGCACCGGGACATGCCAGCGACGACTGCACTCCTCAACGAACACCAGGGTTTCCTCACGCTCCTGTCCTGTGTTCTCGAACGTGACATGGCAATCCGGTGGCAGACCGTCGTTCGCCTCGAGGATCTGGTGCAACATGTAGCCGCTCGTGCGGCCGCCCGAGAAACAGATCTGGGCCGGTCCCTGAACCCGGTACGCTGGATGAATCATTTCATCACCTGATAAGGAATACTGAATGTCATGTCGTCACGAATTCGCCCGAAGGGCGTTCAACGCCTCGTCCGCGGCCCGGATGAAGGTTGCGGCCGCCTCCGCGACGATCGCGTTGCCATAGGCGCGCAGTCGTCCCACGCGGGAGGCAGCGCCATGAGCCAGCGGGAATGTGCCGGGTTCAACTGGCCGGAAGCGGCCGTCGCGGCATCCGATCCAGTCAGCAGCGCGCCAGAAGCCGTTAGCCGGACCGGCAGCATCGAGAGCGCCAGCGCCCGGATCGCGACCAGCCCGGCCGAGTTGCCCGCGGCGTTGTGACCGTTCGCAGCGGGCGCGAGACTCGTGGGGGTCGGCCACCCGGCGAGGAGTGCCGCCGCGCACAGATCCTGCGGCCCGCCCTTTCTCGCAACCTCCGCGAGTGCGCCAGTGAGGGTTCGCGCATTTCTCGTGGCGAGGGCCGCCGTGGGCGTCGGCCACGCTGCGAGCACCGCGAAATCGTTCAGGTTCGCGCCGTGCTTCGTCACGCCGCACGCGCGCCGCGCCTGCCCGCCGCCCGTCATGTCGCTCGCCTGCGGAGTCGGCCACGATGCAAGCCTTGCGATCCACTGCAGATCGACCTGCCGCTTTTTCCCGTCGGGCGTGCGGCCGGTCGGCGACATCTGGCCGCCCCGCGGGCTGCGGCCTCCGTTGGGACACGTCGGTGTCGGCCAGTGCGCTGCGAGCTGCGCAACCATCTGCAGGTCCGTGAGAGAGATGCCCATGCGCGAGCCCCGCGCCACCGACCTGCGCTTGCGCTCGAGGAAGGCTTCGGGTGTGCCGTTTGCCTGTTGAGCCATCGGCGTGGGCCACGAACCACAAGCGCTGCCGGATGTGCGGCGCACCGACGCCCGCAGCGCACAGATCGACCGCCCCGACGGCGTAACGCGCTGCTTCCAGGTCAGCGTGAACAAGGTCGAGCCAGCCGAGGCCGTCGCGGCTTGCAACCTGCTCGCCAAGCACGATGTCAGGGCGGCACTGCGCGATGAGGCGGAACCACTCAGGCCAGAGATGCCGCTCGTCGGCAAATCCAAGCCCGCGGCCGGCCGCGCTGAACGGCTGGCATGGACAACTGCCGGTCCAGACCGGGCGGCAGTCCGGCCAGCTGGCGAGACGCAGCGCATACGACCACGTGCCGATGCCCGCGAAGAAGTGGCACTGGTCATAGCGGACAAGCTCCTGTGGCGTGACATCGCGTATATCCCTTTCGTCAACGTCGCCGGGCGCGATCAGGCCCGCGGCGATCAGGTTGCGCAGCCACTGGGCAGCGTACGGATCGTGCTCGTTGTACCAGGCAGTCATGGCGTGCCACCGCCGGAACCCTCCCGTGCGAGGCGTTCGCGCTGCAGCGAGGCGTAGGCGGGATTCAGCTCACAACCCACGAAACGACGCCCGAGACCTGCGGCTACGGCTGCCGTCGTCCCGCTGCCCATGAACGGATCGAACACGACGTCGCCAGGCCTGCTGCCAGCGAGTACACAACGCCGTGCGATCTCAGGCGGCATCACGGCAAAGTGCGCGCCACGGTAGCCACCGGGCGCCACAAACCAGACGTCGCGCATCATCACGGGCTGCGCCGCCGCACCGGGATCAGCGTCCCATCGTTCGTTGAACCCGGCGTGCCGGCGTGAGTGCCCCCGTTGCTTGGCGGTGGCGATTTCCCTGCGGCCGTCCCGGGTTGTCCAGTGGTGCCCACCGCGACTTCCGGCGGCAGCCCGCATCGGACGCGCTGCACGCGTGCCACCGTTGGCACGATGGCTACCGGCCTGCGCCTGCACATCCTGGGCGAGGCGCACGAGCGTCGACTCACGTGGCGGTGTCGCGATCGCATCGAAGTCGCTGTAGTACCGCGCACGTCTCGACAGCAGGAACACGTACTCGTAGGACGAGGTGGGCCGGTCAAGCTGGCTGCCGGGCATCCCGTTCGGCTTGGCCCAGACAATGGCCGAGCGCAGGTACCAGCCATCGTCGCGAAGTGCGAAGGCCAGCATCCACGGGATCCCGATCAGGTCCTTCGCTTTCAGGCCAGGCGGAACCGCACTGGACCGGCCAGCGATGCCCTGCGCCGGTCCGTGCTTGCGGCCTCCGAGGGTGCTGTGCGCCTGCCAGGAACGGCTGGCCGCATAGCTGTCGCCGATGGATAACCAGACCGTGCCGTCCTCGACCAGCAGACTGCGGACATGCCGGAACACGTCGACCATCCGGTCCACGTATTCGCGCGGTGTGCGCTCAAGTCCGAGTTCGTGCTGCCGGTCGGGAGCGTCCTCCGGCAGATACGAGCGCAAGCCGTAGTAGGGCGGGCTGGTCACCACGGTCTGCGCCTGCACCCCGTCGGCTGCCATGCGTGCCATCAGCAACCGGCAGTCCCCAAAGTGGCAGGCGTCGATCCAGCGTTTCGCGGTCATGGGAACACCTCATCAGTGAGGCCGCATGCCACCCACCGCCAGGCCCGCGCGCACAGCGCTCCGTCAGGACACCGGATCTCGATCTGCAGCAGACGTCCTAGCGAGCCGCCAGCGCGCCAGACGTGGATATGCCAACCGTGAAACCGAGCGGAATACGCGCGACTCCGGGACGCGGTCGCGCCCTCGGCCACCAGTGCCCGCAACATCCCGAGTTCCGCCGCGTCCGGCCATGCCGGACACACCACGTACGTGAGTTCCACGTCTTCCTCCGCAAGGGTAGCCGCGCACAGTACATATCGACCCACCGTGCGCGTGGAATGAAGACGTGGACTACCGTGCGGCGGTCCCGGTGGCACGGCGCGACCGCCGGCCGGCAGCCTGTCCCTGGGCGCCGGTACCGTCGCCCCCGCCGCCCTGGGGCGGTTCGTCTCCAGCCTGTGCGGCGGACTCCCGTGATCCAGCATCGATACCGGCCGCTGGATCGTCCGCTGCCCCCTCCGATGCCGGATCAGCGCCTTCACGTGGCTGGCGCGCTCGATACACGACCTGATCGATACGCACGAGATTGAGCGAAATGGACTCAGCGTCGATGTGGGCGCCCGCGTCCGCCTCGTTATCGCGGTTGATCCACGGACTGACATAGAGGTCGCCACGCACGACGACGCTGGCGCCTGTACGGATGTGTTGCAGGACGCGCTCGGTAAGGCGCTCGTTCCAGATCGTCACGTCGACCGGGAAGGTCCGTTCGTCACGCTGCTCGATCGAACCGTCGTCGAGCCGGCGGTAGCTCGCGGACATGACGCGCAACTCGACGATGCGCCGCGCACCGCCGGAGGTGTTGACCTGTTTCATCGTCGGCGACGCCAGTACGTTGCCGACCAGTTCTGCGTAGATACCCATTGCGGACTCCATTCGTCATCAAGGTAAGCCCCTTGTGAGTCGAACGCGCTGTCCATTGCCTGCTGTTGCAGGAGGCTGATCTGCGCCAGCCTGATGATTAAGCTTCGATACCTGTGCCGGAGCACGGTATGGGCGTCAGGTATCGGGACGCTTGACCTTGACCGTGCCGTGATCGAGATACATCGCAATCTGGCTTGCTGCATACCGGAACACCGATTCGAGCGCATTGAGTTCTTTCGCGCGCGCATGGCATTGCCGCAGATAATCGTGCAGGGGTGCCGGAAGGCGGCTGAAACAGGCCTGCACCCGGGAAAAGGTCACAGCATGCGGTTCGCCGCGCAAGAACCAGTCGAGCCGACGACGCACGGCCCCGCTCGGCAGCGTAATACGCACGCACCTGAGCGTGGCGTCGAGCCCCGTGGCAGTCGTCTCGCGCGCGAGCCCTTCCATTCCGTCGACAGTCTCAGCATGCCAGCCCTCGTACGAACGCAACAGCACACGAAACGCATTGCGCCCGGTCACCTGGGAAACCGCGAGCACAGCCAGCGGTTCCCCCTTACCCTTAAAGGCCTTTGAACGGCGATCCAGAGGTGAAGCCCGATCCGTCATTGCCGCAGTCCTCGCATCATTGCACCAGCGCGTTTGCCGCAGCATTCGCAAGCGCATCGTCACCGGACAGGGACACACTGTCGAGCAGACGCAGTTCGGCATCCGACAGGCGGCTCACGCGCCGGCGACTGTGGCGTGGTTCGCGTGCGCCCGTGAAGACATCGCGGGGAATCACACCGAGCAGTGCTCGCGCCGCCTCAACGCGCTGGCTCGCGGCAGCGTCCGCATTGGGCAGGAAATCGGCGCGCGACAGCGGCAGGAGTTCGGGCTGACTCAGCACGCGCTGGCAGTGCACCGCGAAATGGAACACGGACAGGCACCGGTGTCTGGCTGAGCCGATCCGGCGAGCGCCTTCGCCCGACGTCATCAGATCCCGAAGAACGGCCGAGCGCACCAGCCGCACCAGCCAGTCGATCTCGACCAGCATCATCACGATCATGTAGCCGTAGGGTGAACCAAATCCGAGCGAAACCTGGGCAGGCTCGCGCGATTGCAGCACAGAGAAATCAAGCCCCTTCTCGCGTGCTGCATCCAGCAGTTGCCGCGCATGCTGCTGCTCCAGCTCGTTCGCGCCCCGGATACCGGTAATCCTGTCGGCGATCTCGACGAGCTTCCAGTCGGCGTAGGGATTGTCGTTGCCGGAGAGCGACCAGAGCGCACGCAGTGCTGCCGCCACGCGCCGCCCGCCGGCCATCGCATGGCCCTGTTCACCCGGTGCGACGGACCGCCCCAGAAAGAGACGCATCGCATCACGCGTATGCAGACGCATCCGGTCACCGCCTTCGCTCGTGAGCTGGCCGATACGGGCGATCTCCTGTGCCTCATGTGGCCGTACCAACGGATCGCTGCCCAGACGCAGAGCGTGCTCCTGCTGTCGCTGATCCAGCGCCTCTTCACGCTCAAGGAGTAGCTGGTACCGCCCGAACAGTGGATCAGCAGGATCGGGATCGCCTGCCGCGATCAGATGCGCAAGCACGGCGCGTTCCGCCTCCAGATCGTAGCCGTCGACAAACGGTGACGCAGAAGAGCGGGCAAAGGCATCAACGGACGGGTCGACGTTCACTGACGGCGTATCCATGGACCAACCTCCTCACGACAGAAAACAGGGGACATGCTCCCGACCCAGTTCGTGTTACCCGGGGTAACGCCCCCAGTAGCAAACGGGCGCCCAACGTCCGACCGCTGTTACCCGGGGTAACAGCCTTTGCAGTCAGCTGGGTGTGGGAACGGCAACCGGGGGTGTTACCCCGGGTAACACAAACGCGGGGAACGCCGTGGAATCGGCACCACGACGCGGCCTCACGCATGGCAATCTCCACGCGGGGCGAACTGGTCCTGCCGCAACCGGGTGCGAATGGCCGCGAGATGCAGTCGTGCGGTCTCGGGCGTAGAGGCGCGCGCCGTTCCGGGCCGGCCATCATCGCCGCCAGGAGCCACCACCCTTTCGACAATCAGCTGCCGCTCCCTCGCTGCCCGTTCGAGATGAGCACGCACCGGCACAAACTCACCCGCGAGGCTGCGGCGCACCAGACCGGCGATATAGGCCACTGGCGAGAGCACGGGACGATGCCGGTGGCAGGCGGCCATTTCGTCGAGCAGGACCTGGCGATCCGGAAGGGGCACGCGCCCGAGGAGCACCGCAACCAGCGCGCGCTCCTCTGCGTGCAGCATCGCGGGCCACACCAGTCCGGCGGCATGATCGGGATCAGGGAAAATTCGCCCCGAACCGCCCACAACGGCCGGCATGTATCGCGCCGCCAGCGCCAGCCCTGTGGTTGTCGTAGTCGAATATGTAATCCTCGTATACACGCGCGCAATGGGCTCGTACGTTTCCCGCCATTGGTAATGCATCAAAGTCACCGACGGTGACGCACAGGCAGGCATCGGCTTCAGTTGGGGACTTCGGGTTGGCGGGTTTCGCAACGGTCCGGCGTACGGCATATGGATGGCGTCACTGGTAGCCCGACTCACGGCTGGCTCACTGCCCGGAATAACAGGAGAAGCCCTCCCTGCGCCCGGTTCCAGAACATCTGCAGAGGCTCCCCGAGCAATCAGACTCTTGCGGGTCGCCAACCGGTCAAGCACGTCCGCGCGGGAGACCAGGCGCTCAAGTTGCTGCCGCAGCTCCGCGGCGTTGACCTGGGTGAACACGCGTCTGCCGGTACGGTGTCGCGTCATTTCCCGGATGAGCCCCTGGCGAACCAGCCGTGCCCGGGCATTTTCCAGTTGCACCCGGTTCAGGCCGAGCGTACGTTGCCACTCCGTCGAGGTCTGCGTGAACCATGTGCACTGCCGGTCTGCTTCGCGGCGCTGGAGCTGGAGCATGCGCGAGAGGAGTAACGCCGCGTTCAGGTTGCCCACCAGATCCACAAACACGCGCCGGAATGCGACCGTCGGACCGAGCAACTCCCGCATCGCGTACTCGTCCGAGCGAATGGCATCGATTGACCATGGCAGCGGACCGACGAACTGACAACTGCCCCGCACAGCAGACGACATCGCGCCAACATCCAGCCGGTAGTGCAGACAGGCCGGACGACCACCGCGCCACTCCGTCACAAGATTCATGCGACGCAACCGGCGCCGCGCATTCTCCTGCTCCTCGCGCGACAGCCCGGTTTCAGCGAACCAGTGTTCGCGCGTCTTGTGGATCCAGCCGCCATTGACTCCAACATCACGCCCCCGCCGGGTCCAGTAGACGAGCTGCGAGAGCAGCATGGCGTCTTTGGGATGACCCGTGATGCGGGCGAGGCGTGTACCGAAGGCGATCGGCCGGTAGGGTTTGAGGGCCAGCCAGAGGTCCTCGAAATCCTCAATGTAGGGCAGTGATCCCTCGATCATGGCCGCGCCCCTTCCGGCCGCTGCGGCGGCCATGCGATATGCGCCGTGCGCTCGGCCGCTTTCTGCCGCAGCAATGTCATGACCGCCAGCCAGCACACCCGGAATTCGTCCACCCGGGCCTGCCCCGTGCGGCGATGTCCGATGAGTCCCCTGGAACATAGCACCCGGCACGCCGCCCGTTGCTGCCGCTCCGACAGGGCAAGTCGCCGCGCGAGTTCGGCCTGTGCGACCGGCAGCCATTGATGACGACTGCCGGTCTCTGCCTCGATCGTCGAGAGTTCGGTGAGTACGGCGGCGGCCGCAAGGTCGCCGCAGATCTCGATGAAACAGCGGTCAATCGTCACCGGCATATCCAGCATCGACAGCATCAGGTCGGTTTCGGCCGGCGGAAGACCGGGAGGATCGTCCCAGCTCTTGCCCGGCAGCAGGTTACCCTGCGGGTCGAGGCGCATGTCGTACATGATGAAGCTCCTTCGTGTCTGGAGAGAGGACCTGGCGTGACTGTGCATCGTCAGGAATGGTTGCACCGTTCACCACGGCAAAAAGTGAAGCGAGAGACCAGGCACCCCCGCATTCGGCATGCAATGCCAGATAGCGCTCGCGCGGCTCAGTGACACCCGGAAGGTTGTGCCAGCACTCAAGCAGGGCGTCAGCTTCGCGAATCGTTGGAATGCGTGGCTTCGTCGGGGGCGAAATGCCTTCCTCGCGCCGCAGTCGCGCGATGGTCGTGCGCGTTGCTGTCCGGAAAAAATGCCGGATCATCGGAACGCTCGCTTGCGCTCTCACGAACGCAAGCAGCAGATGTTCATCGCGCCACTGCCGCCCGATCAGCTTGCAGCGTCGCTCGAGCGCGTCCACATCGATGAACACGCGTAGTGCGCCTGAGGCCAGCAGGATGTCAGTCAGGGTGGCGGCACGGTCGTCGTTCAATACCTGCCGGATGGCATCTGGAATAACGGTTTCCGTCGCTTCGCAATCGACCGGTTTTGTTTCACATGAAACTTTGCAATCCAAAGTGATATAAGGTTGTCTATTGTCGTTACTGCGTGACAAGGTCATGAGTTCGAGCAGCACGAACCGCCCGACTGCGTCACCAGGCACGGGAAGCAGAACAGGTTTCATGCCCCCTCCCCACGCACCAGCCGCTCGTCGGCATCCAGCTCGGGCCACCGCGGCGAGCTAAAGCGCTCGGGATGCGCGGCACGAAACGCCCGCGCAATCTGGATAAGCTGAGCCCACCACAGACCGATCGGCCTGTCGGGATTGAGCATGACGGCGAACATCACGTCCATGCGATCTGCCAGCAGCGGTTCGCCCACGTGGGTGTCGCACATCCGCGCCCAACGGTCCTCGTCGCGTGCCATCTGCGCATACCGGCTCTGCTTTGGAACCTGCTCCAGACCATACGCGGTGTTCTGCCGTGAGAGGCTGACCAGCCACCACCAACCGAGATACCGGTTGAGTTCGGCGGCGTCCCGCCGTGCCAGACTGTCGAGCGCCTGCGGCAGCACGTCCGACGAGGGCGGCTCCACCATGAACCCATAGGGCAAACCGGGCGCATCTTCCACACACCCCTCCAGACCACAGGTTTGTGCAAAAGAGCGCACCGCGCTCCGAAAAGCATCGGCGGTCCCGGCAAGCCGACTGTCCGACGTTGCCCCCGAGGGTCCGTCACGAAGGGCAGGCTCCCGGGTATCCTCCTGTCCGACCTGACCGACATCGGGAATACGCGTTGTGTCAGCCTCACTCGCGGTCGTTGTCCCTGACTGACGGTAGGGGGCAACGTGACTGCGTGGCGCAGCGGAATGCTCAAACTGACCGTGCGAAGCAGGATTATCGGCTTCCGCTCGCGAGATACTGGCAGTCCCGATGAAATCGCTGCCACTCCGCCTGAGTTCCTCGGCACTCATGTCGGGGGCTTTCTCCTGAAGACGCATCATCCGGTCCAGCCCTTCCGGCGAAACGCTGAGTACACTCGCACAGCGTGTCCGGAAAGCCCGGGCGAGCGCCCCCGCGTCCAGCGAAGCAGAACGCTCGCCCCTGGCTGATACTGACGTGAAGCCTGCCGAGATGTGCACCAGTTCAGGATCAATCACCTGTTGTTGCAGCCATGCATCATCGAGATCCAGCCGGCGTATGAGCCGCATCAACGCCCCGATCGCAGGCTGGATCACATCAACCACCGCCCGCCGGCTGAGGTATTCCGTCGCGGGTCCCAGCGCCGACAGCCGGTCGACCGCGAACTGGAACAACGCCAGTAGCACATGACTGACCGGCGTACCTTCTTCCTCGAGAATCCGGGAGAATTCTCGCAGCGACAGTGGGCTAGCCCGTTCCCTTTCGAGGTCCGCCTTGAGAGAAAGATAGCCATTCGCCTTGTCCCAGAAACACAGGTCCGCACGCTGGTCGTTCTCGCGCAGGTGCGCAGCGAGCAGCTTCGCCTCGCCGGGATAGGGCACATACACAAAATCGTAGAACAGAAACCGGTCATTGCGCGTCTCTTCGTAAAGCGCGGTGGCCGCCGTGACTCGCGAGTTACCGCCCTTGGCGACGACGTAGTGATTGCCCTCCGGCCGCCGGGTCACGGTGACAATCTGCTCTATGCCATTCGCGCGGATCGATTCTTTCAGTTCGGTGATGCGTTCATGC
This sequence comes from Paraburkholderia sp. USG1, assembly GCF_031570135.1. NCBI lineage: Bacteria > Pseudomonadati > Pseudomonadota > Betaproteobacteria > Burkholderiales > Burkholderiaceae > Paraburkholderia > Paraburkholderia sp. USG1. The sequence goes on along the minus strand of NZ_JAMWXW010000013.1, from coordinate 157,703 downwards.
GAGGCGCGCCGCGGATTGCGGTCATACGGTCTCACGTCGGTAATACGAAGACGAATCACCGACGACAGTTGAGGCTCTGCCTCATGCAGCCCGGGTGATGGCACATCCAGTCGTCGCGCGACTGTCTCCGCCCTGGTTGCCTCCCGGCGCGCCTTGTCGTGATGTTGGTTGATCCGGTCCGGTGAAGCACTCATGCGATGCACTCCTCCGGCACGCCAGGTCCAGGCAAGCCAGCCAGCTTCACCCCCGACGCCCCGACATACACATTCGCGAGAGAGGGGAACAGTTCCCAGGCAAGCCGGTGCATGATGTTCCATGCGGAGTTTTCGAAACGACGACGCCGGTCGAAGTCATGCACCGGAACGCGAGCGGTAGCGGCCGCTGCATAGGCAGCGGCCGAGGGCACCACCGTATCCAGCACACTAACCTTCGGATGTGCGCTAAATCTCTGTCGCAAGACGGAGGCCAGCGCCCTCGCATTGCTCGTCCGCTCGTGGGCATTGATCAGCACGAGCAGATCGCCAGATCGGAACGGCGCCCCGAAGTCGGCCAGACGGTTCAGCTCGTCCAGCATCGCAACAGTGCCCGTTGCGAATTCACCTGCACTCAGTGCATCCGGCTTGACCGGGGAAATCATGAAATCGGCCGCCATTGCAGCGGACTTCTGCAACTCCCCCACCGCACCCTGCGTATCAATCAGCACTATGTCATACGCTTCGAGCACTGGACTTCGCATGGCCCGGCGCAGGATCATCAGCCGGTCCTCGCGCTGGTTAAGCCATGACTGGAGACCCGCGCCGGGTGTGTCCGAATAGATCAGGTCAAAGTTGGAAAAAATGGTCCGGCTGATGCAATCCGGCGTCGGGTTGCCCCCGGACGTCACCACTGCGCTAAGACCCTGTGGTGAACGGTAATGGACGGGAAAGAACTTGCTTAGACTCGGCTGGACATCGGCGTCGATCGCCAGAACCTTCATGCCGAAGGCTGCGAGCAGGCCGCCCAGGTTGGCGGCAACGGTCGTCTTACCGACGCCGCCTTTGGTGGAGACGAAGGAGATAACAACTGGCACGGCGAGAGTTCCAATACAAGGTCATGTCAGGAATTGCAAAACCTGATGGGAGAAGTGTTGTTACGTTACAAGGATTGACGACAAGACTCGCCTTCCGGTCCATCCGGACCTTCACCATCGTGCGGCAGAGTCAACTGTGCAGCGATCCACTTCTCGTACTCGTCGGCAGGAAAAAGGCGTCGCCGGCCGACACGGATCGAAGGTGGCATGGGCTGCCCCAATGTCAACCGGTTGCGTGCCGTAGCGGCTGCGATATGCAGCTCGCGCGCAATTTCCTCCAGCGTATAGAACCGCATGTCCACGCTCCACTGAGAGAATCCCGTCCAGCAGCGTCTGCCACCGCTCAAGCACATCTATCCTTGTTCATTACTCAACGATGCCTATAATCAAGGCACAAAATCACTTTAGGAATGTGAGGCGTACATGTCAAGCGTGGAGACTGCCACGGATTATCACGAACGCGTTGCACAGGTTCGCGCACACCTTGAACTCTCACAGGAAAAGATGGCACAACGTATCAAATGTTCCCTGCGCGCATATGCGAACTACGAGCGGGGCGAGCGCGTGATTCCCGTCGAGCTGGTACGTGCCCTGTACGAGCAGTGTTCAATCGACCCGATATGGTTACTTACCGGCGAAGGGACCATGATTGTTGACCGGGATGTCCGTTACCGGCTGGACCAGCGCGTGCTCGACAGTGCGGTGGCCGCTGCCGAACGGATAGAGCAGCACCTCGGGCAGCCACTCAAAACCCGGCGCAAGGCAAGGCTGATCGGCCTCCTTTATGAGCAATCCCAGCTTATCAGCCAGACAGAAAACGATCTGCCTGATGATTCACGATTGCATAGACTGTTGAAGTGACTGCTGTCCGATTAATCAGCACGCGGGAAAATTAAACAGCAGCAGAAAACTACCCTGGAGGAGATTAATCTTCAGACATGCAAACGTATCGCAAACATCTCCGTCTCCTCCCTTGCGGAGGAAAACCGGTTGTGGAGAAACAGCATGGGTCGTCTGGAAGAAGTGCGCGAGGAACTCGAACGGCTCGTGAAAGAAATCGAGGATGATGCCCAGGCGTCCCGCAAGCCGGCATCGCTCGACGACGGGATGACCCCACCTATACATATCTGTCTGCAGCTTTTTGTGCCGCTGGATTCGCCACATAATCTGCATGTCGAATTGACGATCAACCGGAAAAACGATGCGGATGACACCTAGATCGATCTTGTGCTCAGGACGACGATAGTCTCCTCAGTGCCGCACCACGCAAGCTTTCCAGCCGTGTGACAGCCTCGTCGGCCCGGAGCACGGGAACGAACAGATGATCGTGGTGATACGCCGCAATGGCGTTACATGGAATCTTCGCATCGGCCAGGGTAGCGGCAATCGTTTCCATGAAGCCGACGGCATCCAGGCTCGAATAGACATCGAGCGTGACCAGCGGGATTCGAATGAATGCGGCAACGCCAGTCGCTCCGCGGTCTGTTTTTGCACGACCGCTGTCAACCCTTCTCGCTCACGGAACGTGAAGAACACCCCGTTATGCCCCAGTCCGGCCGGAAAACGAAAATCCTGAAAACAGCAATAGACATAGATCTCCCCATGCATCAACGGCCGCATTGCAGCGCAAATTCTCGTCAAGTCACGCTCGCCATTCATCCAATCCTCCCGTGAGCTTCCTTTCAGGTTACTCATAAAAAAGTCGCGTGCCCCCGCACTCAGGAAAATTAAACGGCATGCAAAATTTTTGATCACCGGATCAAAAAGCACACGATTTCCTAAGATGAATTTTCCGGCCCGGACGTCATAGAACGGTAGTGCAAACATAGGCCACGTACCCCGGGGTATTTTGCCAACGCCACGAGGCACGCTATGAGTATTCTTTCGGTCAAGGCGGATCAGCAAACCATACGCATGGCACTGCGAGCACGCGGGGCGGACCATGCCTGCGTCACCTCACCCGACGTGTGCCATGTATTGCGTGATATTGCGCTCGACTGGCTGAGCATCGTGGCTGCCGTGTTCGCGTTGTACCGGTTCGGGTGGTGGCTGTGGCCGATCGTTATCTTCTGGGTTGGCAACCGGCAACGAGCCCTGGGCAATCTGCTGCACGATGCTGGTCATCGCACCCTGGCCCGAAGTCATCGGGTCAACGATGTGATCGGTCGCCTGTTCCTTGGCCCACCGCTATTCGCCAGTCTCGCGATCTACCGTGACCTGCATGCGCGGCATCACGCCTGGCTCGGAGACCCTCTCGCCGATCCAGATTACACCCCGAGTGTTCCGGGTGATCGCTCGTGGACCGAGGCCTACCTCGAGGTGCTGCTGTCCCGTCGTACTTTGTTAGGATCCCTTTTCGGACATCTTCACATATCCGGAATAAGCAGCCTCCAGAGGCTTGGCATTGTCGCCTGGTGGATTTCTGTCATGGGAGCCGCCTCGATCTGGATCAGCCTTCATGCTGTCCTCGCGTTTATTTTCGTGTGGCTGAGCGCTCGGGCCACGACGTTTCATGCCATTACAACATTCCGCGAGATGTGCGATCACGTGGGACTAAGACCTGATGGCATCTTCAGCTTCACGCGAGAGATGACTGCACCGGGAATCTGGCAGAACATCATCCACCCCCACAACAACGGATATCACCTGACACACCATCTGATGCCCTCGATTCCGTATCATCGCCTGCCAGAAGCGCACCATATACTGAAGGAGCTCCCCATCTTTGCAACCCGGGCGCGGGTCTGTAACGCTTACTTCCGCGGTCAAGGCGCCGTAGTACGAGCATGGGCAAGACGTGCGTCCAGAGGTCATCATGATGCATCGCAAGCTTGATGCCCTCCAGGTCGGCGCATTGCTGGTGTCCGCCAGTTATGGCATCGCCTTCCTGTTCGGTTCGGGTGAAATGGCAATCCATTGGGGCATGGCAGGCAGCCTTTACCCTGTGGTGACCGCGCTGGGCATAGTCCTGCTCTCGGCATTCAGCCGACGGCTATGGATCTCGGACAAGCTCATCTGGGACGTGATGGGTATTGCATACGGCGACGTGGTCAAAAAAGGGGTTGCCCTGCTTTCCCTGACCTGGATGGCGGGCGTACTGGCTGCACAGATCCACGGCGGCATCGCGATCCTGATGATTACCGGTGTCCCCCGGTCGTATGCATCCATCGTGATGGTGGTGGCATTGCTGTTCTGCTCATCAATTGACATAGGCGTTGCTGCAGCTTTTTTTGCCTGCTGTCTGCTCGCAAGCAATGTTGTTCTATTCCACATCGTTGTACAGGCGGGAGGATTATCCCTGTATCTCCATGCCGCCCCGGAGTTTATCCGGGACGCAGGCAGCCTACCGCGCGCCGACTTGCTGACCACCATGGTCGCCGTTGGCTTCCTGGTCGTCACCGGTGCAGACTACCAGCAGTTCATCATTGCCGCACGACGACCCGCAGATGCACTGGCCGGCTGCATCATCGCGGCCTCGTTTCTTCTCCTGACAGGATTTCTTCCTGCGGCAGCCGTGATTGCGGCAAACCAGTCTGACAAGCTCCGTGGTCTAACCGACGCAACTGAAGCTATTCCCCTGCTGCTGTTACAGGAAACTCATGGGCTTGGCCGCGGTGCAGGATTGATCGCGCTGGGCGTTCTCCTTGCCGCAGCGCTTGGTGCGGGCACTGCGATTACCCGGGCGATGACAGGGGCACTTGCGACTACCCTGCCCGCAACCACGCGACATCGACTGGCATGGCGGTTTCTGATTGTCGCTTTAGCTGGGGCACTCGCCATTGACGGGCAAACAATCATTTCAACGATTGTCTCGCTCAATATCGTGTATGTCTCCGCAGTCGGGCTACCGTTTGTTCTGTATCTGGCAGGTTGGCCTGTCAACGCACGATACGCAGCCTGGATGCTGGCATCAGGGGCCACGTTTTCGCTCGGCGCGTCCGTCATGAACTGGGCAGGTATTGGCGGCACCCCGTCCTGGTCTGCCCTGCCCGTTGGACTGGTTGCGTCAGGCGCCACAAATCTCTGGCAGGCTTTCGCACACACACGCGGCGAAACCGGTTAGTTGTGCTATACATTCCCGGCTTCATCCCCTTCCGGGCTAGCCTGAATGAGACAGCGTCTGGCCTGTTCCATCACGAGTTGGCTGATGCTCGCCGCTGGCGCCGGCTCCGACTCCCAGTGATGCCAGTACAGATCCACCACAAGGCTATGGGCTGGCGCCAGATTAACAAATTTTCCTGACGAGATCAGCGGTTCAGCTTGCATCGCGGGGACAAGTCCATAGCCTAACGCATTGTGTATCGCATCCAGCAATGCAGTCGAGGACGGAAAATAGTGCTTCGGGTACGCCCCTACCGTTACCCGAAAGAATGACGCCAGAAAGCTGTCGTGCAGGGCATCCTTGCGATTAAACAGGATGGCCGGAATCTTCAGTACATCAGGCAGCACGAGTCCTCTGGCAAGATGTTCCGCGATAAATTCGGGCGTCGCAACACAGTGGTAACGCATTCCCCCGACAAGCTCCGCGGCAAAGCCGACCAATGGCTTGCGCTGTGTGGAAATGCAACCCTTCACGTCACCCCGCGCCAGGGCAGTCAGCGTATGGTCCTGGTCATCGACGATGATCTCGAGCGACACATGTTGCCTTGCAAGCTCCCAGGCAACCGGTTCGAACCATGTCGCCAGGGAGTCCGCATTGACCGCGATGGCAAAGTCCACCGGCGGGAACCGGTCGGGCTTGATGTGCTGGAGTGCATCGTCCTCCAGCAGACGCACTGCCATGATGTAGCGGAGAATCTCCTCCCCAGCCTGCGTCGGAGCAATCATCGGCTCCCGCATCAGCAGCATCGCACCTACGGCTTCTTCCAGCGATTTTATCCGTTGCGAGACGGCGCCTGGCGAAATATTCAAAGCAGCGGCCGCGCGGCGGAAATGCTGCTGCTGAACCACCGTGGCAAACGTCTCAAGTTGTTGACGGTCTAGCAAGAGTTTCTCCCAGGGATGAGCCTATAGTTGCCGATTTGGGAACCCGCGTGCTACAAGACCTGCAACTGCTTCATCGTGTTGCAGCCGCGTCACGATCGATCAAGGAAGTAGTCGACGATCCTGTCCGTTCACGTCCTCGTTGGCCAAAATGTCTATTTTTGGCATTAATGTCGTTTTCTTGTGGAAGGATGTTTTTGCAGGGCTGTCGTTAGACTAACCGTGATTTTTTTCTGGTCAACACTAATCTATCTCACTCCCCGCGAATCACCTTTGCGAAAATAGAGAGAATTCAACTTGAATGCCAGCAGCAAGAAAATCGATACACGAGACACCCTACTCCCGGCGAACGTTTCGACCAGCAGTCCTGGTGCGACCTACTAGCCACCTCGTGAAGACATCGAGGCCTGCCACGTGGATTGCACTGTTTTTCAGCGCGTATATCAGGGCTTTCTCATCCACGACCGGCCCGCGTACCGCATTGATCAGGAATGCCGTGCGCTTCATGCGCACGAACTCGCGCGCACCAATCAGGTAGCGTGTCTGCCCGGTCAAGGCAGTTTGTATGCCGACGAATTGCGCCTGCTCAAGCAGATCATCAAGACTCCATCGTTGCACCAGCAGCGTTTTTTCCGCTTCCGGATCCTCTCGGGTGATGACCCTTCACTTCCTGTTGACCATCGACATCGTTTGATCCACGGTAAAAGCCGTGTCACTCACGCCACCGGGCTGCATCTTCGCGAGTGTGGCATCGAGGGTGTCCTGTGTCACGGCCAGCAGCGGCACCTGAATGTCTTTGGGCATCTTCGCCCCTGCGAGCGCCTGCTGCGCAACCCAGAACGCTGCCGTTACCCCTCCGGGCGGATTGGAAACCGATGTCGTCGTATAGCCGCTCGCCGCCTGTCCTTTCCACCATTTCAGCTCGTCGTAACGATTGCCCAGCACAATGACCGGCATCGTGCGACCCGCGGCCCTGAAGGCCTCTGCGGTGCCAAAGCCGTCGTCGCCCTGCGTTGCCACGCCGTCGATCGTCGGTAATGTCGGCAAGACACCTGCGACCGCCTTCTGCGCAACCGTCTGTGTCCAGTTGCCATTGACACTCGCAACAATCTTCACGCCTGGATACCTTTTAAGACCGTTGATGAGCCCCTGGTGAATCTCCTCGTCAACCGAAACACCAGCAAGCCCACGCACTTCCAGGATGTTCCCTTTCCCACCAAGACGTTTGCCAAGATAATCGGCTTCCTGCTCGCCCCAGCCGCGGAAATCGAAAGACACGCGGTACGCGCACGGCTCTGTTACCGTGCCGTCATACGACACCACGACGACGCCCGCCGCGCACGCCTGCCTGATCACGCCGTTTAACGCGGTTGGCGAAGCGGCATCGATGACGATCGCGTTGTAGCCCTGCAGAATCAGGTTCTGGATCTGCTGCGCCTGCTCCGTCACCTGGTTTTCCGCCGTTGTGAATGACGGGGCCGCAGCCACCTTCCCTCCTACCTGCGCCTGTTTTGCCACAACCGCCCAGTCTTTCAGCATGGCCTGACGCCACGCGTTACCCGCGTAGTTGTTGGACAGCGCGATTTTTCTTGTTGCCGTTGTCGTTTGCAACACCTGTGCACGGACATCCACGCCAAGCACAGCCAGCATGATCGAGACAACTACAACGGGCTTTCTGTTCCGGATATTCAACTTTATCTCCTCAGGTTGTTTTCTGTCGTCGTCCGTGTCACCGCGCTCACCTCCCGGCGCCACGGACACTTACATACAGTGAATACACCGATGAACTCGCCGTAATGAACAGGCAGTTCCGGCGCGGGCCTCCGAACGTCAGGTTTGCAACGGTCTCTGGAATCAGGATCCTGCCGAGCAGCGTGCCGTCCGGCGCATAGCAATGCACCCCGTCTTCGGCGCTGCTCCACACATTGCCATGCTCATCGACACGCAAGCCATCAGGTACGCCGCTCGCCATTTCGGCAAAGACCCTCCCGCCGTGCAGCGCGCCCGTGCGGTCCACGTCGAATACCCGAATGTGCCGCGGTCCATTTGCGTCATGCGACGCACCTGAATCAGCAACATAAAGCCGCGACTCGTCTGGGCTGAACGCAAGGCCATTCGGTTTGACGAAGTCGTCGGCGACCAGCCGCACCTGTGCGTCGTGTGGCGACACGCAATAGACGTTGCAACGACCTATCTCGCTTTCTGCGCGAACACCCTCGTAGTCGCTCAGGATTCCGTAGTCGGGATCGGTGAACCATATGGACCCGCGAGAATCGACGACCACGTCGTTGGGTGAATTCAGGCGTCTGCCCTGGTAAGCCGATGCCAGGACGACCACGCTACCGTCGTGCTCCGTACGGGTGACACGTCGCGTGCCGTGCTCACACGTCACGAGACGCCCTTCCCGATCGCGGGTATTGCCGTTGCTGAAGCAGGAATTCACCCGAAACACCCCGGTCCCGATGCCGGGCACCCACCGCATCATCCGGTTATTGGGAATATCACTCCACACGAGCAGGTCTGCCGCAGGGAAATACACCGGCCCCTCGGCCCACAGGCTGTCTGCGGACAGTTTTTGCAGCGGCGCGTTCGGCTGGATCAGTTTCCGGAAGCGCACGTCGAGAATTTCGTGATCGGTGGATGTCATGTGCTAACAGTCTCCAAGTCTGTACCAGGACATGTCATGGCAAGGGCTTTGTGCCTGCCACGACCGTCACGACAATAATCAGCAAGCCATAGACAATGGAGCGCACGCCCGCGTCCGCACCCACGGCGTTGAGCATCGCGTTCGTGAGGAACAGGAACATCGAGGCACCCCATACGCCCGCAATCGAGGCTCTTCCACCACTCACGAACGTCCCGCCGATCACCACGACCGCAATCGAGATCAGCATGTATTCAACGCCCATATCGAGTGAAGCCCCTCCCGATACCCCCGAGAGAAGGATTGCGGTCAACGCCGAGATAACTGACGAAAGCACGTATGCAACACAACGCGTCCGCTCGACGTTGACCCCCGCAAGCCATGCTGCGCGCGCGTTCTGGCCGACCGCCGACAACTTGCGCCCATAAACAGAACGGTGCACCAGGACAGCCAGCACGATTGACAACGCAAGCGTGGCGAGTGCGATATAAGGAAGATGCAGCACGCTTGCCGTGGCGAACACTTTCAGGCCACCAGGCGGTTCGGCCAGATTGTGTGCCTGCGTAATTGCTACGGACTGGATGAGGAAACTCGACGAAAGCGTGGCGATGATCGGCGGAATACGCAGCAACCAGATCAGTGCGTAATTTGCGAACCCGACCACGACACCGACGCCGAGCGCTGCCACCACACCCGCCACGATAAGGCTATCGTCGCCGTTCATCACGCGCATGCCAACGACACCCGCAAGCGCAATCGTCGATGGCACAGACAGGTCGATGTTGCCGGTCCCGGAGGTGATCACAAGCATCTGCCCGAGACCCACGAGCACCATGAACACACCATAGACAAACGCTGTCTGAATAACGTTGCCGGCCACAGGCAGGCCGAACGCGAAAACCGTGGCAACCAGTACGAGTAACGCGCCGGCGAATGACCAGGCCCATGGTGCCCGGGTGTCCTTCAGGCGGGTCCAAACGCCCGCCGTCGAGACCGAGGATGCATCGTGCCCGCCGTCACTCACACCGTCTGGAGTCCGGGTGGTCATTGTTTGTCTCCACGTCGCTGGAGCAGCACACGCAACGACAGCACGACAATCAGGATCGCGCCCTGCATCCCGACCTGCCAGTCCGGGGAAATGTTCAGGAACGCGAGAAACGATGCCGCAAGCGTGAGCGTAATCGCCCCCAGCACCGCGCCGATCGCCGAGACGCGTCCGCCTGCGAATTCACCTCCGCCGAGAATGACCGCAGCAATGGACAATAACGTGTAGCGCAGCGCGAGGTTCGCGTCGGCCGATGTCGTGAGGCCAAGCAGCGACAGCCCCGAGAGCACGCCGAACAGACCTGCGACGCCGTATAACGTAGCCCGGGCGCGTATCAGTGACCACCCGAAACGACGCATCGCGCGCGGATTGCCGCCGGCGCCGCGCAACCGTACGCCCGTGGACGAACGCATCAGCAGCATATGGCCGGCCACGGCAACGGCGACTGACCACACGATCGGTGCGGCCACCCACGGTGTCTGGTAGTTCATGACTGTACCGAGCCACTGCGGGCTCGTGCCGCCCGGGGACGGCAGCAGCACGATCGCCACCCCGCTCCAGACGAAGGACATTCCCAGTGTGACGACGATCGATGGGATCTGCCGCCATTCGATGAGCGCCCCCACAGCCGCGTAGGCAAGGATACAGCCGGCCAGCGCGAGCGCGCCCGCAGCGGGGCGTGTAACGAGCACCGTCGCGCCAATACACGCGACCAGGCTCACAAACGGGCCGATTGAAAGATCCAGATCGTTGACCGTGATGACCGCCAGTTGCGCAAGCGTGGCAAACACGATCGGCACCGCGAGGTTCAACAGCAGTCCCGAACCGAAGTAACTGAACGTGGCCGGCTGCAGGATCAGGATCGGCACCAGCACGGCAGCTAGTGAAATGGCTGGCAACCATGTGCGCAGCCGGGCTTGGAACAATACGAGCCTCATGCTGCATGCTCCTCAAAACTGGCGCTAAGCAGCGCTTCTTCGCTGTACTCGTCGAGATGGAGCACACGGGTCACATGGCCGGAGTGGAAGACGAAGGTCCGGTCGCAATACTGCAGTTCGTCGTTCTCCGTCGTGTACCAGATGAACGTTCGTCCCCGCGAAGCCTCTTCATGCACCAGCTGGTAGATCTCCTCCTTGGTACCGACATCGACGCCGCGCGTCGGGTCATCCATGAGGATCAGGTCCGCATCGGAAGCGAGCGCACGGGCAAACAGCACCTTCTGCTGATTGCCGCCCGACAGCGACAGGATTCCCGAACTCATCGACGCACCGCGGATGCCGACTCTCGTGCGCCACAGGTCGACGAGCGAGCGCGCTCTCGCGAAGTCCACGAGCCATGCGACCACCGCCGATCTGCGCGAAGGCCTGTTCATCCCACCGAGCAGCCAGCGCAGATCCAGGTTCTGGGCAATCGACCAGAGTGGAAATACGCCATCCCGGCCGCGGTCACCAGCCACGAAGGCCACGCGAGCGCGGCCAGAACCCCGACGCGTCGAGTCCGCATAAATGGCAAGCAGTGCGTCGGTCTGGCCGTGCCCCGCAAGACCCGCGAAACCCACGACCTCTCCCCGTGACGCGTCGATTCTCGACGGTTGCCCGGTACCGACTGTCCACATATAACCGGTTTGCGTTGCGCGGTCCTTCCGCGTCCGGGCCTCGACGGGATCATTCCGGACTTCCCGCTGCTGACCCATCGCCTGAATGATCGCACTGCGCGTCAGATTCCCGTGCACCAGTACATCCACGAGGACGCCGTCGCGCATCACCATCACCCGATCCGACGCACGCTCCATTTCGCCCAGCATGTGTGTGACGAGCAGGCAGGTAATCCCGCTGTGCGCCGCCTTGCGAATGAACGCCAGCAACTGGCCAGCAGTACGCGCATCGAGGCTGGAAGTTGGCTCATCGAGAATCACGAGGCGCACCGGCACATCGGTGACGGTAAACGCGCGCGCAATCTCGACCATCTGCCGCTGCGTGAGCGTGAGGTCAGACACCAGCTCATCGCCGCTCAGTCCATTGCCAGGGAAGATCTCCCCGAGCATCTCGCGCATCAGCGCAGCGGCGCGCCGGCGCCAGCCTCGCCCGCCGAGCCGGGGATGAACAACGCACATGTTCTCCGCAATGCCAAGGTTCGCACACAGCGAAAGTTCCTGGAACACGCAGCGCACGCCCGCGAGGCGCGCCGCGTTCGCGTCGTAGCGCGAAAGCGGCTTGCCATCAATGACGATGCGGCCTTCGCTTGGCTCGTACACTCCTGCGAGCACCGACATGAGTGTCGACTTGCCCGCCCCGTTGTGCCCCGCGATGCCGACACATTCCCCGCGCATGAACGCAAAACTGATCTGCGACAGCGCCTTGACCTTGCCGAATGTTTTGCCGATACCGACGAACTCGAGCAATGGCTGCGAGTCTGCCAGCCCGGACAAAGCAGATGGTTCCATAGATGTCACGTCTCCTCCATCGGACGCATTGCAATGCGTTCCGCAATGTTGCCCACGTCTTCGTGGTCAGTAGTCCCTGCCGGCCACATTGGGCTATCGGGCCCAGCGCAATACGAGCGGATCGAGCCGCCGCGCGATATCGATCAGTTCGTGACGGGTGTCCGGGTGAATGGGTGGTAACGGATGCCGCGGACTTTCGTTGTCAATCACCCCGCCCTCTTTCATCAATGCCTTGGCGGCCAGCAGGCCAGCCTGCCGGTTCTCGTGATTGATGAGCGGCAACCACCGCTGATAGCGTTCAAAAGCCAGATCGTGGTTTCCCTCGCGATGCGCTTCGATGATCGGGCGAATACCGTCAGGGTACGCACCGCCCGTCATCGCACCGGTCGCGCCAGCCGCGAGGTCAGCCAGCAACGTAATCGCTTCTTCCCCGTCCCATGGCCCCTCCACCGCATGCCCCCCGAGGCGGATCAGTTCACGCAGTTTCGGGGCCGCGCCAGCAGTCTCGATCTTGAAGTACGCCACCTGCTCGATTTCTCGCGCCATTCGTGCGAGAAACACGGCGGAAAGCACCGTGCCGCTTGCCGGCGCATCCTGGATCATCACCGGGATGCGCAGGGCATCCGACAGCCTGGCGTAGAACTCGTAAATCTGTGTTTCTGGCACGCGAAACGTGGCGCCGTGATACGGCGGCATCACCATCACCATCGCTGCGCCCAACTCCTGCGCGCGCAGGCTTCGTTCGATGCAGACCCGGCTGCTGTAATGCGTCGTCGTGACAATGACCGGAACGCGCCCAGCCACATGCTCGAGGATCGTGCGCGTCAGCAGTTCTCGCTCGTCGTCGGCAAGCACGAACTGCTCGGAGAAATTGGCGAGGACGCAAAGCCCATCAGAACCGGCGTCGATCATGAAATCGACGGCGCGTCTCTGGCTCGCGAGGTCCAGTTCACCCGCTTCGGTGAACGTCGTGGGTACCACGGGGAATATTCCGCTGTAACGCGGCAAACGTAACGAGGTCATGATGAAAAGGATGCAGAAAGTTACTGGAATGGTGGAATAGTTCCGGCTGGGGCCGCTTCGGGCACACCGTTGGGCGAAGGAACGCGCAACGCCGCGCGCACCACGAAGGTCATGAGAACAGCAAACACAAGCGTCCCGGCGAGGAAATAAAGGCCAGCTGAAAGACGTCCGGTCGCCTCCTTGACCAGCCCGATTCCATAGGGGCCGAGATAGCCGCCGAGATTGGCCAGCGAGTTGATTGTCGCGATGCCCACCGCAGCGCGTGCGCCCGTCAGGAACTGGCCGGGAAGTGTCCAGACGACTGCCTGTATTGAATAGATGCAAAGCGCAGCGATGCAGATGAAGAGGAACTGCAGCCCGGGCAGGCGGAACCAGGCGCTGGCTGCCATTGCGACCGCGGCCAGTGCGGACACCACAACGATGTGTCCGTACCGTTCGCCGGTCCTGTCGGAATGTCGCGGCACAACCCAGAGCCCCACGACGGCAAACAGGTAAGGCACCGCCGAAAGCAGACCCGTCGTGCTGTCAGACGTACCGAACTGGCTGATGATCGTGGGCAGCCACAGCGAAAGCCCGTAAATGCTGAGCGGAAAGGGAAGAAACAACAGGGCAAGCAATAGCACACGCCTGTCCACCAGCGCGCCAAGCGGGTTGCCGTGCGCCTGGAGCGCGTGGGCAGAAGCGTCTTCGGCCAGTTCGCGCTCCAGCCACATCCGGTCCTCCCCAACCAGCCATCGCGCGTGTGCCGGCGAGTCCGGCAGCCATCGAAGGGTCGGCCAGCACAGCAGCACGGCCGGCAGACCACTCAACACGAACAGCGCCTGCCAGTTCGAAAGTCCCAGGAACCCGTGCGTCGACAGCAGCCAGCCCGCCAGGGGGCCGGTGATGATCAGCGCGACGGGCTGGGCCAGCACGAGCAGGCCGATGATGCGCGCGCGATGCCGCAGCGGAAACCATTGGGTGAGGTAATACAGGATGCCGGGATACAGACCGGCCTCGGCCGCTCCCAGCAGAAAGCGCAGCACATAGAACGTGCGGGCGCTGTCGATAAGCGCCATCGCCATGGTGATAACGCCCCATGTCACCAGGATGCGGGCAAACCAGCGCCTCGCCCCGAAACGTTCGAGTGCGAGATTGCTCGGAATCTCGCACAGGAAATAGCCAACAAAGAACAGGCCGGCACCTAACCCATAGGCGGCGTCACCGATACCGACCGCGGCGTTCATGTGAAGCTTGGCGAAGCCGACGACTCCCCGGTCAATATAGGCGGCAATGTAGATCACCACGAGCAGTGGCAGCAGCCTGCGGATCAGCAAACCGATAACCCGCTGCTCATGCAGTGCCGCCCCTGCCTGCGGAGGACTGCTCTTCGCCTTCGTCTGCGCCATCTCAATACCGCCCATCCCTGTCTCCTTGATGTTTTTATGCCTGGATGCTGCATGCCGGTGCGTAACGCCGCCCGGTTCAGTCCGGCGGGTTTTCGACTTTGCCCGCGACACGTCTGCGTAATCCGAGCGGATTGGTGGACCCGAGTGCGGCGGGCAGCAACGCATCGGGCAGGTTCTGGTAGCAGACCGGCCGCAAGAAACGTTCAATGGCCGCCGTTCCCACGGACGTGCTGCGTCCATCGGAGCTCGCGGGAAACGGACCGCCGTGAACCATTGCGTCACAGACTTCGACACCTGTCGGAAAGCCGTTCGCGAGAATGCGGCCGGCCTTGCGCTCGAGCACCGGAAGCAGCAACCGTGCGACGTCAAGGTCGTCGTCATCCATGTGGAGTGTGACCGTCAACTGCCCTTCCAGCCTTTTCAACACCTCGTGTACCTGGCCTGTCCCGCTGCATTCAACCAGTATGCTGACTGGCCCGAACACCTCGTCGGCCAGTGCGGCATCGGCCAGCAACGCATCGGCGTGAACGCGGAAAAGTACCGCTTGTGCTCGGCCCTCACCTGCCTTGCCGCGCGCGACAACGTCAACAGCCGGGTGTGCTGCCAGCCGTCCCACACCCGCCGTATAGGCTCGTTCGATGCCTGCATTCAGCATCACACCGGCCGCAACCGGTGTCAGCGCTTCGGCAGCGGTTCGCACGAACCCGTCAAAATCGGCTCCCCCTACCCCAAGCACCAGACCGGGATTGGTACAGAACTGTCCACATCCGAGCGTGACCGATGCCACGAAATCGCGCGCCAGGGCCGGCCCTCTTGCGGACAGTGCAGCGGGCAACAGCAGGTTCGGATTCACACTGCTCATTTCCGCATAGACCGGGATCGGCTCGGGTCTCCTGGCGGCGAGCGTCACCAGCGCCAATCCGCCGCGACGCGAGCCGGTGAAACCCACGGCCTTGATCGCAGGATGGGCAACCAGTGCCGCGCCGACCTCATGCCCCGAGTCGAACAGTAGCGAGAACACGCCCGGCGGCGACCCGGCCGCGCGCACCGCGTCCCGAATCGCCCGCCCCACCAGCTCGGATGTGCCGGGATGGGCCGGGTGAGCCTTCACGACGACCGGACAGCCGGCCGCGAGCGCGGACGCGGTATCGCCACCGGCGACCGAAAACGCGAGCGGGAAATTGCTCGCGCCGAACACTGCGACAGGACCCAGCCCGATCCGCCAGAACCGCAGCTCGGTACGGGGAGGCTGCCGGTCGGGCAACGCAGGCTCCACGCGCACGTCCAGCGCATCGCCGGAGCGCACCAGCGCCGCAAACATGCGTAGCTGCGCACAGGTACGCGCACGCTCGCCTTCGAGCCTCGCCTGCGGCAATCCGGTCTCGTCCGCGGCACGCAGAATCAATGCACTACCCAGGCGTTCAATACGAAGGGCGATGTCTTCCAGAAAACTGGCGCGCGCCTCGCAAGGCTGTGTCCGGTAGACATCGAAAGCCTCCACCGCCAGCTGGCAGGCTTCGTTGACATCGGTATCCTGGGCACTGCCGAACACCGGTGTCTCAATGGCGTCGCCGTGGGTTGCATGGATCGCACGGAACGCGGGGCCCGCACCGCTGCGCTCCATATCACCGATGAGTAATGCTCCTGTCAATGTCATACCAGTAACCTCAGTGGGAGTGGCGCGGTACCGCTGCACCGCGCTTGCCGACGAGAAAGTCCAGGTCGCACCCTTCATCCGCCTGCAATACGTGCTCGACGTAGAGACGCTGATAGCCGCCGTCACGCCCGCCATCCGGAGGTGCCACGGATTTCATGCGCCTTGCGATCTCGTCCTCATCCACCTCCAGGTGCAGTAGCCCGCGCTCGCAGTCGAGCTCAATCCAGTCGCCATCCCGTACGATTGCGAGTGGCCCGCCTGCCGCGGCCTCGGGCGCGACGTGCAGCACCACCGTTCCATAAGCGGTACCACTCATGCGGGCATCGGAGATGCGCACCATGTCCTTGACCCCACGGCGCAGCAGCTTCGGCGGCAAGCCCATGTTGCCCACCTCGGCCATACCCGGATACCCTCTCGGCCCACAGTTCTTCATCACCAGCACCGAGTTCTCGTCGACTTCGAGCGTTTCGTCGACGATCCGCTCCTTGTAGTGCTCCAGATTCTCGAACACCACCGCCCGCCCGCGATGCCTGAGCAGGGCCGGCGTGGCCGCCGACGGTTTCAGCACAGCGCCACGCGGCGCGAGGTTGCCGCGCAGCACGCGGATACCGCCATCGGGAATCAACGGCTGCCCGATTGGACGGATCACTTCCTCGTTGAAATTCGGCGCCTCGCGGACGTTCTCCCAAAGCGTCTTTCCGTTCACCGTCAGCGCATCCGGATGCGGCAGCAACTGCGCCTCGCCGAGCCGGCGCAATACTGCCGGCAGGCCACCCGCGTAATAGAACTCCTCCATCAGAAACCGCCCCGACGGCATCAGGTCAACAATGGTCGGGACAGCGTGCCCAAGGACCGTCCAGTCATCCAGTTCCAGCGGGACACCGATCCGGCCCGCGATCGCCTTCAGGTGGATGACCGCGTTGGTCGAGCCACCAATCGCGGCGTTCGTGCGGATCGCATTCTCGAAGGCTGCACGCGTGAGCACCTTCGACAGCACAAGGCCTTCCTTCGCCATCTCGACAATGCGCGTGCCAGACAGGTGGGCAAGCACATAGCGTCGGGCATCCACGGCGGGAATTGCCGCGTTGTGCGGCAGTGCCACCCCAAGCGCCTCGGCCATGCAGGCCATCGTGGACGCCGTTCCCATGGTGTTGCAGGTCCCGGCTGAGCGGGACATCCCTGCTTCAGCCGACAGGAAATGATGGAGATCGATTTCTCCGGCCTTGAGCGATTCGTGAAGCTGCCAGACCGCCGTGCCCGAACCGATGTCCTTGCCGTCAAGCTTGCCGTTGAGCATTGGGCCGCCGCTGACGACGATCGCCGGCACGTCGCAACTGGCCGCCCCCATCAACAGTGCCGGCGTGGTCTTGTCGCAACCAGCAAGCAGAACCACCGCATCGATCGGATTGCCGCGAATCGCTTCCTCAACGTCCATCGACGCAAGGTTGCGCGTCAGCATGGCGGTCGGACGCAGGTTCGACTCCCCGTTGGAAAACACCGGGAATTCAACCGGGAATCCCCCGGCCTCGTAGACACCACGCTTGACGTGCTCGGCGATCTTCCGGAAGTGGGCATTGCAGGGCGTCAGCTCGGACCACGTGTTGCAGATGCCGATGACGGGCCGCCCATCGAATTCGTGATCGGGAATGCCCTGATTCTTCATCCAGCTTCGATACATGAAGCCGTTCTTGTCCGCCGTGCCAAACCATTGGGTGGAGCGCAGCTTGGGTTTCGATTCCGACATGTTCTCTTCTGATTCTGAAATGGCGCACCGGAGATCGGCTCAGGCCGGTGTCCGCCAATGGATTCGCAGCGTAAATGACAGCGTGACTGGCGCCAGATGCCGCCCGGCATTCGGGGGCCCGGTCAAAGGCCAGACCCCGCCTTTGACCGTTGACACCGACGCAGTGTACGAATCAATTCGATATCATTCCAATGAAAATCCATCCAAAATCGATATCGATTTCAATATTCGTATAAACCCCATGCCATCTCCAACGCCCTGGTACATCCGTGCAAGACTGAAGCCCCGTCAACTACTGCTCCTGAGTCAGATCGCCGATACGGGCAACATTCATCGCGCGGCGGAAATGCTGAACATGACCCAGCCTGGCGCAACCAAACTGCTGCGTGAGCTCGAGGAAATGCTGGGCGTCTCGTTATTTGAGCGATTGCCTCGAAGCATGCGACCGACCGTGTATGGAGAGGTAATGATCCGCCACGCCCGCGCCGTGCTGGGGAGTCTCGATCTGGCACAGGACGAAATCCTCGCAGTAAGGACTGGCGATCTCGGGCATGTCGCGGTTGGCGCGATTACAGCGCCTGCGACCCGGCTACTGCCTCTGGCCGTTGCACAGATCAAGCGTGAACATCCTGGCCTGCGGATTGCGCTGGAAATGGAAAACAGCAATGTCATGCTGGAGCGGCTCGCCCAGGACCGCCTCGACCTGGTCGTGGGCCGGCTGTCTGCCGAGCACGACAAACAGCACTTGAACTACGAGCCGCTCGCAAGCGAGCCGGTTTGCGCAGTTGTGCGACCGGGACACCCTCTCGCAACCGGCAGCGGGCTCACGCTACGCGAGGTCCGGCACGCCGGGTGGATCGTCCCGCCCGCGGGCAGCGTGCTACGACACCGCTTCGAACTGATGTTTCAGCGCGAGAGTTTCGCACCGCCAACAAACCTCATCGAAACCGGTGCGTTACTGGTTCTTACCCGCGTGCTGGCGGAAACGGACATGCTGGCCGTACTGGCAGCCGACGTCGCACAGTACTATGCGAATCACGGCATGGTCCGGGTCCTGCCGCTTCCACTGCCATGCCATATGGATGACTTCGGCATCATCACGCGCACGGACCGCCCGCTTTCGCCAGCAGCGCACCTGATGGCTCAGGCCCTGCGTGCGACAGCCCGCGCCACCTATCACACAGAACAGGCAGGTTCGCCGCTCGCATAGATGTGCTTCAAGCTTGTCGACGCATCGGTGGCAAGACGCAGGACTGTGCAATACATCTGCCGACCGCAGTTCATCGAGACATGACTGCCCGTCATGAGCCCGGCTACGTCGCTTGCGATAAACGCGATCAAGGTCGCAGCCTCTTCGTGAGCACACAGCCCCGGGATCTGCAACTCAAGCACAGCCTTCGTGCACAGCGCCAGACGTTTTGGTACCTGGATAGCCCGAAGATCACTTGATCGCCCTGCACCAGGCGTTATCCAGCGCGACGCCAGCGTTGTCAACAGGAATATCCGCGATCAAACGGTTCCGCCTGCTCCGCCACCAGTTGGACATACCTGTACGTCCACGTTCAGGTTACCTATAATGGAATCCTTGCCGAGACGACACATGAGGGGTGCCGTGAAACCCGAAGCTTCGCCACTGACTGTTCAACAGGCGGCCCGACGTCTGGGTGTCACGGCACGCACGCTCAAGTATTACGAAGAACAGGGACTTGTCGTGCCCGGGCGCAGCAAGGGCCGTTACCGGCTCTATGACGAAACGGACATGGAGCGCTTTGCACGCATTCTTCGTCTGCGCTCGCTCGGATTTTCCATCCGAACGGTCATGGAGATGCTCAAACGGCCCCTTGACCATGTTCCCGAAAAAGGCAAAGCACGCTATTCGGAATCGTCCCTGAGAGAGATACATGGCGAGTTGTCGAGCCAGTTGAAACTTCTCGACGAACGGGTCGCGGCCGTGAAACGCGAACTCGCGGAAGTGCGCAAGATGCGTGAGGAGCTGCGCTTCGATCTGGAATACGTGGAAGGTCGGCTCGCCGGCGCAGATGTGGAAGAGCTGCTTTCTGCCCGTCGCCAGTCGCGCACCCGTCGGGCCACCAAAAACCCGGGCATACCGGCTGACAACGGGAAACCTCCTGCGTCAAAACCATGAGTGTCTATCGGTATCAGGCAATCGCCAAATATCAGGTCTACGAGGGTCGCCCTGATGCTGACGCATGTGCCGGGCAAAAAGTCGGCACCGGGCCGGAGCAGCACCACCCGGTCGCACACCTCATCGGTTGCCCGCCTTCTGCCCGTTCAGGCGCGCAACTCCGCACTTCACCGCAGGTCTGGTCTCAGTCATGACATCCCCAAGCCCTTCGCCCGGCATGTCTGGCCGAACCCGCGCATTCGTGACCATTGCCGTCATGCTCGCGACCATCATGCAGGTGCTGGACAGCACGATCGCCAATGTCGCGCTACCTCACATGCAGGGCAGTCTTTCGGCCACGCAGGATCAGATCACCTGGGTGTTGACGTCCTACATCGTCGCCGCAGCGATCGGCACGCCGCTTACCGGATGGATCGCTTCGCGGTTCGGCCGCAAGCGACTTTTTCTGTGGTCAGTCGCCGGATTTACGGCGGCGTCCATTGCGTGCGGGATGTCGGCCACGCTCACGCAGATGGTGGCCGCGCGCCTGCTGCAGGGCCTCTTCGGTGCGTCGCTGGTGCCGCTTTCCCAGGCGGTCATGCTGGACATCAATCCGCCGCACAAACATGGACAGGCCATGGCCGTCTGGGGCGCAGGTGTCACGGTGGGCCCGATCCTCGGACCCACTCTCGGCGGTTGGCTGACCGACAGCTACAACTGGCGGTGGGTTTTTTACGTCAATGTCCCGATCGGTGTGATCGCCTTTTTCGGGATACTGCTTTTCATGAGCGAAACGAAAGTCAGCGCGCGAAAACTCGATCTCTTCGGGTTCGCCACGCTGAGCATCGCCATCGGCGCGCTCCAGCTATTTCTCGACCGCGGCGAGGTGCAGGACTGGTTCGATTCGATCGAAATCTGGATCGAATCGCTGACCGCGCTGATCGCCTTCGCGTTCTTTCTCGTTCATACGCTAACGGTCGAGACCACGTCGTTTTTCAATCGTGAACTCGCGAAGGATCGCAATTTCGTGGTCGGATGTGGTTTCTATTTCGTCATGGGTGCGGTCCTGTACGCAACGCGTGCGCTCCTTCCGCCTCTCCTGCAGAACCTGATGCAATACTCGGTCGTCACCACGGGCCTCGCCACGGCACCCAGCGGTGCCGGGACGATGATCACCATGATGCTGGCAGGTCGCCTCGTGGGCCCGGTCAAACCGCGGACCCTGATTGCGGCCGGGTTCGGTATCGCTGCCCTTTCCCTGTGGCAGATGTCGGGCTACAACCTCTACATGTCTGAAAGCACGGTTATCTGGTCCGGCTTTCTTCAGGGTCTCGGGCTCGGACTCATCTCCGTATCGCTCACCACCGCGACATTTTCCACGCTTACGCCCAATCTGCGCGGAGATGGTACGTCCATCTACAGTCTAAGCCGCAATATCGGCAGCAGTATCGGCATTTCGTTTGTCCAGACTGAACTCACGCGCAACACGCAGATCGCGCATTCGTCCCTGGTCGAGCACATCAGTCGCTTCAATCCACTTGCCCAGCCGGACGTGTTGCCTGCCATCTGGGACATGAACAGCAGTTCCGGACTTGCAGCGCTGAATGCGGAGGTCACCCGACAGGCATCCATGATCGCCTATGTCGACAACTTCAAGCTCCTGTTCGTGCTCGCCCTTGCGGTCATGCCGTTTCTCCTGCTGCTGAATACGCCGCAACGTCGGGCCGGTATCACCGCACCGCCTGAACATTGAAATTACAGTTCGCCAGATTGCCGGATGCCCATACGATAGCTGACTAACGAATATCTGCCGGTACCGGAAGCGACATGCCGCCGTGCTGCCCCTCGACCGGCGGGTGTTGCGCGCTGCTCGAAGGGGCGTTTCCGCCTGCTGTCCACGTCAGCCGGATCTGTACCGCGGATGCGCTTGTGCAGGCCGTTTCGGGATTGATCTGCGCACATCGATAACCGTCGCGCGCAGCGTCAGTAAATCACCCGGACGTACTGGTTGCGGCCACTTTACGTAATCGAGACCTGGCGAACTCCAGGACTCAGATCCAATCAGAGCCCCGTCATACGCGAGCCGCATGGCCACGGCACAGGTGTGCCATCCGCTGGCAATCAGTCCACCCCAGTGCCCCACCTCTGCGGCCTTCCGATCAGCGTGAAACCATTGCGGGTCATAGTGACGGGCGAACTCAAGTACCTCAGCTTCGGTCACAACGTATGGACCGGCCTCGATCACCTGCTGGCGAATGAACTCGTCGAATTTCATGCCGTCTTTTCTTCGACACTGCGAAATGACGGCACCCGCTTCTCTTCCAGGGCACGAAGACCTTCGCTAGCGTCGGAACCCGCAAATCCCAGGATTTCTGCAGCCAATGACACTTCGAAAGCTGGCCACGCGGCACGCAGCCAGTGGTTAAGCGAGCGTTTGGTCCACGCCAGCGCTGTGGGGCTCCCATCCGCGAGCCTCCTGCTCACGCTGCGAGCCGTTGTAAGCAGTTCGGCTTCGTCCACAGCAGCACTGACGACGCCGATGCGCTCCGCCTCCTCGCCGCTCAAGGTCTCACATAGCAGCAGGTAGTACTTTGCCTTTGCCATCCCGCACAAGAGCGGCCATATCAATGCCGCATGGTCGCCTGCGGCAACACCGAGCTTCGTGTGGCCGTCGATGAGCCTCGCTGTCCTCGCCGCAATCGAAATATCTGCGAGCAACGCGACCGCAAGTCCGGCGCCGACCGCCGCACCATTAATCGCGGAAACGACAGGACGGTCGCAATCCAGCATTCCCTGGACGATGGCTCTGGCTTCCTTCATGACAGTCAGGCGCATGGTCTCGCTCGCAACCATCTGCCTCACGACATCAAGGGTCCCGCCCGCACAGAAGCCCTTGCCCTCGCTGCGAACAAGAATCGCCCTTACGCCCGGATGCTCGTCAAGCCGCGACCAGACCCGGGAGAGTTCGCGGTGTCCGCGCTCGTCCGCAAATGGCATGCTCCCCGGCGCGCCAAATACAAGCTCGGCCACGCCTTCATTCAACTCGACACGAAAATTATCGGTATCAACTTCGAACCGGTCGCTCATGATTCAGTCCCCATCGCTTGCCCCCAGATGCGTCGGCGCAACAGCAAACTCGCCCTATATCGCTCACCGCGATACAGGGCATCAAGATGATCAAGCAGGTTGCACACTATCGGCGCACCAAGCTTGTCGAGCCATTCGAACGGCCCCAAAGGATAGTTGGTACCCAGCTTCATGGCGGTATCAACCGAGGCTTCATCGCACACGCCCTGTTGCACGGCGTCGGCCGCCTCATTAACCAGCATCGCGATTGTGCGTGCAACGACCATCCCCGGCGCATCGTCGATTTCGATGGGCCTGCGGCCCGCCGTTTCCAGGAGATTGCGCACCACCGCGCGTTGCTGTTCTCCGCAGCCTGGCGCAAACGCGACGCAAACCGGGCCAGCGTCCTCGCTGAGAATGATGTCGATGACGGCGAGATGGCGGCGACCAGACTGCACGGCCAACAGCGCGGCAGGACGGCCGTCCGTCACGCAAACCAGCGTATCGCCAACACGCAGCGTGTCTTTCGGCAATACGTTGTCGGCCTGCCCCGGTGAGGCGCCTGTGGGATCGGCATACTCGACCTCCCATCCCTCGCCGGACAGTTCAGCGCCTAGCGTTGCAATGGTGAAGCTGCCACCGCATACGCTCACGCATGGTGAATCGGTATCGACCTGTGCGGGCGTCGCAGCAGCTTCTGCCAGGGGTTCACCCGGGTAATCATGGAAACCTCGCCCTGTCTTGCGGCCCAGCAAGCCACCATCCACCAGTTCTCGCTGGACAATAGATGGCGTATAGCGCCGGTCAAAGAAACTGGCCGCAAACATCGACTCGGTCACCGAGAAATTGACGTCGTGCCCGATCAGGTCCATCAGCTCGCAGGGGCCCATGCGGAAGCCCGCGGCACGCAATGCGGCATCGATTTGCGACGGCGTCGCATATTGATCCTGCAGCAGAAGCAGCGCTTCCGCGTAGAACGGCCTGGCAATGCGGTTGACCACAAAACCCGGAGTGGAGCGTGCGTGGATCGGCACCTTGCCCCAACGCACCGCCAGATCGGCCACCGCGTTCGCAACAGCGCTGTCGGTCGCCGCGCCTGAGACGACTTCGACGAGCTTCATGACAGGCACCGGGTTGAAAAAATGCATCCCGACGAGCCGTTGCGGCAAGCGCAGATCACGACCTAATGCGGTAACGGAAATCGATGATGTATTGGACGCAAGAATCGTCCGGTCAGCCACGAGACTCTCGAGTTGGGTGAGCAGTTCGCGCTTGGCGTCGAGACGTTCAACAATCGCTTCAATCACAATACCGGCTTCGCTGACGGCGGCAATGGCATCGGCAGGCTTGATTCGCGCAAGCAGTGCCTTGGCATCAGTAGAATCGAGTTTTCCCGCATCGACCCGCTTTTTCAGAGCAGCGTTGAGCTTATCCAGTGCCTGCGCCGCAGCGCCGCTCCTCGCGTCGAAGAGCAGGACCCGATGTCCGGCTGCGGCTGCGATCTGCGCAATGCCTGCGCCCATGGTCCCGGCGCCGATAATGCCGACCGCCGCGTCATTCCTCAGCCCGGAAGCGTCCCAATTCATTGGACACTCCAGGTTGCGGGCCGTTTATCGAAAAACGCGGAGAACCCCTCTTTCGCCTCTTCCGTGGAGCGCACTCGGGCGATGGTCGCCGCGGTGAGATCTGTGACGCTCCTGTCAATCGGACGGCCAGCGATATCGCCGAACAAGGTCTTTATTTCCTGCAATGCAGTCGGACCATTTCCCATCAGCCCAGACACAACCTTCTGCACCTGCCCGTCCAAACCCTCGCTCGTGGTTACATAGTGAACGAGACCCAGGTCACGGGCCTCGGCCGAGTCAATCAGCGATGCGGTAAGTGCAAGACGTCTCGCCTGCCGCACACCGACGGCTTCAATCAGGTAGGGGCCAATCACAGCGGGCAGAATGCCAAAACGCGCCTCGGTGACAGCAAACCGGGCCTGCTCGCTCGCAACCACAATGTCGCAGGCGCAGATCAGGCCAACGCCGCCGCCAAACGCCCCGCCCTGCACCCGCGCGACGATAGGCCTGGAACATGCATGAAGCGCCTGCATCATGCTGGCGAATCGCCGTGCGTCCTGGACGTTCGCATCGGCACTGTTAGCGCTCGCCCGTTTCATCCAGTTGAGGTCCGCGCCGGCGCAAAACACGTTGCCGGACGATGCAAGTACGATCACCCGGACGCCGTCGTGCGATCCCAGTTGCAGAAAGCAGCGCGTCAACTCCTCGATCATCGCCTCGTTGAACGCGTTATGCACGTCGGGGCGGTTTAGCTTAACGCGCGCCACACCCGTCTCGTCGACAACACAATCAAGTGTCGCGAACTTGTCGTCAAATGTGTTCTTTTCAGTCACCTGGATTTCCATTCGCTTAAGGCGGCGACGTGTCGTGCCGTCCCTTACACCAACCGGGCAATGCGCCGCCAGAATCAACTGCGGCACCCGGGTGGCACTCGCGTCAATCAATATGTTTCAAGATGCAGACGTCCTTCGCGTTTCAGGCGCGGCCAAAGCGTCGCCCAGTCGAGACCGTTCCGTTCCGCAATCTCCTGCAGCGCCTGCAGCACGCCGTCCTCCATGCCCTTCAGGCCGCAAACGTAGATGTACGTGCCGTCGCTCTTCAGCAACTGTGCGATATCAACCGCACGCTCGCGCATCGCATCCTGCACATAGCGCTTCGGCTGTCCGGGCGTGCGAGAAAACGCAAGGTTCGTATCGATGAAGTCCTTCGGTAAATTGGTCAGAGGTCCAAAGTACGGCAACTCTTCTTTTGTGCGCGCCCCGAAGAACAGCATCAGCTTGCCAGTCGCACCCTTCAGGCGGCGGCGCCGGCGGTATTCCGTCATGGCGCGCATGGGCGCCGAGCCCGTACCGGTGCAGATCATCAGCAGATGAGAGTCCGGGTGGTTCGGCATCAGGAAGGTGTTACCGAATGGACCAATCACGGTGACCTTGTCGCCCTTTTTCAGGTCGCACAGGTAATTCGAGCACACGCCGTCGGCCGCATTGTCCTGATAGTCACGCGTGACGCGTTTGACTGTCAACGATACATTGTTATAGCGGGGACGCTCGCCATCGCGTGGACTGGCGAGCGAATACTGGCGCGCGTGATGCGGCTTGCCGTCCTTCGTGGTGCCCGGCGGCAGAATCCCGATCGACTGTCCTTCAAGCACGGGAAACGGCAGCGTGCCGAAATCCAGCACGATATGATGGATGTCACTATCGGCCGATTCGTCGGTAAGACGGTAATTGCCCACCACCGTCGCCGTAGTCGGCGCCTTGTGCGTATACAGGTTCACGTAGGGCTTCGCCGCCGACCACGGCGGCACGGTCGAGCCACGCGCAGCATCGACTTCGATGCCATTCGCTGTTTCGCCCGCTTCCTCATCCCCGTTTGCTTGCGCTGTCGCATCAAGCGCGGCGTTCGCGGTCGTGTTCTGCGCCGGCAGCTCATCCCAGGTGAACTGCTCGTCGATGCTATACGCCTCGGCCTTGAGCACGGTACGCCAGTTGTCGATGGCGCCGGTCGGGCACGGCGACACGCATGCCATGCAGCCGTTGCACACCTCGGCTTTCACGACATAATTGTTACCGTCATGGGTTATTGCATCGATCGGACAGGTTTCCTCGCACGTGTTGCAGCGGATACAGATCTCCGGGTCGATCAGATGCTGCCTGAGCACTTCTATCGGAACTGGAGCATTCATGGTTATCCCTCCCTGCGACCGGACCCGCTGCCCGAACGCTCAGCGTGGCCGGTCGCCTGATATGACGCAGATACGGCTTTGGCCAGATCAGTTGAATCGCACATATTCGAAGTCAACCGGCTGGCGGTTGATGCCCATCGCCGGCGGGGCAATCCAGTTGGCGAACTTGCCCGGCTCAACCACGCGCCCCATTAGCGACGCGACGTACGCGCGGTCTTCCGGTGTCGCGAGCCATTTCGCCTCATTTGCAGCCCATTCGGTTTCGCTGACGACGCGCCCGTCCGGCGCCACACGCGTGCCGGCAAACGTGCCGATCTGGCGATTGAACGCCTTATGCGGCACCGTCAAACGGAAGTCGATGCCTGCCTTCTCCAGCACCTTGTTCCAGCGGTTCACGCCCGCCACCGAATCCTTGATGTAGTCGTCGCGCAGCACTTCGTTCATCGCGTTGAGCATCGGCACTTCGCGCTCCACCAATTTGCCGTCCTGGACGTCGAGCAGTTTGTAGCTCTGCCTGCCAAGCTGATGGTCGTCGTCGCGTTTGGTTTCCTCATAGCGGCCCTTCAGGCCCGAGCTATAGAAGGTTGCCGCATTCGAGGAATGATCGGCACCGAACAGATCGATCGTCACCGAGTAGTGGAAATTCAGATAGCGCTGGATCGTCGGCAGATCGATCACCCCGGCGGCTCGAATCTTGTTGACGTCATCGGTCTTCAGTTCGTTCATCACCTGGGCGGTGCGCTGTACGACGCGCGAAACACCCGATTCGCCCACGAACATGTGATGCGCTTCCTCGGTCAGCATGAACTTCGTCGTGCGCGCGAGCGGATCGAAGCCCGACTCTGCGAGCGCCGACAACTGGAACTTGCCGTCGCGGTCCGTGAAGTACGTGAACATGTAGAACGCGAGCCAGTCCGGCGTTTTCTCGTTGAACGCGCCAAGAATGCGCGGATTGTCGTCGTCGCCCGAGCGGCGGCCGAGCAGTGCTTCGGCCTCCTCACGGCCGTCACGACCGAAGTAGCGATGCAGCAGGTACACCATGGCCCACAGGTGACGGCCTTCCTCGACGTTGACCTGGAACAGGTTGCGCAGGTCGTACATCGACGGCGCGGTCAATCCGAGGTGACGCTGCTGCTCCACCGACGCCGGTTCCGTGTCGCCCTGCGTGACGATGATACGGCGCAGGTTCGCGCGATGCTCGCCGGGCACGTCCTGCCACGCCGCTTCGCCTTTATGCTCGCCGAACTGGATCTTGCGGTCCTGCTCGCCCGGCGTGAGAAAAATGCCCCAGCGATAATCGGGCATCTTCACGTGATCGAAGTGGGCCCAGCCTCCTGCATCGACGCTCACCGCCGTGCGCAGATAGACGTCATAGCCATGCGAGCCGTCCGGGCCCATATCGCCCCACCACGACAGGAAGTTCGGTTGCCACTGTTCGAGCGCGCGTTGCAGCGTGCGGTCATCGGCAAGATTGACGTTGTTCGGAATCTTTTCGCTGTAGTTAATCGTTGACATGGTCGGTTCCTTGGTCGGGAAACAGCATTGAGATGAGAGGCGCGTATTGACTGCGGACTGCGGGCAACGGAGCCGATCAGACCCGCGAGACGTCGAATTGCGCCTTGCTGCCCTTGCCGTACACCTTGAGTGCACCCTTCTCGCCCACTGCATTCGGCCGGTTGAAAATCCAGTTCTGCCATGCGGTCAGGCGGCCGAAAATACGCGTCTCCATCGTCTCAGGACCGTTGAAACGCAGGTTCGCTTCGAGACCGGTCAGCGCATCCGGCGACATCGCCGCGCGCTCCTCGAGCGCGATGCGGATTTCGTCGGCCCAGTCGATGTCGTCCGGCGATGAGGTCACAAGGCCAAGGCGTTCGGCCTCGACCGGCTTGACGGCCTGGCCGATCTTCGCGCGTACGGCGTCGAGAGGTGCTGTTTCCTCGTAAAAGCGGCGCGCAAGGCGTGACTGGTGCGTGACCAGCGGATAGAGGCCGAAGTTGACTTCCGACAAGGTGATCGCCGGCTCTTCGTCCTCGTTGCTGGGCAGAGCGGCCATATAGGTGCGATCAGCGGCAAACGCGAGTTCCGCCAACGTGCCGGCAAAGCACGAGCCCGGTTCGATCAAGGCAAAGAGCGAGCGGGATGAGACATCGATGCGCGCCAGCGTGCGGCGCAGCAGACCGATCGTTTCGCGCACGAACCAGTGATTCTGGTGTTGCATGAGCGTCGCATCGGCGGCGAGCACAGCACGGGCGTCGCCTTCGGTCTTGAAGATCCACGTGCCGATCTCGAGTTCGTTGGTGCGCATCGACAGGATCGCGTCGTCCAGTTCGCGGGCGAACTGCAACGGCCACCAGCGCGTCCCGGCAGCGACAATGGCGTCGATGTCCGTCGGTTGCGGGCTCGCCGGTGCCCTGGCGGTGAAGGTAGCGGTACGTTTTGCACGGTCAATCGTGACGTCGACAGTCTGGTAGCCCAGGCCATCCGCGCGCTCGTTGCGTTCGATAAAGGCCAGCGCCACGCCCTTCGCATCGGCAGGACGGTCGCTTTGCGCGGCGAGTTCCAGCGCGCGCGCGGCAATCGCCTGATCGAACTGGTTGGGCTTCACGACTTCATCCACCAGACGCCATTCTTTTGCGCGCTCACCGCGAATGCCTTCGACCACCGTGCAGAAAATATCGGCGCGATCGTGGCGGACACGGCGCTTGTCGGTTACACGAGTCAAACCGCCGGTGCCCGGCAGCACGCCGAGCAACGGCACTTCCGGCAATGACACCGACGACGACCGGTCATCCACCAGATAAATTTCGTCGCAAGCGAGCGCCAATTCGTAGCCGCCGCCCGCGCAGGCGCCGTTCACTGCGGCGAGAAACTTGAGACCCGAATGGCGTGACGAGTCTTCAAGACCATTGCGCGTTTCGTTGGTGAATTTGCAGAAGTTGACCTTCCATGCGTGCGTGGACAGACCCAGCATGAAGATGTTGGCGCCCGAGCAAAAGACGCGGTCCTTCAGGCTCGTCACCACCACCGTTCTGACTTCGGGATGCTCGAAGCGGATACGCTGGATCGCGTCATGCAACTCGATGTCGACGCCGAGATCGTAGGAATTCAGTTTGAGCTTGTAGCCGTCACGAATTCCACCGTCTTCGGCGATGTCGATGCCGAGCGTCGCAACGGGGCCGTTGAACGTCAGCTTCCAATGCTTGTACTGCGAGGGATCGGTACGGTAATCGACGCGTTGCGCTGCGCCGATGGCGGTTTCTGCTGAGGACATGGGGGCGTCTCCTGGACTGGACGATACAAGACTGTTTTGTGAACAATAATGCACCATCACACCCATGTAAAGCACTTTACTTCATTTTATATCGTAAACCCTTAGACAAGTACGGCAATTCAGTTCACATGAACGTCATCCGGCGCTTCGGCCGCCAGCCTTGCGGCAAGACGGTCGCGCAATTGCAGATAGGCATCCGCAAGGGTTTTCTCACTGGTGTCGTAAGTCATGTCCGCTCGTCCATACAGTTCGCTGCGGCCCGCCAGAATGCGTTTCAGGTCGTCCATCGCTTCCTTGTTGCCTGACATCGGCCGCAGATCGCCTTGCGCAACCACCCGCCGCATATGCTCTTCCGGGGTGGCCTGCAACCATACGGTAAAGCAATGCGCGAGCAGCATGTTGAAGGTGCCCGACTCCGAAACCAGTCCACCCGGCGATGCGATGACCGCCTTCTTATGCTCCTGGATCACTGCCTCAAGGGCCCGGTGCTCGTAGCGCCGGTAGGCGCTCGCGCCATACAGCGAATGAATTTCGGAAGGCGGGCAGCCCGCCAGTTGCTCGATCACACGCGTCAGCTCAACGAACGGTACCTTGCGCTCCTGCGCGAGCATGCGCCCAAGTGTCGACTTGCCCGCGCCGCGCAAACCGATCAGCGCAATACGGTCCATCCGGTAAGGGTCGCGCGGCGCCTGCGCGAACATCTCGGCCAGCGCGACGCGGGCCCGCTGCAACGCGGCCTGATCACGCCCGTGCAGCAACTCGCGGATCAGCAGCCATTCTGCCGACGCAGTGGTCTCGTCGCCGATCACCTCGGCAAGCGGGCAGTTCAATGTGCTCGCGATCTGCCGCAACACCAGCACCGACGCGTTGCCCACGCCCGACTCCAGATTGGCCAGATGCCGTTCGGACAGCCCCGTCTCGGTCGCCAGGGTCTTGCGAGTCATGCCGCGGCGCGCGCGCAGGAGCCGCACGCGTTCGCCCATCGCCGTCAGGAAAGGATCGCGCTCCGTCCGCGTTGCGTCCTCCGGACGCTCGTCCAGGGGCACCGTCGAGTCAGTTTGATTCATGTTTTCGGACCTCGTGACTTCTGTATATGTACTATAGTGCTTGACACGCACCCAGCGAACGGTTAATTTTCGCCAAATATTGATCCAATCACAAACGCCGCGCAGATTTTTTGGGGGCGTGTCGGAGACGGCCAGCGGACGCACATGAACCAAGGTGCGCGCCGGCCCTTTTTTTAGAGGCTCGCATGACCCCACAAGACTTCCAGCGCCTCGTCGCCGGCGTCACAGAACAACTCGTCGATCGCCCGTTGGACGACGAACTGGCGAGGTGGCTGAACGACACTCTCCCCGCCGGCGGCACGACCTTTCGCGAACTTGCCGACGCCTGCCGCCAAGGCGTCGCCGAAGGCTGGCTGTGCAACCGCGAAGGCGGCGGTATTCGCTACGGACGCATCTTCAAGGCACTGCCCGACACGCACGGCTATTCGGTCGACGTGGTCGATATGAAAGATATTGCCGGGCCGCACCATGTGCATCCGCACGGCGAGATCGATCTGGTCATGCCGCTCACCGAGGGCGCGACCTTCGATGGCCATCCGGCCGGCTGGTGCGTGTACGGTCCCGGCAGCGCACATCGCCCGACTGTCGCCAATGGCCACGCGCTGGTGCTGTATCTGTTGCCGCAAGGCGCCATTGAATTCACCCCTGCCTGAGATCCCCACTATGGCTGAATTGCTGAAGAACTACGTGGCGGGCCAATGGGTCGCCGGAAATGGCGAAGGCAGCACGTTGACCGACCCGGTGACGGGCGAAGCGCTGGTGCGCGTGTCGAGCCAGGGGCTCGATCTTCCACGCGCCTTCGATTTCGCCCGCGAGCAAGGCGGTGCCGCGTTGCGCGCGCTCACTTATGCAGCACGTGCGGCCCGTCTTGCCGACATCCTCAAGCTGTTGCAGGCGAAGCGCGACGATTACTACGCCATCGCCATCGCGAACTCCGGCACCACGCGCAACGATTCTGCGGTGGATATCGACGGCGGGATTTTCACGCTTTCTTACTACGCGAAACTTGGCGCAACACTGGGCGACGTGCACGCGCTGCGCGACGGCCCCGTCGTCTCGCTCAGTAAGGACCAGTCGTTTAGCGTCCAGCATGTGCTAACACCCACGCGCGGTGTCGCCCTCTTCATCAACGCGTTCAATTTCCCGTCGTGGGGGCTGTGGGAGAAGGCCGCCCCCGCGTTGCTGTCGGGCGTGCCGGTGATCGTCAAACCGGCTACCGCGACCGCGTGGCTCACGCAACGGATGGTCGCTGACGTGGTCGAGGCAGGCATACTGCCGGCGGGGGCGCTATCAGTCATCTGCGGCAGCTCCGCAGGCCTGCTCGATCAGGTGCAGGCCTTCGACGTGGTGTCGTTCACCGGCTCCGCTGAAACCGCCGCGATACTCCGCGCTCACGCTGCCTTCGCTCAGCGCGGCGCGCGCCTGAACGTCGAGGCAGACAGTCTCAACAGCGCTATCCTTTGCGCCGACGCCACGCCCGATACGCCAGCCTTCGAACTGTTCATCAAGGAAGTGGTGCGGGAAATGACGGTGAAGTCGGGGCAGAAATGCACCGCGATCCGGCGAGCATTCGTCCCTGAGGCCTCGCTCGAAGCGGTGCTCGATGCGCTAAAGGCAAAGCTCGCGAAGATCACCGTTGGCAATCCGCGCAACGACAGCGTGCGGATGGGTTCGCTCGTGAGCCGCGAACAGTATGAGAGCGTGCTGGCTGGAATCGCCGCATTGCGCGAGGAAGCCGTGCTCGCGTATGACGGCTCGGCCGTGCCGCCCGTCGACGTGGATCCCGCGATTGCCGCGTGCATCGCGCCGCATCTGTTCGTGGTCAACGATCCCGATCGCGCGACGCTGCTGCACGACGTCGAAGTCTTCGGACCGGTCGCAACCGTCGCTACGTATCAGCCAGCCAGCGACGCCGGCGAACTGCGCGAAGCACATGCCATCACGTTGGCGCGGCGCGGCCAGGGCTCGCTCGTCGCCTCAATCTATTCGAACGACGACGCGCACCTTGCGCGTGTTGCACTGGAGCTCGCCGACACGCACGGTCGCGTGCATGCGGTCTCGCCATCGGTGCAAGGCAGCCATACCGGCCACGGCAACGTCATGCCAATGTCACTGCATGGCGGTCCCGGCCGCGCGGGCAGTGGCGAAGAACTGGGGGGTCTGCGGGCCTTGGACTTCTATCACCGGCGCTCAGCGATCCAGGCACCCGCCGCCGCCATCGACGTTCTGGCACACCTGACCGTGCAGCCCGCTGGCTGATTTCGGCTTGTCGTGACGTGCCGGGACTGCGAGCGCCCAGCTACCCGCTGCAAGCTGCGCGAAATAAGAGGCGCTGGAGACAGGCATCGACGGCTTGCTTGGCGAGAACCGACGTACGTCGGGCCGTTGTCGCCTCACCGTTGGAGGAGATATGGAAGCCCTGCTTGAACAAACCGCGCATCAGTCTGGGGTGGCCCCTGTGCCACCACCCGCGCAGTTCAATTTCGCATCATGGCTGTTCGACCTCAATCAGGTCCGGGCAGACAAGGCAGCTTATATCGACGACAGCGGCTCAACCACTTATGGAAAGCTCGAAGATCGTGCGCGCCGTTTCTCGGCAGTATTGCACAGGCTCGGTGTGCATGCGGAAGAGCGCATCCTGCTGGTGATGCTCGATACGGTGGAACTGCCCGTCGCCTTCCTCGGCGCGCTCTATGCGGGGGTCGTACCGGTGGTCGCCAATACGCTGCTCACGTCGGCCGATTACGTCTATATGCTAACGCACAGCCATGCCCAGGTGGTGATCGCGTCGGGCAGCGTGCTGCCGACCGTTGCGCAGGCCCTTGCCGATGCCGATCATGACGGTTGCCTGCTAGTCGTTTCGCAGCCTGAGGATGCCGAACTGCCCTCTGAGCAGGTATTGAGCAAACTGATTGACACCGCTGTGCCCACCATCAAGCCAGTAGCGAGCAGTTGTGACGACATCGCCTTCTGGCTGTATTCGTCCGGCTCGACAGGCAAGCCGAAAGGCACGGTTCATACTCACGCCAACCTGTACTGGACCGCCGAGCTGTATGCGAAGCCAGTGCTCGGCATCGTGGAACACGACGTCGTGTTTTCCGCGCCCAAGCTATTCTTCGCTTATGGTCTCGGCAATGGTCTGACGTTCCCCTTATCGGTCGGCGCCACTGCAGTGCTGATGGCGGAGCGGCCCACCGCCGACGCCGTGTTCAAGCGTCTGGTACAGCACCGCCCCACGGTGTTCTACGGCGTGCCGACCCTTTATGCCAGCATGCTCGCGTCATCGAATCTGCCCGCGCGTGCGGACGTAGCAATGCGCATCTGCACATCCGCGGGCGAAGCCCTGCCGCGCGAGATCGGTGAACGCTTCACCGCGCATTTCGGCTGCGAGATACTTGATGGTATTGGCTCGACCGAAATGCTGCACATCTTCCTGTCCAATCGTACAGGTGCTGTCGAATATGGCACGACAGGCAAACCGGTACCCGGCTATGAAGTCGAACTGCGCGACGAGACGGGGCACACAGTGTCCGAAGGCGAAATCGGCGATCTGTACATCAAGGGGCCGAGCGCGGCAATCATGTACTGGAACAATCGGGAGAAATCGCGCGCGACCTTCCTTGGCGAATGGATCAGAAGCGGTGACAAGTATCGCAAGCTGCCCAATGGCTGTTATGTCTACGCCGGGCGCAGCGACGACATGCTGAAAGTCAGCGGCCAGTATGTGTCGCCAATCGAAGTGGAAATGGTGCTGATGGAGCACCAGGCGGTGCTTGAAGCAGCCGTGGTGGGTGTTGACCATGGTGGCGTCCTGAAGACCCGCGCATTTATCGTGCTCAAACACAATGCATCGACTTCTCCAACACTGGCGGACGAATTGAGAGCATTCGTAAAGGAACGACTCGCGCCACACAAGTATCCGCGCGAGATCATATTCGTCGACGATCTCCCCAAGACGGCGACCGGCAAGATTCAACGCTTCAAACTGCGCGATCAGCTTTAAGGTACCCCATGCATATTCCCGCGACGACGACGGCCGTGAAGGACAGCGGGTTCGCCGAACTGCCTGCTACCTCCTTGCATGGCCCATTGCGCATAGAGTACCGCTGGCTCAACCCCGAACTGGGCGAAGCCCCTATCGTCATGTTTCTGCACGAGGGGCTCGGCTCGATCGCAATGTGGAAAGACTGGCCACAGATGCTGTGCGACCGGCTTGGCCTGCGTGGTTTCGTCTATTCGCGCCCCGGCTATGGACATTCGACGCCCAGGCCGCATGACGCAAAATGGCCTGTCGATTTCATGTCGGTCCAGGCGCACGATGTGCTGCCCGCGCTGCTGGACACACTGGGAGTCGATGCGCAGGAACGCAGCCGTATGTGGTTGGTCGGCCATAGCGACGGTGGTTCGATTGCGCTTCTCTACGCGAGCGCCTTCCCTGACGCGCTCGCTGGCACAGTCCTGATTGCGCCACATGTGTTCGTTGAAGGTATCTCGGTCGAAAGCATCGCGCAGACAAAGATCGCATACGAAACGACGGACCTGCGTACGAAGCTCGCCCGATACCACGGTGACGTTGATTCGGCGTTTTACGGCTGGAACGACGTCTGGCTGAATCCGGCATTCAGGGCCTGGAATATCGTAAATGAGTTGAAGACAATACGCTGCCCTGTGCTCGCGATTCAAGCTCACGACGACCAATACGGCACGATGGCCCAGATCGAAACCATCGCCCGGCACGTATCGGGCGCAAGGCTGTTGCGACTCGATCGCGGCGGCCACTCGCCCCATCGGGACGCGCCCGAGACACTGACAAATGCAATCGCGACCTTTACTGCGGGCATCAAAGAATAATTCGCCAAAGATCAAATGCTTACCGCACGTAGCGAAGCGGCATGACCTGGTTCAGACCGCTGGCGGTCAGCGGGTCGGAACTGCGAAGCAGCAAGTGGACGGCTGCATCCACAGCTGGGTTGTAGCATCCGGGCTGCGCTGACGTCCTGATAAAAACGTATCATCATTCCGGCTATCGGATCTGCGGCCTGGATACCCGTCGACATATCGGAATGCGTGAACTCCAAAGACAGCACGTCATCGAACATGTAGTTCGAATACGGCGTAAAGAGCTCGACTCCTGAATCCCGGGTCGAGACGACTGATCGCTTTCGCGCGGAATGTTTTCCACCTCTATTTGTCGATGAGGGCCGGCCGGGATTCCTGAATATCTGAAGCTTCAGATATTCAGGATTACCCACACCGGCAGATTAGGCGAAGCGAAGGCCAGGGAGCCGTCTGGAGCACGAAACCCCAGCCGTTGCGGTGCGCATAATCAGATGGTTTCGAGGAACGCCATGACCTTGTCGGTTGCGTGAAAACGCGGCGTACGCTGGCCGGCAGGCTGCAGGCGACCTAGCGCTTCTTCCTTGTGTGCAAGATTCGACTCCATGTAGATGTGTGTCGTGTCGATGCTTTCATGGCCCAGCCACAATGCGATGACGCTGATGTCGACGCCAGCATGCAACAGATGCGTCGCCGTCGCATGTCGACTATCTCTATCAAGAG
This sequence comes from Paraburkholderia sp. USG1, assembly GCF_031570135.1. Taxonomy (NCBI): domain Bacteria; kingdom Pseudomonadati; phylum Pseudomonadota; class Betaproteobacteria; order Burkholderiales; family Burkholderiaceae; genus Paraburkholderia; species Paraburkholderia sp. USG1. The sequence goes on along the minus strand of NZ_JAMWXW010000013.1, from coordinate 120,869 downwards.
ATAGGATGCATACCGATCTCAATATGCTTCGTGGAAATCGCCATGAGCCAGACTGCACCGGTATAGCGAGCAACGGTGAAAGCCGTCGGCAGGGGATGAGTAAATCCAACAGAGATTTTGAGGCCGATGGTGCCGAGCACTTCAGCAGTGACGCTGACACCGAGAAGAATCCATGCGATTTGAATCGCGGGCATACAAATCCTCACTACTCCAGCGTTTATACCGAACGTTGAGAAGAGAATGACTGCGGTACCCCGGATGCGGTTAGATTAGTACAAGAGGCAGAGGATCGCAAGGCAGCCGCTATCTGTTTTTGTCATGTCATTTGTCTCATGTGCTTGATTTACTTTTCGGCATTTGAGCTGGCTGTGCATTGACCAGCGAGACGCGCATTCCGTTCATCAAATTGCCTCTTGAACGATCCTCGGCTTCGGTCTCCCTGCAAGGCCTGCATGCAATGTAACTGCCAACCGCACCCACGGAGTATCGCCTCACAGACAGTTGGGGTAGCCATTCCGGAATCCGTGGTGTGCGTGAATCATCTGAGTGGGACATCAGGCGTCGCTGTGGCAGACAACCGTCACATCAACCTTAAGATAACGAATTCAAAACCGGCGCTGTGTGCTTCAATCACATATTCGGATAATTCGGCCCGCCGCCACCTTCCGGCGTGACCCACACGATATTCTGCGTCGGGTCCTTGATGTCGCAGGTCTTGCAGTGCACGCAGTTCTGCGCGTTGATCACCAGCCGTTCGTTGCCGTCATCGCTCTTGACGAACTCGTACACGGCTGCCGGGCAGTAACGCGCCTCGGGCCCCGCATAGGTGTGCAGGTTCACGTTCACCGGCACTGAAGGATCTTTCAGCGTCAGGTGAGCCGGCTGGTTCTCTTCGTGATTCGTGTTCGAAATGAACACGGAAGATAGCCGGTCGAACGTCAGCTTGCCATCCGGCTTCGGATAGACGATTGGCTTGCATTGCGACGCGGGCCGCAACATCTCATGATCCGAATGCTGGTGATGCAGCGTCCACGGCACGTTGCCGCCCAGCAGTTTCTGCTCAATCCCCACCATCAACGTGCCCAGGTACAGGCCCTTGCTCATCCACTGCTTGAAGTTGCGGGCGCGGTACAGTTCGTTGTGCAGCCATGACGTCTTGAATGCTTCCGGATAGGCGTTGAGCGCGTCCGCCTGACGGCCTGCCTGCACGGCATCGAAGGCCGCTTCGGCGGCCAGCATGCCGGTCTTGATCGCAGCGTGCGAACCCTTGATGCGCGACGCGTTCAGGAAGCCTGCGTCGTCGCCCACCAGCGCGCCGCCCGGGAACACGAGCTTCGGCAGTGACATCAGGCCACCGGCAGCAATAGCCCGGGCGCCGTAGGACACGCGCTTGCCGCCTTCGAGGAACGCACGAATCGAAGGATGTGTCTTGTAGCGCTGGAACTCCTCGAATGGCGAGAGGTACGGATTCGAGTACCCCAGACCCACCACGAAGCCCACCATCACCTGGTTGTTGTCCATGTGATAGAGGAACGAGCCGCCGTAAGTGTCGGACTCCAAGGGCCAGCCGGCCGTGTGGATCACGAGACCCGGCTTGTGTCTGGCCGGATCGATTTCCCACAGTTCCTTGATACCAATGCCGTAGACCTGCGGATCGACGCCGTCGCGCAGCTTGAACTTGTCATTGAGCTGACGGCCCAGATGACCACGCGCGCCTTCGCAGAACAGCGTGTATTTCGCGTGCAGCTCCATGCCGAGCTGGAAATTCTCGGTAGGCTGACCATCCTTGCCGATCCCGAGATTGCCGGTCGCGACGCCTTTGACCGAACCATCGTCGTTGTACAGGATTTCTGCGGCCGGGAAGCCCGGAAAAATCTCGACGCCCAGTGCCTCAGCCTGCTGGCCCAGCCAGCGTGTGACGTTGGCCAGGCTGATGACATAGTTGCCGTGATTCTTGAAGTTATCCGGCAGCGCCCAGTTCGGCACGCTCTTCGCGCCGCTTTCCGACAGGAACAGGAAGCGGTCTTCGCTCACTTCGACATCCAGCGGCGCGCCTTTTTCCTTCCAGTCCGGAATCAGTTCGTTCAGCGCGCGGGGGTCCATGACCGCGCCGGAGAGGATGTGCGCCCCGATGTCCGAGCCCTTTTCCAGTACGCAGACGCCGATCTCGACGCCCTTGTCCTGCGCCAGCTGCTTCAGACCGATGGCCGCGGACAGGCCGGCGGGGCCGCCGCCGACGATCACCACGTCATATTCCATCGACTCGCGAGCATCGTGCTGCATGTATTGCTGATTTAGCTGATTCATCTGGTTGCGATGATTTGATGTTATCCGTAATGCCACCCGACCCGGGCTCGCACGATGCTCCAATACTCCAACTCCGCGTCCCTCCACCAGGTTCAGGCATGCGTTGAGTTTACGTCTTCGCATCAAACCTGAAAACTATTCCCAACGTATCCAGACCTTCGACCATATGCCGATGAATAAGCTGTCGGACACATCAAACGATCCCGACTACCGGTCGTGGTGATCTGCGGATGCTGACGGCAGCAATCCCACCACCAGTAATTCGCCCGGACCTGCCACCCGGGAGCTTGCGGCTCAAACTGCATATGCCTGTCCAGCAGCAACCCTTCACTCGTCATAGCGATCACTACGCCGCACGCTCGACACCCTCGCCGACGAGCGTTCCGTAAAGCAGCAGATCGCGAGACTTCGCCATGCCACATCAAGGTAGCCAGGTCAGCGCGGCGAGATCCCCCACGGAAACGCCTGACTTCGTACATCCTGCTATCAGCTTCGCCAACCCTGCAGTGTCTGCCGGCGAGACAACAGCGGGACCCTTACCGTAGCACCCTTGACGCTGGCCCATCCGAGGGCCAGTCCGTAAAATCCGGTTTCTGGTGGAAGGTAAGTACCACCGATATCGGTTCCGCCTCGCGGCCCACCGTAAGTTATATCTTCGGCTGCGCGGGCGTTCATCGATATAAACATGAACAACGACGAGAGTTCGAAGAAAATCGATTTTCTTAAAGAGAAACACAACTCAACGAACGCATGACAACCTTCACGCGAGAAACGCGGAACATTGCAACCTCCTTTTTAAGGATCTAACCCGGCAATCTGGGCAAGACCGTCTCCAATATTTTATATATCGACTACTAATTCATATAAAACAAGTCAATATATTTTAATTCATGTCAGCTGTCTTTCAGCAGCAGATCCCGGAGCGCCCGCTTCATCACCTTGCCGGTTGACGTCATCGGCATCGATTGCACGAACTCTACCTGTTTCGGCACCTTGTATCCGGCAATCAAACCGCGGCAATGCGAGATCACCTCTTCCTTTGACAAGGTTGCGGAAGGAGCGAGGACTATTGCCGCAACCACTCTTTCTCCCCACTTTTCATCCGGCAATCCGACCGCTGCGCACAAGTCAACTCCCGGAAGTCTTTGAAGCGCCTGCTCCACCTCTGCCGAGTAGACATTTTCCCCACCACTGATGATCATGTCCTTAAGACGGTCAACAATGTAAAAGAACCCCTCCGCATCCCGGTAGCCGCCATCACCCGATCGATACCAGCCGCTTCCGAATGTTGCCGCCGTCAGTTCCGGTTGATTAAAATAGCCCGTTGCAAGTGATGGTGAACGGATGAGAAGCTCTCCAACCTGTCCATTGGGTACTTCCTTACCTTTGGCATCGACCACCTTGATTTCGACCAAAGGAAGCGGACTGCCACAGGATCTCAGCTTTGCCTCGTCATCAAGCCGATGCTGTTCAGGCCTCAGGAAAGTAACTCCGGTGCTGGTCTCTGTCGCCCCATAAAACTGGATGAAATCACACTGCATTGCGCGGATGGCGCGGGACAGTAAATGCGAACCAATCGGCGAACCGGCACATATCACGAAACGCACTGACGAATAGTCCGCGACGGCTGCATCCGGATGCTCCAAGAGCATTTGAATGACCGTGGGGACCAGCGGCAAAATGGTTGGTCGATCACGCGCGATCAGTTTGATCAGTTCGCCAGGCTCGGGCATCGAATAGACGGCAACGGCCGCCCCGTTGTAGAGCGCCTGCAACGACAAGCCGGTGCCCATCGCATGGAACAGCGGCATCACCGTCAGCATCACATCATTCACGTCATATTTGAGCGAGGAATCCAGGTGCTCGCACAGGCGTAAGTAAAGGTAGCCCTGATGAGACAGTTGAACGCCCTTAGGTCTGCCCGTCGTTCCGGACGTATACATCAGGCAGGCGATCTGCCACGGGTCCACCTGGATTGCAGGGTCGGCCGGGTGGCAGGCATTCATCAACTCATCCAGCCCTGACGTGCCTGGACTCGTTGAATCGAAAACAATGCTGCGACATTCGCGCGTGCTCGACTTGCGGACGATTTCCGCGATTCCTTCGTATTCGCGGTCGGTGATGATCAGCGCAGGAGACGCGTCTTCCACTATCGCTGCCATTTCCACAACAGCCAGACGCCAGTTCAGCGGAACGAGCGCCAGGGCGGCCTTGTTGACGCCAAACCAAACTTCGAAAAAACGACTCGAATTCCTGCCGAGGAACGCTACGCGTGCCCCCGGTTCGATACCCATCCTCACCAATGCATTGGCTAGACGATTCGATCTTGCATCAAGCTCCGCGAAGGATACCGTTCCGTCAGCGTCGATAAGCGCCGGTTTTTCCGGAATGGTCCTAGCATAATGCCTTGGGATATCACCCAGGCTCCTGATTTCAGAAAATAACCACACGTCCTCTCTCCGTTTCAAGTTAACAGGGACAACAAAATCCAATCAGCGACCGTTGAAGATCGGACTTCGCTTCTCTACGAAAGCGGTAATGCCTTCGCGTGCATCCTGCGTAGCCGCAGCCCTTGCAAAGGCTTGTGCTTCGTCTTCGAGCTGCGCTTCGAAGGCTTGTCCCAGAGATCGGGCCATCAATCGGCGAATTTCCCCATAGGCTCGGGTCGGCCCGCGACTGAGCCGGACAGCAGCAGCCTCAGCCTGGGCATTAACCTCAGTGTCAGCCATCACGTAGTCGACCAGACCGGTACGCCCTGCTTCGTCAGCGTCAAGGATCTCTCCGAGCAGCAGGAACCGCCGGGCGCGGGCAAGTCCCATCCGGGATGCAAGCCCGAAGGACGCGCCCAGATCGCAGGTAAAACCGAGTTGTGCGTAGGCCGCACCGAAACGTGCGGAGGGGGCGCTATAGACAACATCGAAGTTGGAGAGGATTGCAAGCGCTCCGCCCATGGCCGCCCCGTGAACACAAGCCACGAGTGGCGCGTTCAACCTCATGAGGCGGGCTATTCCCATGTGTAGTACTGAGGTACCGTGCAGAACGGCGCCCGCCATGGCGTCAAGATCCTGGGAGAACAGACTGACATCTCCACCTACACTGAAATGCCTGCCACGCGCACGCAGAAGCACGGCCCGAACATCGTCGCGACTGGCCAGTTCATTTGCGACATGGCAAAACTCACGACAGCATGCTGCGTTCAACGGATTGCCCTGATCTGGCTGATTCAGAGTGAGGCTCGCTACTCCCTCGCTCACTACTAACTCGAGCGTTTCATAGTTCATCATCGCGTCTCCTTGTTTCCGTAGTGGCCCGCGCGCTGGGGACACGACTCAGGCAACGGATATGCCGCCGTTGATGCTGATCGCCTGCCCTGTGATGCGTCGCGCCGCCGGTCCGGCCAGGTAGACTGCCATCGCTGCGAGATCCTGTGCATCGGCAACGCCCAGGTGCGCCATGTCAGCGGCCTTCGCGAACATCCTAGATGCAAAAGGATCTGCAGCTATGAGGGCAGCGCCTGGCGTACCTGCAATCAGCGAAGGCGTGAGAATGTTGATGCGAACACCCTCACGCTTCACTTCCAGAGCAGCGGCGCGTGAGAACATGATGATTGCCGCCATCGCCGCGCCTATCAGAGTTTCACCAGGCGTAGCCACCTTCGCCGCGTCCGAGGCAACGTTGATGATGGAACCGCTTTTCTGCGCGCGCATGGTGGGAAGAACAGCATGCATCATGTACAACGGTGGGAGGATGATTTCTTCGAGACGTGGCTTGAAATCCTCGACCGCGATGTTGTGCAACAGCGCGGGAGGTCGACTGGGGCCAGTCGTACAGACCAGCACGTCTACTGCGCCCAATCGGGCGCGGGCCGCGCGCTCGGCCCTGACCAGGTCGCCCGGATCCGTTGCGTCGACCTGGATGAATTCCACATCGGCATTTGGACTCCTGCCCCGGACAACATCGCATGCTACTGCGCCTCGCTGTGGATTGCGTCCCAGCAGCACGATGCGAGCCCCTTGTTCGGCGAACTGCGCAGCGGTCTCAAGACCGACACCGGCAGTGCCCCCAAGAATGATGGCCCCGTATTCCGAAATCGGTTTCGTGTTCATGTGGGTATGTCTCCTTCGTTGTTGTTCATGCGCCCGGATGAAGCGAATGACCGCCCTTCAGACAACAGGCAGGCAAAGATCACCATATTTTCGATATATGGCGGACGAACGGGCAACGATGTTGCCGTCCACGGCAATCAATGCCTGTGTAAAGATCATCGTTCGCGTCGATTTAACCAGCGTAACGTCCGCCTCGACCCAGGCGCCCAATCGCGCTGGTGCAAGATAGTCCACAGACAGGCTTATGGTTGGTGAATGCTGGTCCGCCCTGTCGGCACCTGGTCGAATTGCGATAACCTGCAAATCTGCAAAAGTGGCCATTGCACCGCCGTGGCACATATCAACCGGATTCAGATGATTTGGCGCGACCCGGAATGCAAGGGTGCTGGTTTCGGAGCACAAATACAGTGGCCCGAACTGACTCATGAATGCGGCTCCTAACGAAACCAGTTTAAATCCAGTCGGCACTGCATCTTCCATCGCACGATCCTTTTCTGCAAAGCGACGACCCTGTTAATACTGCTTTCCGTACGAATCCCAGGGACGGCTTTCTTCATACCGCGCGCTGCATCAAGTATCCGCGACGGTCGCCTGCGCCGACGGAACATGCGGGCGTATCGGTACGAAGCCCCGCAAAGTGTCCGGCCGACTTGTTCCCGGAAGCCCTAGAGAGGCGTCGCATTGACGCCGGCGCGGCCACGGTCACTTTTTTCGAGGAACTCCCTCGACCGCTTGACGAGCTCTGGATTTCCCCCGCACAGCGCGTAGCCATAGAGACATTCGACCTTCAGTTGTTCGTCGAGCGTTCGGCCAACTACTTCGAAGATCGTTTCCTTCGCGGATTCAACCGCACGCCGGTCATTGCGCAAAATGCGAGAGACCAGATCGTCAGCTGCCGCCATCAACTCGTCATGCGCAACAACCTTCGATATCATGTTCGCCGCAAGCGCGCGCTGCGCGTTGATCGGCTCGCCGGTCAGCTCCATCTCGAGTGCAATACCAACCCCACAGGTGTTGACGAGGCGTACGATGCCGCCATCGGCCGGGTGCATACCGCGGCGCAGTTCAAACGAGCCGAACTGGGCGCGCTCTGACGCGATTCTGATATCGCAGGCCATTGCCAGTTCCAGGCCACCGCCCAGCACCCAGCCGTTACAAGCCGCAATCACCGGCTTGTAGATCCGATGCAAACCACGCGTGAGACCACCGGCGAATCCATCGAGCAGCTTGTCACGGCCCAAACTCGGACCGACACCGTCCCACTCCGGAACGTGCGTACGCAAGTCCGCACCTGCGCAGAAAGAGTCCCCCGTGCCCGTCAGGATCGCAACCCGCAATTCCGGGTCGTCACGGAAATCCGTCCATATTTCGCGTAGCCGGTGGTGGACGTCCAGGTCAATTGCATTCTTGACTTCAGGACGGTTCAATGTGATGTAGGCAACCGCGCCCTTCTTTTGATATAGCACCTTGTCCGACATGTCTTGCTTCCTCTATATTCTCAAATAAACTTTAAATTCAGGAAATCGTCCGGTAGATCAAAGTCATGATCCTTCGCCATATAACCTGATTAATCCCGCGGGGAAAGAATCTCCGGCAGTATCGCCCGATGAAAGCCATTGAATGGCTGGCTTCTGTCAGAAGGCGCGAGCTTCGCCCACATGGGTCGGGCATTAGGGCCGCCGCCGTCAATACGGATACACGAGCCTGTGATGTACGCCGCCGCTGGCGACAGAAGAAAAACAATGGCTGCAGCAACCTCTGATTCGGTACCGAAACGCTGCAGAGGAACTTCTGCCGCAATTTCATTCTGTATATACGCGCGATGCCTGGGATCGTAAGTATCGAGGCCGCTTGACGCGATACTGCCCGGGGCAACCGTATTCACGCGAACGCCGGCGGCTGCCCATTCAGATGCAGCGGTTTCACTCAACGTATGCATACCGCCCCGCGAAGCTGCGGAATGCGCGAAGTTGGGCCAGCCATGCCATATGTCAGCGATCATGTTGACAATGGCACCACCATGGTGCTCCATCCAGCGCGTATAAACTTCGCGCATGAAGATGAACCCACCGGTGAGGTTGTTCCGAACGACTGCTTCGAAGCCCTTGGTCGAGATAGTTTTCATCTCCGCACGGTATTGCCCTCCGGCATTGTTCACCAAAGCGTCAATGCGGCCATGTTCAGACAGGATTGCTTCTATCGTGGAAATGACGGCGGACTCATCCCGAATATCGCACGCGTACCCGCTTGCGGTTCCGCCATCTTCAATGATTTCACGACGAACCTTGTCCAGCTTCTCCGGGTCGCGCCCAACAAGCGCAACGTTGGCACCGAGCGCGGCGAGTTCATGCGCTGTACAGCGGCCAATGCCGCTTCCGCCGCCAGTCACGATCACGGTGTGGCCTTCGAAAAGGCCTTCAGCAAATACGGATTGATATTTCATTCGACATCCTGGGTTTACGTGGCCACTTTACCTACGCGTGAGCGCGCGACAATCAGCTTCATGATCCCGGCAGTGCCATCACCGATTTCCAGACCCATGACATCCCGCAAACGCTGCTGATGGGGAAGATCCAGGGTCCAGCCGTAGTGACCGAAGGTGAGCAGGCATTGATGGATCACGTCGAAGGCGGTTCTGGGGCAAAACCACTTCACCATCGCGGCCTCGGCGGTGTGAGGCAGGCCGGCATCTCTCAATGCCAAAGCGTGGTATGCCAGTTGACGACCGGCCGCCAGCAGCGTTTCGCCCTCGACCAGAGGGAATGTGACCCCCTGGAATCGACTGATGGGACCACCGAAGGCTTCACGCTCCCGGGTGTAGGCCCAGGCCTCGTCAACGGATGCCTGTGCTGCACCAACACACTGCAGGGCAATGAGTGCACGGCTATAGTCGAAGCCGGCCATCACTTCCGTAAACCCCCGGCCTTCCGGCCCAAGCCGGTGGCTAACCGGAACCCGGACCTCGTCGAAAAACAACGATCCCCGACCGGAAGCATGACTGCCGACATCATCGAAACGGGTAGCGCGCATACCGGCGGAATCAGCAGGTACCAGGAAAGCCGTCACCCCTTTGGCACCGTCGCTGATTTCTCCCGTCCGTGCAAAAACCACAAATGCATCCGCCCAGTCAGCGTAAGTGATCGACGTCTTTTCACCATCAAGCACGTAGTGATCATCCGATCGTGTTGCCCGTAACCTGATAGCGCTTGCATCCGAACCGGCTTGTGGCTCGGTAACAGCAAGAGCCAGAATCGCCTCCCCCTTTGTCACCCGGGGCAACCAGGTATCCATTACAACGGCCGATGCATTTCGAACCAGGACTGCGGCACAAAGCGAGGAAACAACTGCAAGTGCCCCAACGTTGAAATCGCCATATGCCAGCTCTTCAATAACAAGTCCAGTGGTGACTGCATCCGCATCAATGCCACCGTACTGACTGGGCAAGTCCAGCCCGATGAGACCCAGTTGCCCCATCTCGCGCAGAAGTGAACGATCGATCCGGCGTTCGCGTTCTCGCTGTTGATACGTAGGCAACAGACGTTCGCGCGAAAATCGCCTGGCCGCGTCCTGCATCGCTCGTTGATCTGGACTCAGAATCACGTACACCTCCTCACATCGGTTGGTTCACCCTGCCCGGCACTCTTTATGACCTGTGGTACAGCGACGCTGTCAGCCCACATTGCGAAGAGGCTGGGCGCCTTTGTCAAATGACAATATGCTCTTGCGCAACAACTTTTCGAGCGTCGCAAATTCTTCGGGACTCAGGTCCGAGAAAGCCCGCTTCAGCGGCTCGATTAATCTCGGTACCGCTTCAGTTGCGACTTTCCGGCCAGCACGCGTTATATGAATTGCGTGTCGCCTTGCGTCCCGCGTTTCCAGAACGCGAGACGCAAGTCCATCACTCACCAGCATGTCGAGAATCCGGGTCATATTTGCGCGGCTTGTTCCGACCAGTTCGCTCAACTCACTTGGCGAAGCCCGACCGCCTTCGCTGGCCATCAGCAGGCACAGCACATGAAACGAATTCTCGGTCAGCTCCAGCTTGCGAAAGACCGGGTCAAAAAAGTCTCCCAGCCCGTTGACGCATATGCGGATAAGACGAACCATTTCCGTTTCCGGCATGGGCAGATCCGGCAATGCTCCGGCCATCGGTGCCGTGCTTCGCGCTACCGCAGCCAGACGTTGGTTACCTTTCATGAAATGATATCGATATAGTTTATATATAAACTATATTAGAACTATCTAGCTCAATGTCAAGTTCATTCGTCGCGGTTCTGTGGAGCTAAACGATGCGCGCGGCTTGACTGCCGCCGTTTCCAGCTGTTTGCTGGTAGACCACCGCGTCACGCGACATGGCAGCGAGTTCGTCGTCGTTATAGCCAACCTCTTTTAGCAATTGCAGGCTATCCCGACCCGCCAAAGGAGCCGGCGGTGGAACCTCACTGGGTGTGCGGCTGAACTGCGGAGCTGGCGCGGGTTGAATCACGCCGCCCGACTCAACGAATGTGCCGCGCGCTACGTTGTGCCGGTGAAACGGTGCTTCAGTCATATCAAGTACCGGCGCGAAGCATGCATCGCTTCCCTCCAGCAACTGACACCACTCGTCACGCGTGCGGGTACGGAAGACCGCTCCTAGTTTCTTTTTGAGCCTGGGCCAATCCTCGACGGCCCACTGCTGCTGGAAGTGTGCGTCGTCGATCGCGCACGCTTCCAGTAATTTCCTGTAGAACTGCGGTTCAATCGCTCCCACCGACACGTATTTACCGTCCGCACACTCATATACCGCATAGAAATGCGCCGAGCCATCCACGAAATTCGTCTCACGACGATCTCGCCATTGTCCCTTGGCGCGCAGGCTATACATCATGGCCATGAGTGTCGCCGTACCATCCGACATCGCAGCATCCACTACCTGGCCAATGCCACTCTTCCGTGCTTCGTAGAGTGCTGATACTGTTCCAAGCGCGAGGAGCATCCCACCCCCGCCATAATCGCCGACCAGATTTAGCGGCGGCGAAGGTGGTCGGTCAAGACTCCCCATCGCGTAAAGTGCACCAGACAGGGAAATATAGTTGATGTCATGCCCGGCAGCGTGTGCCAGCGGTCCTGTTTGTCCCCATCCGGTCATGCGCCCGTATATCAGCTTCGCATTGCGTGCGTGACAAACGTCCGGTCCGAAGCCAAGTTTTTCCGCCACGCCAGGCCGAAATCCCTCGACCAGAATGTCTGCGGAGGCTACCAGTCGCAATACCGCCTCGACTCCGCGACCGTCCTTCAAATTCAGGGCGACAGAACGGCGTCCACGGTCGACTATGCCGTCATTGCGCGTCAATGTGTCAACCGCCCTGTTTTCGCCAGTTGGAACACGGTCTATGCGGATCACTTGGGCACCCATGTCAGCGAGCATCATGCACGCGAAAGGTCCCGGACCAATTCCGGCAAATTCAATCACCGTTACACCATGTAATGGCCCAGCCATGCCCGTCGCCTCCGCTCCCCCAGCAAAACCTGCATCCGGTCTTCGATGTTGTCTGAATGCGCGCCCCGTTGACACTCTCATGGCCGATCGCCCGATAATCGTAGGCTCGCTCCTTCCAGGTTTGCCTACGCAAGACAGATCGGCCTGGTGTCTGCAAGCGAATCGGAAGGCGAAAATCATTGTTCGCCCAGGTTGACCCGCAACAGCTTGAGCAGACAGCTCTAAAGAACAGCAACCAGCTGCGGCACCAGGTTGAACAGGTCGCCCACCAGACCGTAATCGGCCACGCTGAAAATCGGCGCTTCCGGGTCCTTGTTGATCGCCACGATCACCTTCGAGTCTTTCATGCCGGCCAGATGCTGGATAGCGCCCGAGATGCCGACCGCGACATACAGTTGCGGCGCGACGATCTTGCCGGTCTGTCCGACCTGATAGTCGTTCGGGACGAAGCCGGCGTCCACCGCAGCGCGCGAGGCACCGAGTGCTGCGTTGAGCTTGTCCGCCAGCGGTTCTAGCACCTTCGTGTAATTCTGGCCGCTGCCCAGACCACGACCGCCCGACACGATGATCGACGCCGAGGTCAATTCCGGACGGTCCAGCTTCGTCACTTCGCGGCTCACGAACTGCGACAGGCCGCTGTCGGCTGCGGCTTCGATCTTCTCGACCGTCGCGCTGCCGCCTTCTGCTGCCACCGGGTCAAAGCCCGTTGCACGCACCGTGATGACCTTGATCGGATCCTGAGACTGAACGGTGGCGATGGCGTTGCCTGCGTAGATGGGACGCTCGAAGGTATCGGCGCTGTCTACTGCAGTGATATCGCTGATCTGCGCAACGTCCAGCTTCGCTGCAATACGCGGCGCAATGTTCTTGCCGTAAGCCGTTGCAGGCGCGAGGATGTGCGAGTAGTCCTTCGCAATGTTCAGCACCGTGGCTTCAACGTTTTCCGCGAGGCCTGCTTCGAGTTGCGGCGCGTCGGCCAGCAGTACCTTCGAAAGGCCTGCAATCTTGGCCGCCGCATCAGCCGCAGCTTGCGCGTTGTGACCCGAGACCAGCACGTGGACATCGCCACCAACGAGTTTGCCAACTTCAGCCGCCGCAGCAACCGTATTCAACGTCGACGCTTTCAGCGACGCGTTATCGTGTTCCGCAATTACTAGAATCGTCATTTCGTCCGTCTCCTTACAGCACCTTGGCTTCGGTCTTCAGCTTCTCGACCAGCGTCTTCACGTCGGCGACCTTCACGCCGGCGCTACGCTTCGCAGGCTCGACGACCTTCAGCGTCTTCAGGCGCGGCGTCACATCCACGCCAAGGTCTGAAGGCTTGATCGTTTCCAGCGGCTTCTTCTTCGCCTTCATGATGTTCGGCAGCGTCACGTAGCGCGGCTCGTTCAGACGCAGGTCGGTCGTGACGACCGCTGGCAAAGTCAGCGACAGCGTTTCCGCACCACCATCCACTTCACGCGAGACCGTCGCCTTGCCATCCGCAACAACCACTTTCGACGCGAACGTCGCCTGCGGCAGATTCGCCAAAGCGGCCAGCATCTGGCCGGTCTGGTTCGAATCGTCGTCAATCGCCTGCTTGCCGAGGATGATCAGCGAAGGCTGCTCCTTGTCGACCAGCGCCTTGAGCAGCTTGGCGACAGCCAGCGGCTGCAGTTCTTCCGAAGACTCGATCAGGATGGCGCGATCCGCGCCAATCGCCAGCGCCGTGCGCAGCGTTTCCTGCGACTGCGTCACGCCTGCCGAAACCGCAATGACTTCAGTCGCCACGCCCGCTTCCTTCAGACGCACCGCCTCTTCCACAGCGATCTCGTCGAACGGGTTCATCGACATCTTCACATTGGCAATGTCGATACCCGCGCCGTCCGACTTCACCTGTGCCTTCACATTCGCATCAACTACACGCTTCACTGCCACCAGAATTTTCATACCAGCTCTCTCGAAGAACGCAGATATTGCCCTGACGCACTGGAATCCATCGCCTGCCTCCAGAGGATTCGTGGAGACAGTCCTGTCCCCCTGATACACAGGAAGACGAAATACGACTGCACGACAATACTTCTGCCTAACGCAACTCCTCCTGCGAGTATCCGAGCAGATGTCGAGCAATCAGAAGACGCTGCACTTCACCCGGTCCTTCGTAGATATCGGAGATTCTTGCGTCCCTGAACCATTTCTCTGCCAGATCGGCTTCGGTCAACGATACCGGCCCGAGCAACTCCAGACATTCCTGAGTTATCTTTCGCGCCGCCATGCCACCCATCGCCTTGGCCATGGACGCCTCAACCTTGACCCTGCCTTTGCGATCCTCGAGCCATTTGGCGCGCATGACAGCCAGCCAGGCCGCTTCGTACTCGGCCTCCAGCCGCAATAGGCGCTCTGTAATCGCCGATTGGGTTCCGATGCTACTGCGGTAATCTGGCGTAATGCCAACCTCGGCAAGCTTTTCCAGGGTAAAATCGAGCAGCGCGCGCGAAGTGCCAAGACCAAACGCTGCCACGATCGGCCGCGAGAAATTGAACACTTCGAAGACCGCCTTGAAGTCAGCCTTGACGTGGTTGAAACCCGGTACCCTGCAGTCCTGGAAAATCAGATTGGCGGTGTCCTCGGCACGAATCCCCATTTTTTTAACCTGAGGACCGACGCTAAAGCCTGGCGTGCCTTTCTCTACAAGAAAGGTGGTGTAGGACGACCTGCCTTCCTTGTTTTTTAGCTTCGTGAAGACGATCACTGCGTCGGCATCTTCAGCAAACGTAATAAAAATCTTCTCGCCATTGATGATCCACTCATCAGCGGCCTGGTCATAGATCGCTGAAGTCGTAATCCTCGAAGGGTCGGAGCCAGCGCCAGGCTCGGTGATGCCGATCGCAATGCGCGATTTGCCCCATTTCTCGATTTGTTCCGGGCTACCGACACTTTCCAGTACATAGTTACCCAGGCTGATCCTGGGAATGCGCAACGGGACAACATCACCGCGGAAGAACTCCATGTGCAGCAGTGCTTCAACAACCGCCTTGCCGCTGATCTCGCCGTCCATCAGCAAGCGCTGCGCAAAGGGATCCGGGCGCCCTTGGGCTTCCGGAAGTTCACGCGGCGGCACTTCATCCTCATGCTTATCGTAATAGCGCGCGTAATTGCGCGCGATCAGCGCCTGTTCGCGCGCCTCGTTGACGAGCGTCTTGTCGCCGTCCGACAGTTCGAAATCGATCATCTCACCATTCCTGTGCCAGTCCGTCCCAAACGTCGACGTCAAACGCCGACCATGCCATCCAGCAACGACAACGTACGCACATTGCGATACCACATTTCGAGGGGGTAATCGCGCGTAAAGCCGTGACCGCCAAACATCTGGAGGCCTTCGTCGGCGACCCACATGGCCTGCTGGCTGGCATATACCTGCGCAAGCCGGCATAGGCGCGTCGTCGAAGCGCGAAGGTCAAGCGAGCGTGCTGCTCTCCAGTACATCCATCGCATCGCTTCGATCTTCATGTGCATATCCGCAATGCGAAATGCGATCGTCTGTTTCCTGGCGAGTGCTTCGCCATGGGCTATCCGTTCTTTCGTATAAGGCTGTACGTATTCGAGTACGCTGGAGCTCACGCCGGTGAGGATTGAGCTGATGGCAGTCCGTGACGCGTCGATCAGCCGGTCCACATTGCAACCCGCGTTTTCACCAAGACTGTTCTGGAACGGCACCAACACGTCGTTGAACGTCACGTCGCCCGCCCGCAGCCCCCGCAAGCCCAGCGTCGCATATGCGTGCCGGCACTCAACACCCTCGGCGTCCGCTTCCACGATAAGAGCCACGTGTGCGCCAGCGCTTTCAGCCAAGACCAGAAAGTGTTTGCAATCGTCAACGAGCGGCACGAAGTTCTTGAGGCCGTTGATTACATAACCATCCGCGGTCTTTTCCGCACGCGTAGCCAACCTGGTGCCACTGAATGCGACAGACGGCTCGAGTAGCAGCACGGCGGCCGCCTGGAACTGGTTATCCAGGAACAACGGGAGAAATCGCTCTTTCTGCGCGGCCGTTCCCTGCTCCACGATAGCGGCGACAAAGCCCAGCGACGAAGCCACAGCAGTCGCCGCGCTTGCATCCCCGCGGGCGAGCTCTTCGAGCAGGAGCGCGCTCATTATTGCGGCATCCGGCTCGCTGGCGTCGGCCCGCGATTGAACGATACCCAGCCGCCAGAGCTTGTCGAGCGTTGATCGCTCCAGCGCAGCCTCGTCGTCTGCCAGCTGCGCGACCGGTAGCAGCACCTCAACTGCAAACTCCCGGACGCTTGCCTGCGCAATGGCCTGCTCCTCAGTCAGTTCGAATGAAATCATGTTCCCTGTCCGCTGCTGTTGTCGAAGCCTGTGCAACAAAAAAACTGCACAACGTGGGAGACATTCTCGACGTCGATGAAACAGATGTCAAGAACATTTGTTTTATACAATCGTCAACAGGGCCAATGCTTTAATTGGCTTGCCCGTGAACGACGCGGGTTTCTGACATCGAATCGCAATACGGGCTCCGCACGACGTGCGCACAGCAGCACCACCCTCCATAACAGTGTCATTGCTGCAAGGCAAAGGCCGTTGCCGGTGCCAGCGGGATACCATCCGCTGATCGACGACCCGGTCACGGAATAAGCACGAGTGCCGGCGAGGCTGAACGAACTGATAAAATCGCCTGGCACCACCAGTACCTGACCTTGTCGGTGACACCGGAGATGCCGTTGAAGGGTTCTCACTTGAGGCCCCCCTGCCGGCACCTGCGAGCGCATCGCCATAGGCAACCGCGTAGCCGCGACGCAGCAGCCGGCACTTTCATGCTCACTGAATCCTTTGCCTGACGTGACGGCAGAGCAGAAATACCTCTCATTGACAACCGATGGATACTAGCGAACGAATCAAACTGGCGGCGCAGCGACTCTTCTCCCAGGTAGGAATAGAGGGCGTAACCGTGCGCGACATCGTCGCGGCTGCGGCACTTAAAAACCCCGGCTCGTTGAACTACTACTTTCGCTCAAAAGAAGAACTGATCCGTCAGGTTATCTGTGATGCCATGGGAGATGCCAACGCCTTATGGGGCGCGCGTCTTGCAAAAATCGAAGCCAGTGGTGGCCCTACGTCATTGCGCGAAGTCGTTAGCGCACTCGTTGCGTGGCCGCTTTCGAACAGTCCGGACGGTAGCGTTCCACATACCGCGCGATTCCTCGCCATGGTGCTGCAAACCCGTACGCAGATGCTGCGTGCGTTGACGCGAGAAATGCACTACAACGAGTACGACCGCGCACTCTGTCATATGCGCGGCTTTCTTACCGCACTGCCACCTGATGTAGTCAATCAGCGGGTAGTCTTTTTCTTCTGGTCCATGACTGGCTTTCTCGCAGCTTATGAAGCTTTTGCGGATTCCGACTCGCAAGGCGATTCGATATGGGACAGAACCGATCCTTTCGAAAATTTTGTTGATTCCATGGTCGGGATGTTAGGTGCCCCCACCTGTAATCCGGCGCCGAGCCTGCCTGCAAAGATAAATACAGCGAAGCATAAAACCTCCGCCGCCGTGCTTCGAAAAGCAGGCCGTAGGCCACAACCTGTCAAGACTCGATAGGAAGACCGTGTTATCGGAAAGCAATGAGCATACGTTCGAGCCTGGATGGGCAGGCGCTCCGCCCGTACATCCGGCTCCCCGTAACTGATCTCACCGACGTCACCACATACTGCAACCTTACCTTCATGATCCAGCACATGACCGAGGAAGCGGTCGTGCATGCAACCATTCACCGGACTCCTGCCACGGCTGACCGCTACACCGTTGACCATATCTTTCTCACCGTTCAAGCCCGACGCCCATTCTCTTTTCCCATGGCGGAACGCCGGCATATTGTTCCGCCATGTAGTCGATGAAGGCACGCACCCTGGCGGGAACCCTGCTGGACGGTGGATAGACCGCAAAGACGCCGCCCATGGCGATTGGGGGATAGTCGACTTCGAGCGCAACCAATGTCCCCGCGCAGATAGCATCGGACACGATATAGGTCGGTTGATAGATCAGGCCTTGTCCAGCGACGGCAGCAGCCACCAAGACGTCACAATTGCTCGTGCGCAAATGGCCGGAAATCGGCACCTTGATCTGGCCGTCTTCCCTGAACGACCAGAAATCCGGGCCGACCAGTTGGGACAGCGTATAACCAAGACATTGGTGCCGGGACAGCTCGACGACGCGGGTCGGTGTGCCGTGTTCGGCGAGATATGCGGGTGATGCACAAAGCAGCATTCCGTATCGCGCAAGCTTGCGGGCGACAAGTGTCGAGTCTGCGAGGCGACCGATCCGAATGGCCATATCCCAGCCCTCATCGACAAGATCGACGACACGATCGTTGAGGCCGAGATCGACCGTCAGTTCCGGAAACAGCCTGGAGAACCCGGCCAGAAACGGGGCAATCTCTCGTGTTCCAAACGAAACCGGTGCGCTGACGCGCAACAGGCCACGCAAGGTGACCTGGTTGGCTGCGGCAGCCGCCTCGGCCTCCTCCAGTTCACTGACGATTCGTTCAGCCGCGTCCCGATAGGCGCGACCGGCCTCGGTCAGGGTCACGCGCCGTGTCGTTCGATGCAGGAGGCGGACGCCCAGGCGCTCCTCCTGTGCCGCAATGTGTCTGGTGACCATCGTCGGTGACATTTTCAACGCACGAGCGGCCGCCGACATATTGCCGAGTTCGGCAACCTTCAAAAGTACTTGCAATCCATTAAACCGGTCCAGCATGGCCATCTCTCACTCAGGGTGTTAAGTGCATTTCACTTTTACCAGATTATCAATCCTTCGGAAAAGTCATATCCTGTTTTCTCACTGCAGGCCAGCCCGCTTGCCTATTCCACAAAACCAAAGGAACTTCAGTGCCGACTCTTTTCGATCCAATCCGCATTGGCGATCTGGATTTGCCCAATCGCATCCTGATGTCCCCGATGACCCGTTCTCGCGCAAGCACGGGTCGCGTGCCGAACGCCCTGATGGCTGACTATTATGCACAGCGCGCCAGCGCCGGTCTTATCATTACGGAAGCGACCGATATCAGCCCTTCCAGTGCGGGCTACGAAGACACTCCGGGGATCTGGAATTCCCAGCAGGTCGCGGGCTGGAAGATCGTCACCGACGCCGTGCATCGTGCAGGTGGCCGAATCATGGTTCAGTTGTGGCACGTCGGCCGGATCTCCGATCCATCTTTTCTCGGCGGCCAGGCACCGGTGGCGCCGAGTGCGATTGCGGCCCAGGGCACTGTTAGCCGGCTGCGCCCCGAGCGGCCCTATGCCGTTCCGCGCGCATTACGCGTCGAGGAAATAGCTGCGCTCGTCCAGGATTTCAGGACTGCCGCAAAAAATGCCCAGGCAGCGGGCTTCGATGGCGTCGAGTTGCACGGTGCCAACGGCTATCTGCTCGATCAGTTCCTGCAAGACAGCACCAACCACCGCACCGACGAGTATGGCGGACCGGTCGCAAACCGCGCCCGCCTGATGTTCGAGGTCGTCGATGCAGCGATCTCCGTGTGGGGCCCGGATCGCGTTGGCTTGCACCTAGCCCCGCGGGCTGATCTTCACAGCATGGGGGACTCGGATTTGCTCGGGACTTTCACCTACGTCGCCCGGCAAGCCAGGCAGCGCAAACTGGCTTTTCTGATGGCTCGTGAACATGTCGCTGATGATTCGATCGGAGCCACGCTCAAGCACGAGTTCGGTGGCGTGTACGTCGCGAATGAAAAATTCACAGTCGAACAGGCTCAGGCAGCGCTCGATAACAAATTGGCAGACGCCATCGGCTTCGGCCTAGGGTTTCTGGCCAATCCTGACCTTCCCGAGCGACTGCGCACGGGCGCACCATTGAACGAGCCTGTCTTCGACAAGCTCCAGGGAGGTGGGGCGGAAGGCTACATCGACTATCCGGCCCTGCGAACGGAAGCGAAGATATCAGGTGTGTTGCCCGAGAACGCATGATACCGGCGGCTTCGGTCCCTGACTGGGCCTGACGAACAATGACCCACGATCGTCTGTCGTGCTCTTGTCTTGCACGTGACGACCGATGCGCTTTTCCTGGCCATGCCGGATTGCAATATTTCATCTATACCGGCTGGCACCGTCAGGTTTCTCAATCCCTCGATTTGCTGGGTGACTTGGCTTATCTGACGATGATTGCGGGAGCGCTGGGCTGCCTGCCAGCGTAACGGGAACGGCCAATACCCATAGGTGCCGCAGCCCGAAGCTGATCGCAACGACTGGCAACACTGCCAGTACTGCCCTTGGCAGGTCGGCACCGATCATCGTGTCCCGGTGATCCCAGCGTTCGGCCCAGATTCCGCCAAGTAGCGCCCCCAGAAGGGCCGCCCCTCCCCGCAGGGCGTTGAGCCAGCTCGCCTCCGCTCCAGCAATGCCGACCGCCAACCACGACACTGCGACGGTAAAAAGCTCATCTCCTATCGCTGATATGGCCAATCCGCTCCAGAGAAGCACTATGGCGCGGTGTCGTAACAGACCAGACAGTTTCATCTCATTCTCGACTCAGTTGGTTGCCTTCGTATCATGCGACCGTAATCCGAAACCCTGCACAACGCACGTATCAACCGGCCATCACATCAGACCAGCCGAAGCGCTTCGCTATTCGCGATCGCAGTCAGTTCCAACTCTACCGCAGCATTTCGAGGCAGAACCAATCCGCCGAGTGATGTGCGGGCATGAGGCCAACGATCCTGCAAAACGAAGTTCAGTACATCCGACGCACCATCGGCGATTTCACTATGCCTTTCAAAATTCTGCGAGCACTGCATGTACACGGTGATACAGACAATCCTCTCGACCGAACCCAGACTGCCCAATGCATGTCGAAGTATTGCCAGTGCGCGCAAGGCACAAATCCCTGCAGCCCATTTTCCCGTCTTGACAGAGACGTCGCCCCCTATCGTTCCGGTTGTCAGCACCCGGGAACCAAGCTTGGGAAGCTGACCACTTAGATGGATGTCATTTCCATGCCTGCTGTAGAGCGCGTAATTGCCGGCTGGGAGGATGTCTCTCTCATCGAAAGCAATACCAAACTTCGATTGCACGCTCTCGAAGCGCGAGTCAAAAGAGTTCGCCTAGGTCATCTTCTGTGGCTTAAATTGTCCGATAGGGAACGTTCGTGCAGGGGGCATGCTGATCTTCAAGCATATAGGCCCCGTACTCGGTCATCGCAATATCCCAGTCAACGTCTATGTGCGCGGCCATGACCTGGAGATCCCGCCAGTGCCTTTGAATGGGGCTTGCACTCTGGATGCCTGCGGTCCTTAGCTCGCGGAGCATCCGGCCGACCGATTTCAGACATAGTTTTACGAGATAAGCGCGATTCCGCCGCAAGGTCCTGATCTCTCCCACCGTTAACGCCCGGAACTCCGATCCGGCTGTGTGGAGTGTCGCGATCACCGATTCATAAAGACTCTGTGCAGACGACAACTCCACTGCACTTTCCGCAATGCGTTCGTGCAATAGCGCATCACCCCTAGCACGACGACCAGTCCGCAGCAATTCGATCGCATCATCGAATGCCCCCTCTGCACAGCCCATAACCGGACCAATCAGGGTGCTTCCAAAGTAGGGAAGCAGCGGAACCTGACACAGATAACGTTCTGGGAAAATGGAGATGACTGGCTGCGATAGAAGATCCCCGCATCGGCCACGCCATCGAACGCGCTATGCATCCGCATGCATAGCGCACAGAACGTGGCTGCGTACACACAGCCTGGCAACTCCCGCATGCGAAGGATGCACAGCAGACGTTCGCGCGCCATGAGCGGGACGAACGTAAAGACGATTTGAAGATCAGATGTAAGGACGCACAGGCATCCGTTGAGAAAACGAAAGCGGCACGCCAGAGCGCACCGCTTTCTCAAACATCAATGCCCGAAATACGTCTTACGGTCCAGGCAACGCGTACGCCATCACGTAGTCGCCCTGCCTGGTGCCGAGCGAACCATGGCCTCCAGCCACGATCAGCACGTACTGACGCCCGTCCGCCCCCATGTAGCTCATCGGGTTCGCCTGACCACCCGCGGGCAGACGCCCTTCCCAGAGCTGTTTGCCGTTACTTACGTCATAGGCTCGCAGGTAGTAATCGATGGTCCCACCAAGGAAGGTGACGCCCCCTGCCGTGGTCACCATTCCGCCCAGCGATGGCACACCAAGCGGCATCGGAATCGGTAGCGGTGCACTGTCGCGAACCGTCCCGTTCTTGTGTTTCCAGATCACCTTGTTTGTGGTCAGGTCGACGGCAGCCACGTAACCCCACGGTGGTGCCTGGCACGGTATCCCCCACGGCGCGAGCAGCGGCGACATCGACACGGCATAAGGAGCACCGGTGTTCGGATGCACACCCGCCGTTTCGCTCGTCGACTCGCCGAAGCCATCCACCTTGTGGCGCGGAATCAGCGTGTCGTAGAACGCCATCGCGTCCGGATTGACGAGCGCGATCTGGCGCACCGGATCCACCGCGATGCCACCCCAGTCGAACACGCCGAAATTGCCGGGAAAGACGATTGAGCCGTGCAGCGAGGGCGGCGTGAACGCACCGTCATAACGCAGCGACCTGAACTTGATCCGGCAATAGAGCATGTCGAACGGTGTCGTGCCCCACATCGACGATTCCGTCAGCGGCGGCGGCGTGAAGTTGATGTCGGACAGCGGTTGCGTTGGCGACGCGTGGTCATCGGGGATCGTCGTCGGCGGACGCGGAATCTCGCGGATCGGCACGATCGGCTTACCGGTCAGCCGATTCAGCACATAGATTGAGCCTTGCTTGGTGCTCGCAAGCAGTGCAGGTCGAACACCATCGGCCGTCTTGATATCAGTAAGTGTCGGCTGGCCGCCCACATCCATATCCCACAGATCATGGTGCGTGAACTGATAGTTCCACGCAACCTTGCCGGTGGCAATATGCAATGCGACAACGCCAGCGCTGAACTTCTCCGATTCAGGCGTGCGGTTACCGCCCCACTGGTCCGGCATCTGGTTACCAAGCGGCAAGTACACGAGGCCGTTCTTTTCGTCCACGCTCATCACCGACCACATGTTCGGGGAGTTGTGCACATACATCTTGCCGGGCGGCAGCGGCTCGGTCTCGTCGGGATTGCCCGCATCCCAGTTCCACACGAGGTGGCCGTCATTCACGTCGAACGCACGCACGACGCCCGATGGTTCGTCGGTCGAGTAGTTGTCGGTCACGTGCCCGCCGATGATCACCAGATTACGCGTGACTGCGGGCGGAGACGTCGAATAGTAGCCACCTGGTAGCACATGGCCATTGAGATCCTTCGTCAGCAGACTGACTGTGCCCTTGTCGCCGAAACCCTCGCAGACTTTGCCAGTGTCTGCATTCAGGGCGATCAGACGCGCATCAGCCGTCGGCAGGAACAGCCGATGCGGACAGGCACTACCGGTCGATGGTTGGGCAAACGCCGTTGCCGACGCAACGGCAGAGGCGGTCGTATCGCTCAAAAAGGCAGTCACGGAGACACCACTCGCGCCCGCAGCTACACCCGTCCCCGCCGATGCAGCATAGGCGGTTTCGTCGTAGTACGCGACGCCACGACAGGTCATGTGCTCCCACTTCCTGAAGGTACCCGTGGGGCTCCGGATTTTCGGATCGAAGTCCCACAACTGCTTGCCCGTGGTCGCGTCGAGCGCGATCACGCGGCTGTGCGGCGTGCACACGTAAAGCATGTTACCGACTTTCAGCGGCGTGTCTTCATAGGTAGTTTCGCTCGGGTCGTTGGGGCCGGCCACGTCGCCAGTACGGAAGCTCCACGCGAGTTGCAGCTTGTCGGCATTGTCCGGCGTAATCTGCGCGAGCGGGGAATAACGCTGTCCGAACGCCGAGTGTCCCCACCCCTGCCAGTCACCCTCTGGCTGAGGCGGCGCGGCATCGCTAACGTCCGTGCTGGTGCGACCGAGTTGCCCCTCGACGCTGTACGGGTCGATGAACAGGCTCACAATGCCAGCCATCGCCGCGCACGCGAGCGCGGCCACAAGCAGGGCACTCGCGCTGCTGTCACCTGACGCGGCGATCCGGCCTCGCACGAACGGCAGCAGCATCCACAGTCCCATGACAAACCAGACGTCAAGACGCGGCAGCAGTTGCCACCAGTCCAGTTGCACTTCGAACAACGCCCAGACCGTGCTCCCGAAAACGAACAGCGCGAATACCCACAATGCACCACGCCGGGCGGCGAACATCAGCAGGCTGGTAAGGACGATCGCCGCACCTGCAGTCAGGTAATAGGATGACCCGCCGAGGCTGACGAGTTTGAGCCCACCCACAGCCGTGAAGAGCCCGATAAGGAGAAATAGCGTGGCCGAAACACGAAGTCCGGTTAGCGATTTCTCCACCGGTACAGTGGAATTCATAGCAAACTCCTTGAGATGGAAAAACAGGATGCGCGTGTCTGCGGATCAGTCGAACCTGACTGATCCCGCACGGAGGGAAGCACAAAGCGCGTGTATACCTCAACTGTCCGAGGCTAGAATGGACCCGTCATCCCGACGTGCGCGCCCGTCTGCGATCCGCCGTCCATCGGGCTGTACCTGGGCCGTAGTCACGCGGCATCGCAAATACGAAGAGCGTTTCCTGGCTGCTATTGCGCACGTACGCACCCTGCCGGACAGGACCGTGCACGCGCCAAGGTGGTATGTCGTGCCAGGCACGTACAGCATCGTGTGGCAAGCGCGATTCTGCGAGCCCGGTTCAAAGACGCAAGACCGGTCAGTACATGTGCTGCCCGCCATTCATCGAGATGTTGCTGCCGGTCATGAACCCGGCCGCGTCACTCGCGATGAATGCGATCAGCGCAGCGATCTCCTCAGGTTGGCCGAGCCGGCCAACCGGAATCTGCGCGATGATCTGCGATTCGAGCACCTCCTTCGGCACGGCGTCGAGCATCTTCGTGTCGAGATAGCCCGGCGACACCGTATTCACCGTCACCCCCTTGCGAGCCACTTCGAGCGCGAGCGACTTCGTGAAGCCATGCATACCGGCCTTGGCCGCTGCATAGTTGCTCTGCCCGAACTGCCCCTTGGAGCCATTGATCGATGAGATATTGATGATGCGCCCCCACCCGCGTTCAAGCATGCCGTCCACAAACGGCTTGGTCACGTTGAACACGGAGTCCAGGTTCGTGCGCAGCACGGTATCCCAGCTCGTTCTGGTCAGCTTGCGGAAAGTCCCGTCCCGCACGACCCCGGCGTTGTTGACGAGAATGTCGACGTGCCGTCCTTCGGCATGAATCGATTTTGCCAATTGCTGGCATGAGTCGTACTCTGATACATCGACCGCATACGCATGAAACGTGTATCCGGCATCGGCCTGCTGCTGCATCCACGACCCGATACGGTCGTTGCCGACCGAGTGCGTAACGAGAACCGTATGGCCGGCGTCGGCCAGGCTCCGGCTGATGGCCGCGCCAAGGCCACCGAGCCCTCCAGTGACGAGGGCAGTCCGCTCATTTTGCACCGTGCCCCTCCTTCGCACCGTTTCCGTCAGCGACGTTGCTCCAGAATTGCTGGAACGGATTCGGATAGCCAAACCATACGCCAGCCGCAGGGACGGCGGTGCCGGTAACCTCGCTCACCCGCCGCTGCCAGTCCCCGAAGGCTTCGGCCAGTTTCCTGACCACGGCATCAGGACTGCCAGCGCTGGCCAATAGCGCCGCCTGGACCGAGCCTTGATATTTCTCCCAGCGGCGGCTGGCGATGCCGGTCTGGGACGCCAGCAGCGCAGGAAGATCCTTTGCTTCAAGCAACTCCTTCAGTTCCGCCCCAGACTCGGCAACGGCCGTGGCGATAGCCCGCTGACTCTCGCTTTGCCATTGCTGGCCCGCCTGGTGGGCCAGCGCCGCGACCTGCCCAAAAAAGAGCGTATTGGCCTTGTACAGTTCCAGCAGGATATTGATTCTTTCTTCGCTCATGGCATGTCCCCGGGAGCAACAGGTTGGGAAAATGGCGACCACTGAAAATCAGGTGGACCGCCTTCACGGAATCCGTCGTGGGAGCGAGCCGCTGTTGCACCGCCACGACGACCGCAACGCAAAAAATAACGGGAGCGCCTCACCGCCCCACCGTGTCGGGGATCATCCCCACGGCCTGGCCGGCAGCCGCAGTGGTGGACTCCACTGTTGAACCGAGCACTTCGTTCACCAGCGCGTAACCCTGAGCCTGATTGGACCGGATCGACACATCCGAGAAATCGTAGTCGCGTGACGACGGTTCGTCAGGCGCCCCCTTGCGCACGAACCGCGTGACGCTCATCTTTGCCCCGTCGCCCATCAGCTGGATATACCGGGGCCGCTGCTGGATCTTGTCCCGCTCCGCCGGCTCGACCGCCTGGAGAATGCTCTCGATCAGGCTGCGATAGGCATCCTTCAGCTCACGCGTGCGCAGGTCGGTGCGCACGCGCTCCGAATAAACAATCTCGTCACGGCGCGCCATGATTTCCATCATGCTGGATGGCAGTGCCTTCTCACCCGCAAACAGGTCGACGATAAAGACGCGCTTGCCGTCCGGACCGCAGCGGTCGATCACGAGATCAAGCGGCGAGTTGCTGACCACGCCGCCGTCCCAGTACGGCTTGCCGTCGACGAACGTCCACGAAAAACCAGGCGGCAGACTGCCGCTCGCGAGGATATGGTCGGGCGTCAGATCGTCGACGTAGCTGTCGAACGCTTCCAGTTCTCCGGTCAGCACGTTGACCGCGCCGACGATCAGGCGGACCGGGCTGTGCTTCAGCGCGCCGAAGTCCACATATTTCGCCAGCAACTGCTTCATCGGCGACGTGTCGTAAAAGCCGGTCCAGTTCCACGGCGCCACCCAGGGCTCGCCGAAGGAAGGCTGCCAGCGCGGCCGGAAGAACTTCGGCACGCCATATTGCAGGATCTGCATCGCTGTGACCGAACGTCTCAGTGGCTCAGGGAGCATCGCCGGCGAAGCCACCTCGAGCTCCGACCAGAACGCTTCCAGCGCTGCCGTGGCATGGCGCGGATTGCCGGCTATGACCGCACCGTTGAGCGCGCCAATCGAGATCCCGGCCACGACGTCGGGGAATATCTTGTGCTCCTCCAGCGCCTTGACCACGCCGCATTCAAAGGCGCCCAGCGCGCCGCCGCCCTGAAGGACCAGCACCGTCTGCGTCGCGAGCTGGTCCAGTGTGAAGCCGGGGTCCTGCAGCTTTTCCTTCTGCGGAAGCACGCTCGTACGGTATCGGATCAGCCCCTCCGCAACCCGCGTCTCGCCGGCGGGCCGGCCCACCGAGAACACCGCTCTCGGCACATTCCCCTTCAGATAGAACAGCGCAAAGGAACGTTCGTCCAGCGAACCCCGCGCGATCAGTTCATCGGTATCCTCTGGCGCGCCGAGCACGTCGAACCCGATATCGCCAATTTCACAGTAGAAATAGGACACCTCGTCATAACGCATCCGCCGCCCCAGCATGTTCAGTGCAGCCAGGTGCCCCTGTTTGACCGCGTTGTCCCAGTGCTCGATATGACGCCGGCGGCCGAACACCGGATCCTGGAAGCTCGTTGCGTCACCCGCAGCCCAGACGTTGGACACACTGGTCGCCAGCAGATCGTCGACCACGATGCGGCCGTCTTCGAGTGCGATGCCACTGCCCTCCAGAAACCGCGTAGCCGGCTCGACGCCGGTACAGACCACCACGAGGTCGCACGGTATCCGCGCCCCCGCGCGGGTTTCGATTTCCGCGACTTTCCGTTTTCCATGGAACGCGACGACCGGGTCGTCCAATACCACGGACGCGCCGCGCTGCTGCGCGTATTGCCGGAAGAAATCCGACAGTGCCGTCGATTCGAGATGCCGGAGCAGCTGGTCATCGCCCTCGACGACGGCGACGTCGAGACCCAGGTCGACCAGCGACATCGCGACTTCCATGCCGAGAAAACTCCCGCCCACCACGACCGCGCGCTTCGCCTTTGATGCACCTTGCCGGATCGCGTCGCAATCGTTGCGGGACCTCAGCGTATGAATGCCCTCCAGCGACGCCCCCGGTAATTCGACGGGCAGGGGTGACGCACCCGTTGCGATCAGCAGTTTTCCATAACGGATCTGCCGCCCCGTGGAGGTCTCCACCCGCTGGCAGACCGTATCGACCGAAATGGCCGTCGTTTCCAGTGCGACCTCGATCTCCTGCTCGCCGTAATACTGCGCGGAGTGAACGAGTATCTGCTCCGCTTCGGCATGGCCGAGCAGATAGCGCTTCGACAGGGCCGGGCGCTGGTACGGCAGCGTCGATTCGGCCGACAGGATCAGGATGGAGCCGGTGGCACCCTCCCGGCGCAGCGTCTCGGCCGCTTTCGCACTCGCCAGCCCTCCCCCGATCAGAAGAAAGTCGATCTGCTGATACGTCATCGAAAATATCCCCAACTATGGTTTCGTCACATGCCGGCA
Source organism: Paraburkholderia sp. USG1 (assembly GCF_031570135.1). NCBI lineage: Bacteria > Pseudomonadati > Pseudomonadota > Betaproteobacteria > Burkholderiales > Burkholderiaceae > Paraburkholderia > Paraburkholderia sp. USG1. The sequence continues at coordinate 92,519 of NZ_JAMWXW010000013.1, read as the reverse complement.
CGCGGCCGGCAGGCAGGATCGATCGTTGTGCTACTGCATGAACCAGCCGTGGCTGACCACAAACGACTGGCCGGTCAGCGCCGCGCTCGGGAACGCGGACAGGAACAGCACGGTCTGCGCCACGTCCTCGACCGTCGTGAAGACGCCGTCGACCGTATTGCCGAGCATCACCTTCCTGATCACTTCCTCTTCGCTGATGCCAAGCTCTTTCGCCTGCTCCGGAATCTGCCTGTCGACCAGCGGCGTGCGAACGAAGCCGGGGCACACGACGTGCGAACGCACGTTGTGCTTCGCGCCTTCTTTCGCCAGCACGCGCGACAGGCCGAGCAGGCCGTGCTTGGCCGTCACGTAGGCCGACTTAAGCGGCGACGCCTCGTGCGAATGCACCGAGCCCATGTAGATCACCACGCCGCCGCGATCGTCCTTGTACATGTGCTTGAGCGCGGCCTTCGTCGTCAGGAACGCGCCGTCGACGTGAATCGCCTGCATCTTCTTCCAGTCGGAGAACGCATAGTTCTCGATCGGGTTCACGATCTGGATACCGGCGTTCGAGATCAGGATGTCGATCGAGCCGAACTGGGCTGCGACCTTGTCGATGCCCTGGTTGACGGCGTCTTCGCTCGTCACGTCCATCGCCACGCCGATCGCCTTGCCGCCCGTCTGGCGGATCTCCTCCGCGACCGCATTCGCGCCACCCAGATTCAGGTCGGCAATCGCCACCGTCGCGCCCGCTTTCGCGAACACCAGCGCAATCTCCCTGCCAATGCCACTGGCTGCGCCGGTCACTACGGCGACTTTTCCTTGCAGGTCACTCATCGTTCAATTCTCCATGTTCGGGTTCGGGGCCACACATTCATCAGCATTCATTTCGCGAGGTAGTCGTGCACCACCTCGCCCAGGCCGAGCGTCAGGTCGGCGATCACGTGCCGCGCGCCAACGACTTCGAGCACCGGCAGATCGGCGACCGGCGCAAGCGCGTGCGGCGCGAGGGCCAGCGATGCCGGGCCGCTCCATGCACCCTTTACCGTGATGTCTTCCAGGTAGTAGCGCACGAGCTCGCAGATCCGCGGCGAGCCGTCGACGTGCGGGATGATCTTCAGCAGGAAGTTCGGCGCGGCGAGTTTCTTCCCCTGCTCCGCGGGATCGAGTTCCTTGTGCTTGTAGCCCATCGTGCCGGTCGCGACGCGTACCGGACCGTAGTCGAGCGTGCCGACCAGCGTGTCCGTATGCGTCTCCAGCGTCGGCGCGGCGAGCTTCTTGGGAAAGCCCCACAGTTCGCGTCCGCCGGCGATCGGCGGATGGTCGTTCAGGTACATCGCGTGGGTGTAACCGCCGGCAACGCCCTCGTATTCGACCGGGATCACCTGGCCGCTTTCGGTGTAGTCGCCGAATCCGGTCGAATCCGGCATCCGGATGAATTCATAGCTCACGAGCGGCTCCGTGACCTTCAGCGGCTCCGGCACGACTTCACGCAGCCGGTCCAGATCGGTGCGGTACGTGATGATGAAAAACTCGCGATGCACGAACCGGTAAGGTCCCATCGGAAAGGCAGGGCTCGTGAGCGGCATGGCGAATGCCCGGGACACCACGGAATCGATTTTCATGAAGTTCCTTTCTGGAATCGAAAGCTGCCGCAGAGGTCGCGGCAGCGGTCAGGCCATGATCGAGACGACTGAGCAGGAATCGACCGGCGGGTGAGACAGGCACGCGGACCCACGCTGCAGTGCCATGGTCAAAGAAAATTTAAAAAAATTCATCTAGTGATGAATTATATTGACCACATTTTATCTCCGGGAGTTACCGGAACGAAAACTGGGTTTAAAAAAAGAGAATTGCGGAATACGCAATGCCAGACGGGCCATTCACTTCGACGGGAAACCACCGCAGTAACACGGACTCATTGCAGAGAGACCCCAAGACTCCCTACCCCGTCAATACGTGCTTCAAATGGCAGATATCAGCCCTTCGCCAGTTCGGACTGGAGCGCATCGAGCAGGCGCGGATCGTCCGCGGTCACATCCGGCGCAAAGCGTCCCGCCACACGTCCGTCCCGGGCAACGAGAAATTTCTCGAAGTTCCACAGCACGTCCGGCGCCGGATTCGGCTCGATGCCATAACCCTTGAGGCGGTCGCGAAACGGACCATCACCGGTCGCGGCGGGACGCTCTCCCGTCAGCACCTGGTAAAGCGGGTGCTGGTCGTCGCCGGCTACTGAAATTTTCGAGAACAGCGGGAACGTCACGTCGTACGTTGTAGTGCAGAAGGTCTTGATTTCCGCCTCAGTGCCCGGCTCCTGGCCCTTGAAGTTGTTGGCCGGAAAGCCGAGGACTTCGAGACCTTGCGCGCGTTTGTCCACGTACAGCTTTTCAAGCGCTTCGTACTGCGGCGTCAGTCCGCACTTCGACGCAACGTTGACCACGAGTAGCACCTTGCCGCGGAATGCGCCGAGCGTCAGCGCCTTGCCATCGATGGATGCAACCGGAATGTCGTAAAGGGTCTGGCTCATCACGCGAACTCCCAGGGAGAAAAAGGTTGGTGTACTGATGCATCCGGGCCACTGGCCATGCAATGCCCATCGCATCTCCGCAGACACTACACCATTCATGATGTTCCCGCTTTCAACCCCACATCGCAGACTCGCCCGGCCGGGTATCCACAGCGACACAGCCCCGATACGCGACGCCCTCAGGAGGATTGAGGCACTGGGCCGAGCATGTTGAGTACCGACGCAAGTACCGTGCGCTTGAACGCGGCAGGCCGCCCGGGAAGTGACGAAAAGGCGGCGAGCACATGACTGTACGAAACCGTCTTGCTGATCGCGTTCAACAACATCCAGTAGGTCACTTCCGGATCGTCGCAGGCGAGTTCACCTGATTTCATCGCATCCGTCAGGAGCGGAATGAACACGTCGTGGTAGGGGCGAACCAGCCGTTCGATGAGAAAGGCAAGGCGCTCGCCGTGCTCGGTCGCGGCTGTCGAGAAAAACAGGCTGATGTCGGGCTCGCTGAAGACCCGGTCGATGAAAATGACCAGCGCCTGCTCGACCCGCCGACGGCTGCCGAGATCAGACTGGCGCAGCTGCGCTGTCGCTCGGATCATCGGTGCCGTCTGCTCCACAATCTGCCCGACAACCGCACCCCACAATGCTTCCTTCGAGCCGAAGTAATGCGCCATCAGTGCCGGATCGACGCCCGCGTCGCGGGCGATTTCACGGACGCTGGTCGCATCGAACCCGCGTTTTGCAAACACCTGCCGGGCGTTTTTCAGCAGTGCCTCGGTATCGACCGTTGCGCTACGCGCCGGTCGTCCGCGTGGACGTCGTTCACTGGAGGTGGGTGCCGGGCGTACGGTCATAGCTGCCATTTTTTTTCGTTCCGGGTTTTGATGCACGGTGAAGTACTCGTGAAGTTTCCCATCACTTTGCCGGAAATTCTTCCATGACCGAAGCCTTCGTGTCTGACAATGGGAACTCACATCAACTCGAGGCGGCCTACTCCACCGGATTTCACGGTAGTCCCTGTCTCGAATACCCCGAACAAGGCGCAAGGTATCGCCCGCGCCCGCTACCCCACAGCCATCCGCAGCGGCTGAGACAAGGAATCAGTCGACTGCGGTTTTCTGAGAATTTCCGGTAACAGGCATCGGCAAGGATGCCGCCTCGGTCGTTTCCCAGCCGCCCCCGAGCGCACGGAACAGACTCACCTGATCGAGCGCGACCTGACCCATTGCAGCTTCCAGTTGTGCGTTCATCGCAGCCAGCGTGCGCGCGGCGTCGAGATCGGCGACAAATGACTCACGACCTGCCATGTAAAGCTGATGCGTTTCGTCCGCGGCCTTCGTCGCGCTTCGATAGGCAGTCTGTAACGCTTCCGCACGCTGCGTGTCGGCGGCATAGGTCGCGAGGCTGGACTGCGTTTCGCGCAGCGCATTCAATACAACGCCATCAAAATGGGCAAGGGCTCCCCCTGTTGCCGCCTCGGCGGCCCGTACGCGTGCGCGTTGGCCGTTTGCAGGAAACGTCCAGCTGATGAGCGGACCGACTGACCAGCGGTTGGTCGCCGGACCAAAGAGATCTCCAAGCAGACCGGTCGTGCCTGTCGAAGCGCCAATCTCAACCGACGGATACATTTCCCCAACCGCGACGCCTATGCGTGCAGTGGCAGCCGCGAGTTGCCGCTCGGCTTCCCGTACGTCCGGACGGCGCTTGAGCAGTGCGGCACCATCGCCAACCGGAATCGGCTGGCTCAGTGCCGGCAGTGTGTCGCAAGTCGCGACCGCTGCCGGCAAGTCGCTCGCCGGGCGAGCCAGCAGCGCGGCAAGCTGTGCCTCGGCAACCCGACGCCGACCGAGAAAGCGTGGCACATCGGCAGCCAGTGTATCGGCCTGCGTCTGATCCCGGGTCACATCGGGCTGACTGCCGCGCCCCGCGCTGCGTAGCCGTGCAGACAGGGCGACACGCTGCTTCTGGAGGTCGAGCAACCGTTGGGCGACCGTCAATTCATCACCGGCCGAGCAGGCTTCGACATAGGCTTCCACTACCTGCGACACGACACTTACACGGGCGAGATCGCTTGCCGCTTTGGCCGCTTCGCTGTCTGCCTGTGCCGCCTCAACGCCACGTTGCAGTTTGCCAAACAGGTCAAACTCGTACGACACATTGAGCCCGAGATTCCCTTCGTTCGCGACGGGCACCTTGCTGAACAACAGGTACTGCTCCCCGGCCTCCTGCGCATGATCGAGTGTGGCGCTCGCAGAACCGGAGAACCCCCCTTGCGCGCTCGCCACATCGACAGCTGCCCGCGAGCGCGCCAGATTGGCGGCCGCAACGCGCAGGTCCGTATTGGATTGCAGCGCTGACTCCACGAGTTGATCGAGCACAGGATCATCGTACAGACGCCACCAGTCCGGCGGAAGCGGCTGCTGGGAAACCGGCGCGCCGGTTTCGATGAGCGGTGCATTCGCGAGCGGGTGGTTGATCATGGCATCCGCCGGCACGGTGTAGTCGGGTCCGACAGCCTTGCAGGCGGTGAGCACGAGTACGAGCGGAACCAGCGTCCGGGTGCGGTTGGCAAACAGGGAACGCAATTGCGCCGATCGTGCCAGTCGTTCCGGTCGTGTCTGCTTCATGGCCTGGCACCTTCTGCCGTACTCGCGATCGCCGCGGCCCGATTCGGGTGGGTTTGGCGGGGCGCTAACGCGCCATGATGCGCAGCGGCTCCCGGTCCGTTCTGGCGTCCGACGTCGCCGGGCTGATGGTTTTCATCATCGCGTATCGCTACCGTCGCCGTGCGACCGGCGATCATCCGGAAATCGTCCGGTACCTGGTCGAGCGCAACACGCACGGGAATCCGTTGCGCGAGCCGCACCCAGCTGAACGCGGGGTTGACATTCGGAAGCAGATTCGCACTGGTTGTCTGATCACGATCCTCAATGGCTGAGACAATGCTTTGAACGTGACCACGCAGCACAGCCTTTTCGCCCATCACGCTAATGTCCGCAGGCTGACCGATATGGATGTCATGTAGCTTGGTTTCTTCGAAGTAACCATCCACGCGAAAAGAGTGCATGTCGACGACAGACACTACTGGGTGGCCCGCCGCCACGAATTCGCCGGTGCGCGGCGCGCGGTCGTTCAGCCAGCCGTCGACCGGACTGAGGATTTGCGTGCGTATGAGATTCAGGCGCGCGGTATCGGTCGCGATTTCAGCATTGGTAAGCGCCGCGTCGTCCTGTTCCATCCGGGTCCGGCTTTCTTCCAGCACCTCGCTGGCAACGAGATTGCCGAGCGTCAGGTTCCGCGCATATTCGCGTCTCGCCTGATCCAGTGCCGCGTGCCGTTCCTCGACGTCTGCCTGGGCCGTACGCAACGCGAGCGCGTAGCGGGCCTGGTCGATAACGAACAGCAACTGGCCACGCTTGACCGGCTGATTGTCCACCACGTCGACGTCCGTGATGAGGCCGGATACATCCGGGGCGACCTGGATGACATCGGCACGGATGTGGCCATCGCGCGTCCACGGAGAGTACATGTAGTAACCGACGAGTCGCCACAGCGCGAACACAGCAATGACGATGACGACCAGCGTGAGCAGGATCTGCCCCAAGGAAAGCCAGGTTTTTTTCACGTTTTCAAATGGCGAGAGATAAGTACGGCAGTACTCAGTATCAACACATAAATTCCCAGATCGAAAACCGGGCGATGCCAGACCAGCCGATAGAATCCGGCACGCGTCAGCACCGCGGAGATCACGAGGTTGATCAGATAGGCAATCAACATCAGGACCAGGGCAGCAGGCACGAACACACCCAGGATATCGATTTCACCGATCATGATTTGCCTTCGGGAAGGGGTTCAATGAGTCGACGGACATGCGGGGTCGGCGGTTTGTCACGGGGATGGCGTGCTGCCAGCCAGCGAAGCGTTCAGTTCCGATGCAGGAAAGAGCGACAGACGCAACCCGACCAATGCATGCAACGTATCGCGCAGCCGACGGTATTCGACGCGGGAACCTGCCGGGGCCTCGTCGGCAGCCGTGACGCCCTGGGTCGCTACATGCGAAAGCGCGGCATCGAGTGCCGCAAGCAGTGCTGGCGGAGCGGGCTGGCGCTCCCGTCGCGCCGCGCAGCGCTCAAAGTGAGCTTTCACGTCCGCGAGTATCGGGTCGACTACAGCCAGCACATCGGCGGCCAGTCGCGGCCGCATGCGGCGAAGATCAAGTGCGTTGACCGCCACGCGCAGATCGCGAAAGCTCTCAATTGCCGGGTGTCGGTCGTCGTCCGACGCGGTCAGGCGCGGAATCAGTTGCATCAGGCGGTCCAGCATCCGTGCAGACAGGTTGCGCTGGTCAATGCGCGGCAGAGCGGAAGCGGTCAATGCAACATCGGCCCAGCTTGACGCGAGTAGTCGCTGCGCCGCCAGTTCAGTGCCGAACGGCCGGGTGACGCGAGTCCATATGTACGCGAACAGCAGGCCGCCGATACCCGCAAGGTTGCCGTTCAGAAAAACAAAGAAATCCGCGTCGTAAGCGCCCTGAAGGCTGATGAAGCTTGCTGTGTTCACGGCGACGATCATGGTCACCAGGCTGAACTGGGGGAGCGGAATCAGTGTACCGACGAGAATGAATGGCCCGGCGAATATGGCAACCAGCATCGGAAAGTCATGAACATACGGCAGCACGACGAATAAATAGATCCCGGCCAACAATACGCTCAGCACGGTTGCCACGAGAAAACGGAACATCTGTGGCGCCGGCTCGTCCAGCGCGGCAAAAAAACAGCAGGCCACCGCAGTGAGCGTAACCGCACCGGCGCCATCGTTCCAGCCGGATGCGATCCATATGCCGCACGCGATGGTGATGGCGATCACGGTCGAGAGCGTTGAAAACAGCATCATCCCGCGATCGCGAAACCGCTCGGTTCCGCCCAGTCGCCAGTTGCGGTAGCGCGGACGCCACGACGCGGTTTCGTGGGCAATGGTCGCACGTAGCGTGCGGCAATCCTGCCACAGGTCGATCAGCTGACGCAGGCGCCAGAGCGCATTGGACAGCAGCGCCCCTTCCCAGCGAGTCAGCTCCATTGCATCGGGCTGCAGCGCAGCGATACGCGCACGCAGTGTGTCGGCAACCGGATCATCACCCGCCTCGTTGCCGGCGGCGATGGCCTCAGGCAGCGGTGTACCGATCCAGCTCGCGGTGTCAGCAAGCAGCGCGTGGATCGGGGTCACCTGTGCGTGCTGCATACGCAGAAGAGCGGACAGCGGGTCGGCAAGGGCGGAGACGATGGGCATCAGCAACTGCATCCGGCCGCGCAGCAGTTGCGCCCGCATCAGGGTAGCGGGCGGGTGCGTCTGATCGTAGCCCAACTGGCTAAGCAGCATTTCCAGGCCGTTGACCATGGCAGCCATACGCTGCCGGCATGCGGCAAGCGGTTTGCCCACGATACGTCCGGCCAGCGTCTCCTGCGCGTAAAACGCCGCGTCGCGAAACCAGGCATCGGTACGCGCGATCAGGGTGGGCGCGAGGCGATTGGGTAACAGCACGCTGCCGATCACACTGGCGCAGACAATCCCCAGCGTGATCTCCTCGGTACGCGAGATGGCAACGTCGAATACGCTGGTCGGATTCGTGACGAGAGGCAGCGCGATCAGCGGCAACGTATAGCCCGCCAGCATAAAGACGTAGCTGCGCGCGGTCCGGTCGGATATTGCAAGATAAAGCAGGGTGCCAGTCCACGTCGCCACAACCACACTGAAGAGCCAGGGAATCTCGACAAATGGCGGCACGAAGAACACCGCCGCGGAGGCGCCGAGCAATGTACCGAGGACGCGATACAACGCCTTGGAACGGGTCGCGCCCACAAACGGGTTCGATACGATGTAGACGCTCGCCATGGCCCAATACGGGCGTGGCAGTTCGAGCTTGAGCGCGAGGTACAGCGCGAGCATCGAAGCGATGAATGTCTTGACTGAAAACAGCCAGTCGCGTCGTGTTGGTAACGTCATGGTGCCTGGGTTGCCTGTGTTCGATAGAGCGACGTGGGTTGCATGGAGAGGGCGAGCCGCCACCCGTCGTATCGAAGGCGTTAAAGGTGTCGGGCACGCGACAGGACGCCCCGGCTTCCGCTTGCGCCGGGCAGTGCCCGACCCGGAACGCGACCAGTCGCATCAGGACTAGTGCTGTCGATCGCGAGGAGTCGGACTGGTCGGCCAAGGCGTGCAAATAATATTCAACACATGATGAATTATTCGGATGATATGGGATGCAGGCGATGCATGTCAATTCCATGGGTTATGTGTTGCCGTCAGGCACGCTCAGGATACCGCCGGGCTGTTGACGCACTGGGCCGCCATTGACGGACGTTCGCCCTCTTCCCAGTCTGATTGCAGCGCTGCCGGAATCTGCTCGCGCAGCAGCTCGACCCAGGCCCGGACCTTCGCATCCAGATACCGCCGCGATGGATACATCGCGTACACGTTCATCTCCTGCGACCTGTATTCGGGCAGGACCCGCACGAGCTCGCCGCTGCGCAGCCCGCAGACCGCCGAGTAAATCGGCAGCAGCCCGATGCCCATTCCCTCGCACACTGCGACTGCCTGCGCGTCCGCAACGTTCACCTGGAACTTCGCCGCGCCGAGTTCGATGGTCTCGTCACCGTCCGGTCCGGTGAACTGCCACTGCGATGCCGGGGTAGGCGTCACTGTCTGCAGGCAGGTATGGTTCGCGAGGTCCGCGGGCATGCGCGGCACCCCGCACCGCTCCAGGTATGCAGGCGACGCACACGCGATGCTGAACGCACTCGCGAGCCGCTGGGACACGAAGCCGGAATCGGGCAGATCGGTCGCGAGCACGAGTGCAACGTCGTACCCCTCCTCAAGCAGATCCGGTATCCGCTGCGTTAGCGTCAGCTCGACGCGCACGTCCGGGTACTGCTGCAGATAACGTCCGACCGCCGGCACCACGTAGTGCTGGCCAAAGCTTGCCATCGCGTGCACCTTCAGCTTGCCGGACGGGCGCGCATGTGCGTCGCCGGCCTCCGCTTCCGCCTGTTCGACATACGCGAGAATCTGCTCGCAACGCTGCAGATAACGCTCGCCCGCTCCGGTCAGCGCAATGCGCCGCGTCGTGCGGTTCAGCAGACGTGCGCTCAGATGCGCCTCCAGATCCGAAACGGCCCGTGACACGAACGCGGTCGTCGTGTTCAGCTGCTGGGCAGCACCGGTGAAACTGCCGGCTTCGACGACGCGAAGAAAAACACGCATGTTTTGAAGCGTATCCATAACCATCCCTTTCCAGACGGATGGATTGTTGCATATCCGGCGAGACATATTATTTCAATAACCGTAAGTAGTCCTTGTTATATCGTTGATTATCAGGCAATAGATCAAAAAGTATAATCGCGCCCTTATGATCTATCGTCACCAGAGGCGTCAACCGCACAGTCTCCGGCAGCGCATGGACTGCTGTGCCCACTGTTCCCGCGCTCCCGTTTAATCAGGTTGCGCATGCGATGCACAGGCAGGCAGTGGTAGCAGGGTATCCACGTTCCGTTGCCGCGGAAAACCCCGAACCGGCAATGCCCATCACCCGGTGCGATGAAGAATCAGGCACCTCAACGTGCTGGAGTCGGGGCGACCGGCGCCAGAGCGTATACCGCCCTGCGCCGTCTGCGATGACAGCGACGCACACCCATCACCGGATCAGGAATTTATGCCGGTCGGGCGCATTCTTGATCCAGGCCGGTGGCTTACCCCGCCCGGACCATTCCTTGCCCGACGCCGGATCGCGATACCTGGGTGCAACAGGACGACGCACATTGACTTCCGCAGGCTTCACGCGACGACCGGCCAGCTCGTCCAGTCCAATCTGATGGTCAAGGAGTTTCTGCCGGATTTCGGCAATCACCGCCGCCCGTTCCGTGTTGCGCGCCTGCTGAATTTCCGCATCGAGTTTTTCCCGCTGGGCCAGCAGTTCCCGGTATGTCGCCATCGTGCAGCTCCCGCTTCAATCAGTTTTTCGAACGATGCGTCAGTCGATCCTGTACTCCGTTGCCACCTGCGAGCGTGAACGAAACGCAAAGGTATGCGGCAATGCGGCCCCACCGGGGAACAGCCGCGCCTTGCACACCCTCACCTCCCCCGGTATCCGCGCTGGCGGCAATTTCAATCCAGCCGGATCGACGAGCGCAGCCGGGAGTTGAGCCGGTCAACCAGCCAGAGCAGCCCGCCGCGCCAGAATCCGTACAGCCGCGCCTGATGGCTGCGGTAAAGCATGACGTGACTGAGCTGGGCGAGACGTCCACGAATGGTGGCGCCCTTGAGCAGGCCGAACTTGCCCAGCGAGCCGTAGGCGTCATAGCCGCCGAGCGAAACCAGCGATCCGAAATCCCGGTACGCGAAAGCCGGCACGCGCTCGCCGTGCATCACAGCACCCGGCAGGTGGCGGATCAGATGTTGTGCATGCTGGTGGGCAACCTGGGCCGTCGGCGGCAACGGCCGTTCTGCACCGGGCAATGTCAGGCTCGAGCAATCGCCGATGGCGTAGATGTCCGGATCGCGCGTCGTCTGAAGCGTTCGCTGGATCACCAGCTGGTTCCCGCGTGTCACCTCCAAACCGTCCAGATTCGCGAGAAACGCCGGTGCCTTGACACCGGCGGCCCAGACTTTCAGGGAGGCCGCAATTTTCCCGCCATCCCCGAGAACGAAACCGTCGGCATTCGCCGCGCTCACGCGTGTATCGGTAAGCACCTTGATGCCCAGTTTTTCAAGCCGCGTGCGCGTGGCTGCCGATATATCCTGGGGGAATGCTGCCAGCAGCCGCGAACCGCTCTCGATCAGCGTAATGCTGATGCGTGCGGCAAGCCCCTTCGCACCATAGGCCACAGCAGCCTCGGTGAGCTGCACCAGTTCTGCCGCCAGCTCGACTCCGGTCGCACCACCCCCAACAATCGCGATGGACAGCTCACCATCCTGGGCGAGGCATTGCAGCATGCGGATGCGGATCTCATGATTGAAGGCATCCGCCTGAAGACGCGAATCGATCCTGAAGCAGTGCTCCAGCACCCCGGGCGTACCAAAGTCATTCGCTTCGCTGCCCACCGCAATGATCAGCGTGTCATAGGCCAGCCGCCGCGCGGGAACCAGCAAACGTCCATCAGCCGCATACAGCGGTGCCATGAGCAGTTCGCGCCCGGTCCGGTCGAGGCCGCTCAACTCCCCAGGCTGATAGGCGAACCCTGCGTCGCGCGCCTGCGCAATATAGGTGGTCTGCTGCTGCGAGATATCGCGGGTGCCCGCTGCGATCGTGTGCAGCATGGGCTTCCACACATGGGCCGAATCGCGGTCGACAAGCGTGATCGCTGGCGCGCTCGGATGTTTAAGCGAGCGTCGCCCGAGCGTGGTGGCAACTTCAAGGCCTGCCACCCCACCCCCGACAATGACGATCTGTTTTCGTCGTTCAACGTTTCCCATGCGGTAATGCCCCCAGCAAGCTGAAAAATCATCGCCCCGCCCGGATCGCGGCACGAGGCTCGCACAGGCAGAACATCAAATCGGCAAAGACGCAGAATCTGCGCGCGGCAAAGTACTAGCTCCGCACAGTCCCCTCAATGTCGGCCAGATAGGCGGCCATCACCCGCGGGATTTCCTGCAGGAAGAAACAGACGCCTTCAGGGGCAACCTGAAAAGCCATATGCACAGTTCCTGCGGCGATCGAATGCAGCAGCGTGGCATAAGCCTGACGCCCGGCCGGCTCAACCCCTGGCAGGCGGGCATCGAGCACGCGCCTGACCGTGTGAACAAAATCGGCGTCATCTTCGGGCTGCGTGCGGCCGTGCATCAGCGGCAGATAGTCCGCATGGCGCCGCAGATATTCGATATAGGGCGTAATCATTCGTCCGATCGCCTCTGTTGCCGAAAACTGCCGCCACGTGGAGGCGGGTACCGTATTGAGGTCACGCCCGATCTCGCGGGTGGCCGCAACGTGCCGGTCAACCAGCGCCTGCAGCAGGCTGTCCCGGTCCGGAAAGAAGTAGTACATCGAACCGATCGAGGTTTTCGCCCGCCGGGCCACCCCGTGCATCGTCATACCCGCCAGCCCCTCTTCGATGATCACCTGGGCGGCAGCGTCGAGAATCACGTCGACCCTCGCCTGCCCCCGCGTCTGGCGGGGGGCGCGGGCAACGACAGCCAGCGGCCCTCCGGCTTGCGCCGTCGGAACGGGTTGTCCGCCTCCGGATACCGCTCTTGCCCCCATCCATTCTCTCCCGCACCGGTTTGATCTGCCTGCCTGAGGCAGGGCAAAACTAGACAAGTTCGTCGAGTTTAATAATAATAGACAAATTCGTCTAGTTTTTTTACCGGCTGCTCGCGCCCAATCCCTGCACTGCGAGCGCCATCGGCTGCCGTCATGCAAACACTTCCCCATCTGGTTGTCTGCGAGCAGTGCGACAGCGTCTACCGGCGTCGCACGCTGGTCCGTCACGAGGTGGCCCACTGCGAACGGTGTGCCGCCGTGCTCTACCGCGCCAGCCGGCTCGACGTGGACCGCTGGCTCGCACTGACTGTCGCCGCCGCCATCGTGTTCGCGATCGCCAATGCCTGTCCGGTCATCCGCATCAGCCTGCAGGGGCTGCATAGTGAGGCGACGCTGTGGCAGTCGGCTGCGGCGCTGGCTCAAGGCGCAGCCGCGCCGATCGCGATTCCGGCTGCACTCGCGATCATCGTGGTGCCCTTCCTGCAGATCGCATTGCTGGCCTGGATACTCGTGTTTGCCCGCGCCGGACGCCGTGCGCCCGGTTTCGCGCGAACCATGCGGATGCTCGGCGTGCTACGTCCGTGGAGCATGGTCGAGGTCGGCGTGCTCGGGATACTCGTAGCGATCATCAAGCTGTCCAGCTTCGTGCAGGTCATCCCGGGTGCCGGCATCTGGGCCACGGCCACCCTGATGGTGCTGGTCCCACTGATCGCGAGCCGTGAAATTCACTGGCTGTGGGAATGGACCGATAGCGGGCACGCGTCAGGGAAGATGACCGGGGAATGCGGCATGAGCGGGCCGCCTCGCGCCCGCCAGCTCGGCATCATCGCCTGTCACGCCTGCGGCCTCGCCTGCCGGGTTTCGCCCGGGGGGCAAAAGCCTGCGCCGTGTCCGCGCTGCGGTGCCGCCCTGCACCGGCGCCGTCCCGACAGCCTCGCACGCGCGTGGGCGTTCCTGATCGCCGGCCTGATCTGCTACATCCCGGCCAACCTGCTGCCGGTCATGTACACAGACCTGCTCGGCAGTGGCAGTGACAGCACCATCATGGGTGGCGTCGTGGAGTTCTGGAAAACAGGCTCCATCGGTATTGCGCTCGTGATCTTCACCGCGAGCGTGGCCGTCCCCTGTACCAAGTTCCTGGCGCTCGGCCTGCTGCTCGTGAGCGCCCAGCGGGGCAGCCGCCGCGGCATGCGCGAACGCGCGCGCCTGTACCGGCTCGTCGAGGTGGTTGGCTACTGGTCGATGCTCGACGTGCTGGTCGTCGCCTTCGTCTGCGCCCTGGTCAGGTTCCAGGCATTGTCGGACATCGAGCCACGCACCGGCATCCTCTTCTTCGGCATGGTGGTCATCCTCACCATGCTCTCCGCCATGACTTTCGATCCCCGGCTGATCTGGGACGCTGAGCAACCATGAGTCTCCTGCCTGACAACACATTGCCCGAACCGCACGATCCCCCCGTCACGCGAAGTCGCTGGCGGATATCACTTGTCTGGCTGGTCCCGCTGGTTGCCGCGCTGATCGGACTGTCGATGGTGATCCACACCTGGCTGTCGGCCGGCCCGGACATCACCCTTTCGCTCGAGACCGCCGCCGGACTCGAAGCGGGCAAGACGCCGGTCAAGTACAAGGACGTGACAGTCGGCACGGTGTCTTCGGTCGCACTGAGCGATGACGGCTCGCATGTCATCGTGAAAGTGTCACTGGCAAGGAATGCGCGAAGTCTGACCCGCGCGGACACGCGCTTCTGGGTCGTGCGTCCGCGCATCGGTATCGGCGGCGTATCGGGCGTGGACACCCTGCTGTCAGGCGCCTACATCGGCGTGGACACCGGCACCTCTAAAGAGTCGCGTATCATGTTCACCGGACTGGAAACGCCGCCCGCCGTCATCAATGGCGTACCCGGCACGAACTTCGCGCTCCATACCCGCGACCTCGGCTCGCTGGATATCGGCTCGCCGGTCTACTACCGGCGTATCCAGGTCGGTCAGGTCACGTCCTACAGTCTCGACACGGATGGCCGGGGCGTCAGCGTGCAACTCTTCGTCGATGCGCCCTATGACCGTTTCGTGACCCCCGACACCCGTTTCTGGAACGCGAGCGGGGTCGACCTGTCGCTGGGCGCCGACGGATTCAAGCTCAAGACGCAGTCCCTCGCCACGATCGTGGCGGGCGGAATCGCCTTTGGCGCACCCGATGAAAGCACGGCCGTCCCCGCGCCGCCCAATACCCGCTTCACGCTCGCGACCGATCAGCAGAGCGCCATGGCCCCACCGGACGGACCGGCTCAGTACATCCAGCTGCGCTTCATGCAGCCGCTGCGCGGACTGTCCGTGGGCGCACCGGTGGAATTCTCGGGCATCGACATCGGGCGCGTGGTGTCGATGCAGCTCGACTATGACCCGGCCACGCAACATTTCCCGTCGATCGTCGGCATCGAGGTTTATCCGCAGCGCCTCGGTCCCGTGCTCAACAGGCTCCCGAAACTCAGTGGCGCCACCGACCAGCAGGCCGCGCAGTTCCTCGGCAACATGGTTGCACACGGTCTGCGCGCGCAGGCGCGCTCCGGCAACCTGCTGACCGGGCAACTCTACATCTCCCTCGACTTTGTACCCAACGCACCGAAGGTCGCCTTCGACTCGGCCGCGCGGCCCATCATGCTGCCCACCATCAACGGCAGCTTCGATCAGTTGCAGGAACAGTTGGCGAGCATCATCGGCAAGATCGACAAGATGCCACTCGACTCGATCGGGCAGCATCTGGACACGGCGCTCTCCGAGCTGGACAGCACGCTGGGCCAGATCAACGGCCAGGTCCTGCCCGCAGCAACGCAGACCATGCGGCAGGCTCGTCAGACCTTTGGCACGGCGCAGGGCATGCTGGCCGACGACGGGCCACTGCAGCAGAACCTTGCGCAGACCCTGCAGGAGGTGCAACGCACCGCCCGTTCGCTACGCACGCTCACCGATCTGGTGGGCCGTCATCCCGAAGCGCTGCTGCGCGGCCGGGCCGGCGATGCGCTGCCGGCCACCACATCCGCAAACCACCCGGGCACCGGTGCTTCACAGGAGTCGAACAAATGAATCTCCTCGTTCGCGCGGGCCTGGCCTCCCTGGCCCTCGCACTGGGTGCCTGCGCTTCGGCCCCGGTGCATTACTACACGCTGGTGTCACCGGAATCAGGAAGTGCCCTCACCGGGCAGCCCGCACCGTTCGCCCTCGATGTCCTGCCAGTCGGCATTCCTGCCCTGCTCGACCAGCAGCCGCTGGTCGTACGGCAGGGCGACAGTAACGTTGCCGTGCTGGATAATGAGCAATGGGCCGCCCCACTGGGTGATGAGGTACGCACGGCGCTGTCCGAGGAACTGGTCCACCGTCTCGACGCCCAGGACGTTGCCGGGCTGACCCGACCGACAGGCAAGCCTGTGCTAAGGGTCAGGCTGCAGGTGCGGCGTCTTGATGCATGGCCGGGGCAAGGTGTGCAGCTCGAGGCTGACTGGAGTCTCGGCTTTGCCGGGACCGCTGGCACATCCCGCCTGACGTGCCACAGCCAGTTGCAGGAAGCGGCGTCCGGTGGCTACCCGGAACTGGTGCGTGCGCAACAACGCATCGTCGCGCGGCTTGCCAGCCAGATCGCCAGCAATGCGCGCGGGTGGGCCGTGTCGCAAAAGCAGGACTGCACACCGGATGACGGGACCACCTCGCCCGAGGCACGATCGCCCGAGCCTTCGCTGGAACCGCCCCATGCGTAAACTCCGCCGCTTCGTCGTTCTTCTCACGCTGCTGACCCCGCTCGGCCTGATGCCGGCGACCCTGTGGGCCAACACCCTGCCGGAGCCGGCGGCACCGGCCACGGACGCAGCCACCGCCGCGAACCTGAAAGCCCTTCAGGACAAGCTGGCCCAGATCAGGCAGCAGGCCTCGACGGCAACCGGCAGCCGGCAGCTGGCCGATCTCGGCACAGCGACCCAGCAACTGGCCGACAGCGTCGACGACCTTCTGACTCAGGCGCTGCTGCCGCAGCGCGCCAGACTGCAAACCGAGCTGGACGTACTCGGGCCGCCGCCCGCGCCTGGCGCCACGACGGAAACCCCTGCCGTCGCCCAGCAGCGCCTCGCCCTCGCGGCCCGGCAGGCTCAGTTCGACGCCGAACTGAAACAGGCCCAGGAGGCCAGGGAGAGCCTGGTCGACCTGGGCAGACAGCTTGCCAGGCTGCAACACGACCAGCTGAAAGACCAGCTCGCCCTGCGCTCAGGCAGCATTCTCGGTATGGCGTTCTGGGCGCCACTCATCCACCCCGACCCGACGGACCATCAGCGCGTAATGGCCTTCCTCGCGCAGACTGGCGGGCAACTGCAGTGGGCCTGGCAACCAGCCTCGCGGATCACGACCGCCATGCTCGTCCTGCTGGCGCTGGCCATCTGGACAGCGGGTAGCCGTCTGCTCGAGCGGATGCTGGCCTGGCTGAGCCTTCGCCACCTCCCCGAAGGCCGGCTGCGGCGCAGCGCGATCGCACTGTCGACCACGTTCACCAGCCTGCTGTCCACGGCCTGCGCCGTCCAGCTCATTGATCTTGCCCTGACCCGCCACCAGCCCCTGCCTTCCGGCCTGCAGGACTTTGCCGACGAACTGGTCAAGCTGGCGCTGACCTGCGCACTGATCGCCGGCCTCGGCCGGGCATTGCTGTGCACGCACCATCCTTCGTGGCGCCTGCCGGTCATGGCCAACCCGGTCGCGCTCGCGATCAAGCCGTTCCCGAGAATCCTCGCGGGCCTGCTCCTGCTCTCGGGAGCCCTGGAACAGCTCAACCGGACGGTCGACACCAGCCTGCAGGTGACGCTCTTCGGACGCGGCATCGTGTCGATGGTCGTGGCCCTGACCATCGGCGCCGCGCTGCTGCGCGCCAACCGGGTGCGCAGTGCGCTGGCCGCAGCGGGAGAGCCGCCGGAAGCCCGCTCCACGCTCGCAGGACTGATCCATGCCGCCATCAGCCTCGCTGTTGTGGTCTCACTGCTGGCATTGCTGGGCGGCTACATTACCATCGCGCGATTCCTGACCTACGAGCTCGTCTGGTTCGCCCTGGTGCTGTGCACGTGCTATCTGCTGACGAGACTCACCCAGGATATCTGCGAAAGCCTCTTCAGCACGGAGCTCGCGAGCGGCCAGACCATCCGGAACCTGTTCGGACTGGACGACAGCCATCTCGAACAGGCATCGACCGTCCTGTCGGGTGCCGGACGCAGCCTCCTGCTGATGATCGCGGTCATCGCCCTGCTCACCGGTGGCCTGGGTACCACCCCGACCGACCTGCTCAACAGCATCCTCGACATATTCGGCGGCGACCGGCTGCGCGGCCTGAACATCGTTCCGGCCCGTGTCCTCAATGCGATCCTGACGCTCGGGGTGGGCCTGTACCTGCTTCGCTCCGTGCACAGGTGGCTCGACAACGAACTCCTGCCCAAGACGGGTATGGAAGCAGGCATGCGTGCCTCGCTGCTCACGCTGTTCATCAACATGGGCTATGTGCTGGTCGCCCTGCTCACCCTGTCGGCACTGGGCGTGAGGTGGGATAACCTGGCGTGGATCGTCAGCGCGCTGTCGGTGGGGATCGGCTTCGGCCTGCAGGAAATCGTCAAGAACTTCATCTCGGGGCTGATCCTGCTGACCGAGCGTCCGGTCAAGGTCGGCGACATGGTCAGCATCAGCGGCGTCGAGGGTGATATCCGGCGCATCAACGTACGCGCGACCGAAATCCAGCTCTCCGACCGCTCGACCGTCATTGTTCCCAACTCCCAGCTGATCTCGCAGAATCTGCGGAACGTGACGGGCAACGGCACGCAGGGCGTCACGACACTCACGCTGACCTTTCCGCTGGACATCGATCCGGAACAGGTCCGCGATCTCCTCCTCGGTGTCTACGTCGCGCACCCCTCGATTCTCGAACATCCCGCACCGTCGGTCAGCTTCAGCCAGTTGACGCCTGCCGGCATTACGATGAATGTCACCGGCTACGTATACAGTCCCAGAATCACCGACGCCACCAAAAGTGATTTGCTGTTTGAGATTCTCAAACGGCTGCGTGCAGCCGGCATTCCGCTGTCGAATCCACAGACCGTCATGGTCCGGAACCTGCCGGAAACGGTCACCAGCGCCGGAAAATGATCGCCTGCGTGACATGAGCCCGTGGCATGCCCTACCCCCGTGCGAGCTAGAATAAACCCGGCATACCCACCCAGATTGCAACGGCCTCCCGCGTTCCTGAATTGCTCCAGCCATAGCCAGCCGTCGACGCGTAGTGCGCACAGTCCCCGGCGCACACCGTGAAGGTTTCGTTCGGCCAGTGCCATGGTTATTTCTCCGGCCAGCACGAACACGAACTCCTCTCCCGCGCTTGCCACGACCTCCGACTTCTGCCCGGGCAGCACATGGACGAGAAAGCCAGTCAGGCTGCTTCCTGCGGAAAGCGTTGTCAGCCAGCAAAGGAGGCCGCCGATCCCTCAAGCCGGAAAAGCTGCACCTCTTCCTTGCGCCGTACGGGATGCGCTTCGCCTGGCGTGTCGAAGAAGTAATTGCACGAGATACCCAGCGCCCGTGCAATGGCGATCATGGACCTGACAGACGGCCTGGCCAGCCCGCGTTCAACCTGGGACAGAAACGGCTTCGAGATACCCGTGGAGACTGCGACGTCTTCGAGCGTGAGTTGCAGTCGCCATAGGCGCGAGCGGATACGGTGACCACAGGCCAGAACCTGATCAGCGTCTTCGAATGTCGGGTCCATGATCGCCGTGCATCACTGGTAAGAGCGGGCAGAAGGCCGGGCCCGGAGTCCGGCGCCACTATGAAGTCTGCGTTGCATCGGCCTGGTCGCCTTCGAGGAGCGTGCGCGCCGTTTCCAGCGCTTCTCCCCTTGAAACGGCGATGAGCATCGGATAACCCCACGCTTTCTCGTACAGGCGGGCGAAGGCTTCGCCCGCCTGCCGTTTCGCGGCATCCGGCTCGATCACGACCATGCCCTTGATGAAGGACCTGATCGCGGCCCGGTGCTTCTTCATCCAGAGCGCGGTCTGCCTGCGCTCTTCCTGGGTGTGCTCATGGTCGCCCCCAGTCATGCCCTCATCGCTGAGGAGAACAAATGCCTGCTGGCGTGCCAGCAATTGATCGAACCCGGCAAACGCGGTTTCGGGTGGCTGGTCCGGCAATGCGCCCAGGCGCATCCAGACCATCGGGAAGTGTGTGCTGTCCAGCTGCATGGCGCCAGGCTCCTGCAGGAATCACGGGTGAAAAAACTCAATGGCGGGCGACCAGCCTGAACACCGTGGAACGTGAACCCTCTCCGCTGCAGGCATTCATGCGACACACACCGCCGGTATAGACCGACCCTCAGGCCGTACCCCCTGATCGGTGCGCGCCCGAACCATGTCCAATGCGAGCGCCTGCGCCAGTCACGCGCGCGCCGCCACGGTTCATGGTGAGGCAGCCGCTCGCGTCCGGCGCAGGCCGACCTGGATGCCTTGAGAACAGGACGATCTGTGCATCACGATACCCGCAAAACGCCTGGACAACGTTGCGCAAAATTGCCATAATATTATTCAATCCAGCCAGCCCCCTCACGGGACGTCCGGGCTCCGCCATGCCACATATTCATCGCACGCTTTCACCCGTCGTCATTGACGTCGACGGCCTCCAGCGCCCGGTCACAGCGCTGCGTGCGTCCGCCGCAAAGAAGGGCTGGGAACATGCGCGCCACAGTCATCACAAGGCACAGCTGCTCTTCACCGTGCGCGGCATCATCAACTGCGAAGTCGAGGACGGGGTCTGGATCGTGCCGCCCCAGTGTGCCGTATGGATACCTGGCGGGCTGGAGCACGCCGCCCGCGGCTCGGGGGAAACGGAGTGCTACTGCCTGTTCGTCGAACCCGATGCCGCACCGGATCTGCCGACGAGCTGCTGCACCCTCTCGGTGTCGCCCCTGCTGCGCGAACTGCTCCTGAGGGCGGCGGGCTTTCCCGAACTGTATTCCCTGAAGGGACCGGAAAGCCGGTTGATCGCAACGTTGCTGGACGAACTGGTCGCGGCGCCTGTCGAGGACCTGCATCTGCCCATGCCACACGACATACGTCTGCGCAGACTCACGGAAATGCTGCTGGCGGACCCGACAGACAAATCAACCCTGACGGACTGGGCAGTTCGCATCGGCATGAGCGAACGCAGCCTGACCCGTCAGTTGCAGCACGAGATCGGGATGAGCTTCGGGCGGTGGAGACGACAGCTGCACGTGATCCTTTCGCTGCAGCGCCTCGCGAAGGGCGACAGTGTACAAACCGTCGCCCTGGATCTGGGTTATGAAAACGCGAGCGGTTTTGTCACCATGTTCCGCAAGGCGGTCGGCAAGCCCCCTGCCCGGTACCTGGCCGACCGCAACAGCGCGTCAGGCTTCGAAGGCGAACAGGCCCCGGTGCCCGGCATCGTCCTCCCGGACACGGTATAGGCTGGGCAACGCAGTCAGTCCAGCCCGGCTTTCCTTTGGTCCGGCAAGCCTTCCCTAGCGAAAAAACACGTGCTGTGTCATCTTCGCAAGCGGCCCCTGGATGCATCGCAGGACCGGTGCAGGCAAGGCGAGCGGCTTCAGCAGCATTTTCACGCACTGGTCAGCCGACAGATTGCGCCTCACCAGTGTGTTGACGCCTTCGGCAAGGCTGCGCTGGTACGCCGTGTCGTGAGCCCGGGCGGGATAACGGATCGCAAAAACGTGTCGCAACGCAATCGCGGAATCCTCGTTCCTCATCGCCATCAACCGGCGCATCAGCGTACCTGAGATGGCAAACCGGCCATGCCCATCAATTTCGTTGTACTTCCTGAAGAAGCTTAAAAAGTGCTTGTAATGCCGCACCTCGTCGGTCCGGATGTTGCTGGCAATCTGCCTGAGCACGGGCTCGTCCGAACATTCGCTGACCGCGCGATAGAGCGTCGCGGTACCCATCTCGACGACACAGCGCGCCACCATCTCGAGCGAGCGCGTCTTCTCGAATTCTTCGACCGAACAGGTCAGGGAATATTCCGCGAAAAAATTCCTGAACGCGGTATCCCAGTCGAACCCGGGCCATACATGACGAATGTAGGTCTTCAACGCCAGACCGTGCTGCATCTCTTCCGGCTCCCACACGTCATTCAGCCATGCCGAGACCTCGGGGTCGTCCCTGAAAAAGGTACTCAGGTTGCTCGCGTAAAGATCGGTACCACTTTCAACAAACGACGCCGCGCACAGCAATAAGATGAGCTGTTCATTCGACGCCGCTTTCCGCCGGTCGATACGGCTCAGGTCAATATCCTCGATCCGCCATGGCATCACATGTGTGCTGTGCATCGTCACCCGCCTGCTCCCAAAAGCCTTGCTCCCAAGCCGCGCGCCACCCGGGTTATCCGTCCAGACAGTCCAGACATGGTGCACCCCGGGCGGGGCAGTCAGTCCAGCCCCGTCTTCCCCGGTGCCCAGTAAGCCTTCGTCTGGATACGCGCTGCAGCAACACCGTGCTGGCGAAGCAGTTGCCGGATCTGCTGGATGGATGTCGATTTGCCCGTCAATACGCATTGCGTGGCCGGGTGGGCGTCCATCCATGCAAGGATTTGGTCGTCGACGGCCAGGAGATGGGCATCGTTTTGCTGGCGTGCAATCGTGCTGGCATTTCGCAGTCCCAGGCGCTTGATGACCGGACCGGATTCGTCCATCACCGAGGCCTCGAACAGCATCCTGACCGGCTCACTGTCCGCCATGGCCGCGTTGAATGCCGCCGCCAGCCCAAGCGACGTTTCATCACCAAAGAGAAGGGTTGGTCCTGCAAGTTTGCGCAGGTTGATCGACCTGCGCGGGCCGAACAGCACACACCCGGCGCCGGCGTAAGCCTCGCGCGCCCAGTGTGCACCCGGCCCGTCACCGTACAGGTGAACGAGAATCCGCGTAGTACCTTGCCCCCGATCCCAGTCCAGTGGCGTATAGGTGCGCTGGGTCCATCCTCCGAGCTGGATCTGGATCCTGTCGCCCGGCGTCCATTCCGAGCTCCTGAGCGCCTCACCGCCCAGGGTAAGGATCCGGAATCCCGGGTTCAGGTCTTCCAGTGCAACAACATGCGCACGCCGCGTGAACAGTTTAAGCACTGCGGCTTCGAGCACACCCGCCCGCCTGCCGCGCCTTGCATCAGGTCCTGCAGAAACTGGAAAAGATGGTTCATTCATGGTTGTGTGATCACAGGGGCTCCAGCCACCTGGAGCCAAGGCTCGTTCTCCACGCGCGGACGATGTCATGCTCACAGTTCCGCGGCCCGACGAACGAGGTTGTGATAGACGCTGGTGAGCGAAAGCGTTCCACGCGTGTCGCCGTTCAGCGATGTCCGCACATCCATGATCCCCCGATCGAGGTCGTAAAGCAGTCCACGCAACCCGTCGTCCCTGATCATCGACTGGGTCCAGAAGAAGGACGACCAGCGCGAGCCTCGCGTGACTTCGTTGACACGGTGCAGGCTGCCGGCGGGATACAGCACCATATGGCCCGCAGGCAGCTTCACCGCATGCTCGCCATAGCTGTCCTCGATCACCAGTTCGCCACCGTCATAGTCCTGCGGCGCGCTCAGAAAGAGCGTGGAGGAAAGATCCGCGCGCATGCGGATGCCGGCCCCGGGAATCGCGCGCACGGCGCCGTCGACGTGGGCACCAAACTTCATGCCGGCGTCGTACCGGTTGAATAGCGGCGGCAGCACACGGAACGGCAGGGCAGCACTGTTGAACGCGGCGTTGCGCCCCAGCGCCCGGAGAATGATCTCACCGGCTTCGCGCGCGGCCGGTGAGCCCTCGGGAAGCTGCAGGTTGTGCTTGGCCTGCGCCGCCAGTTCACCCGCCGTGACACGGCCATCGACCATCGCCCCTGCCCGGATAATCCCCCGGACGGCGGTCACTTCCTCCGGCAACAGGAGCTGTGGGATCTCGATCAGCATGTCAGCTCAGAATTTGATGCCAAGCGTCGCCAGCACGGTCCGGCCGGCAACCGGGGTGGCGTAGCCATTGCTGAAAGCGGAGCTGTAGGCGAGCGCGTTGGTCAGGTTCGTCACGTTCAGTGCGAGGTGATACCGGTCGACGTCATACGACACCATAGCATCGACGGTAGTCGCCGCGGGAATGCGCAACTTCATGGCATCGTCCACATAGTAGTCGGAGCGGTAGTTAACGCCCGCGCCGACGAGGATACGACCGGGCAGACCGGGCAGCGGGCCATGGAGCAGCGACGTCACGTTATAGGTGCTCCACAGCGAAGCGCTATGTTTCGAGACGTAAGGCACCCTGTTACCCGCCGCAGACGTTGGGGTGAAGACGCTGATGGACGATGAGACGATCTTGCTGTCCATGTACGAATAGGCTGCCTGCACGTCCCAGTTCGACGTGATCTTTCCCGTCAGGCCCAGTTCAACACCCTGCACCCGGTCCCGGTCATCGGTCGTCGTCTGGATACCCGAGGTGGGATCGGTGTAGGAAGCATTGCTTTTCTGGACCCGGAAGAGCGCAGCCGTCGCCCCGAGACGGTCATCCAGCAGGCTCCACTTGCCGCCTATCTCATAGGTGGTGTCGCCCTCGGGCTTCAGGTTTGTCGTGGGCGCCTGCGAAAGCCCCAGCGACGAACTGAGCGACGTGATGTTGTTACCCGGAGGGGTGAACGATCGCGCGTAACTGAAGTAATAGGTCTGGTGTTCGATGGGCTCCCAGATCAGGGCGGCCTTGGGACTGGCGAAATTCGTGGTCGTACCGACAGGTGTCCCTGCGGAATTTCCTGAGACGTTGTAGTGATCCCAGCGCACGCCACCCAGAATGGACACCTGCGGTGTCAGCCATACCCGGTCACTGATGAACGGGCCGACATCCCAGCTCGTTGCTGTGGTACGGTAAGCCGGCAGCACAACGTCGGAAAAACCTGGCGAATTCTGGAAGACCGGATTGAGCAGCGTACCGGCAGGCTCCGGTCCCACAGGCAGATAAAAATTCGTACTGGCATGCTGGGAGTACACGTCCACGCCCGCAACAAGCTCGTGCCGGAAACCCGCCGTGTAGAACTTCATGACGGCGGTGGTGACGTTCTCGCCACCGTAACTGGTCTGCCGGGTGCCGCCGACCTGCCAGATCGTGTACGGGGTGTTGAGGTTGCCTGCGAGCACACTGCTCGCGCAGGCAGCCGTGCAGAAAGTCGGGGTGAACCTGACGTCGCGCGTGTAGTATCCGAAGCGCGTGTCGTTGGTGAGCGTCAGCCAGTCGCCGAAGCGGCCCTTGTAGAGGACAGAGGCGACGTCGGCATCCTGCCGGTCATGATCGCTCTCGCGGCCGTAATACGTCGAACGCGGCACGCCATATTCCGTGACCGGTTCCCCGATGTCCGTACCGTTATTGACCATCGGCACACCGAAGTCCGGACGCTGGTTGCTGCTCTGGTGGAAATAGTTGACCGTCACCGTCTGACTCGTGCCCAGACCAAAACCGATCGATGCGAGAACGCCCGCGCGGCTCGAATAGACATGATCGCGATCCACGAAATCCTGGCCGCTGCCCATGCCGACAACACGCACCGCGGTCGTGTCGTTGATCTGGTGGTTGACGTCGAGCACGCCGCGCCCATAGGGGCCGGAGCCTCCCGTCGCCTCAAACGACGACTCATTGCCCAGATGCGCCTTCTTGCTGTCGAGTTCGATCACACCGCCCGTGGTGCCGTTGCCGAAACTCTCGGAAGACGGTCCCTTGAGGACCACGACATTTTCGGTGGCGAAGCTGTCGCGGACGTAGGAGCCGAAATCGCGCAGGCCATCGACATAGATGTCGCCTGAGGCGTCAAAGCCCCGGATGCGGAACTGGTCGCCGTTGATACCGCCGTTGCCCTCGCCGGTCGAAACGGTGATGCCCGGCACATACTGCAGCACCTGCTCGACCGTCGCTGCCTGCTGCTGTTCGATCACCACGTGCGGAATGACGGTGACCGTCTGCGGCGTGCTCTGCAGGTCATCGGGAAGCCGGTTCAGACCGGTTCCGGTCTGCAGTGCGTTGGTCGGCGCCTGGCCTTCAACCCTGATCGCCGGAAGCTGGGCAGGTTCATCGGCGGGCTGCGGTGGCTGCGCGGTTTCCTGCGCCTCCACCTCGGTTCCTGCAACGAAGAACAGGCCGCCAGCAAGACTCGTGGATGCGGCCACCCCCGTAAGGACCGGCCTCAGGGTCCCGATCGTTCTCATTTCATTCCCCTTGCAATGGTGTGTGGTCTGGTTACTGAATCTTTTGTGGTAACGCCCCGGCAATCGCCCGGCCAAGGGCCGCAAGGCGGGGCCACCGTCGCGCCTGCATGACGCGCCCCTGGCGCGCAACCGCCTGCGGGTGACCTTTCGCGGCCGCCGCACTGAAGAAGATGTCGGCCGCGACAGGATCTGTGCTCCCTGCGACACCCGTGTCAAGGGCCTGCGCGTAGGCGTACAGATCCTCCGGCGCCCCGTGCGCGGCGCAACGCGCAAGCGCGTCGAGGCCACGCTCACGAAGCAATCCCTCCGGCCGCGCCAGCAGCAGAGGCGCAATCCGCCGGCGAAACCCGTTGTCACTGATGGCAATGGCATTTCCCAGCCATCTGTGCGCAGCGTCGTGATCACCCTGGCGGAACAGGATCGTGGCGAGATTGAACTGCGCCCAGTGGTCCCCCAGGGCCGCGGCCTTCTGATACCAGTGCGCAGCCCCTGCCGGATCGGGTGGTCCTGCCCAGCCCTCCTCCAGGAAACGGGCCAGCGAGTTCATCGCCTTGAGGTTGGGCTTGAGCGTGCCGCCTTCGGCGGCTGCCCTGAATAGCGCAAAACACCTCGGCCGGTCCGCGGGATGACCTGCACGCATCAGCATCTGGGCCAGGTTGACCTGCCCCCAGGTATGGCCGGCCTGCGCCGCAGCCTCGAAGCACGCGATCGCGCGCTGGGGATCAGCCTCGACGCCCCAGCCCTGCTCGTAGCAACGCCCAGTCATGTTCAGCGCTTCGGCGTCCCCGCTCGTACTCGCCGCCTCGAATGACGCGAATGCGGCGCGTGCATCACGCCTGAGCGCCCCCCGCCCTTCAAGCAGCAACTGGCCCCAGACGATCTGCGCGGCAACGAGGCCGGTTTTCGCGGCCGCCTCGATCCAGCGCGTGGCGTAACCAGGATTGCTCGCGAGAAGGCTCTGCAGGTGTTCGACCGGAACCCTGCGCCGCTGGATACGGATCACCAACGGGGTATGCGGCGGGCGCTGCGGCCTGGTTTCGCTGGCAGCCGACGGAAACAGAAGGCGGCCGGGCAAACTGCGTAACCGCATGACCGCCTGGTAAGCACGGCGTACCGTACCCCGGGCCTTTTGCCCGCCGCTGATCTGTCGAGCCAACATAAATGACACTCATTCTCAATTGAAACCAGCCGTAATATAAGCCGCAATCATCGCGTCAGCATTGCGTGAACCGGCCAATAGGTTATTCAAATCAGCCAAACGCCACCCGCATGCACGACCCGGGTGGGGCACGACGGCGTCGATGGCCGGATCGTTAGTGTGATGACGCACAAAGAGCGGCGGTGGGAACCGCTTGAACCCTTGAAGTTCTGCCTGGTATCTGTAGGCGCCGGAGCCGGCCGCCTTTGCGCAGGTACTCGCGCGGGATTTATCGGCCAGGCGAGTCCCTCCATGAAGTCGCGCTCACATGGCACATGGTGAAGACGGCCGTGAGAGACATTCCCGTTCCCGATCCGGCTGGTCTGGATAATCGATTGGCCGAATTGCGCAATGACACGTGGCTGTGTCGCCTCTAGCATCTGCCCCACGGCTATCCTGCCCGTCCGCACTAACCTCCCGACGACGCCAGGTCGCACGGAGTATGCACCGCCAATCCCGGAGCACGTTCAACGACGTACACGTTGAGGTGTCCGACTGCCATGGAATCCAGCATGATCAGCAGGCTTATCGCCCTCGTGGCAAAACCCCTCGCACAGACAGGGACAGCACCCCGCACGACGCGCCCCGCCGTCGCAAACCCGGCCCGGCAGCACGCGTCAGGCCAACGGAAGCACCCCGCCGCGCGTATGGCGCTGATGCTTGCAAAGGTGGCGCTTGCGGGTCTGGCCGTTCTGCCGCCCGTGCTGCACGCCGAAGAAATCACGGTTCACCACTCCCAGGGCGAAACCCGTGTCCCGGTCAACCCGAAGGTCGTGGCGGTACTGGATATCGCTTCGCTCGACACCCTCTCGGCGATCGGCGTCAACGTCGCCGGCGTTCCCACGACGCCGTACCCGCCCTACCTCTCAAAATTTGCTGGCAGCCAGTACCGCAAGGTCGGCTCCCTCTTCGAGCCGGATTACGAAGCACTCAATGCGCTCTCCCCCGACCTCATCATTGTTGGCGGACGCTCAGCCCCCAGATACGCGCAGGTGGCCAAACTTGCACCGACCATCGACCTGAGCCCTGACCTGCAGCACCGTGTCGACAGCGCCATCGCGCACGCCGAAATCCTCGGACAGATCTTTGGCAAACAGGCAGAAGTGGCCAGTCGCGTCAGCAGACTGAAGCAGTCGATCGCCGCACTGCGCGCGCGCACGGCAACGATGGGTACCGGCCTGCTCATTATGACCAGCGGCGGCCGGATTTCGGCCGTCGGCCCCGACTCCTGGTTCGGTACGCTCTATAACGACTTCGGCGTGCGGCCGGCCTCGAGCAACCTGGATGCCAGCAGCCCGCACGGCCAGGTGGTGTCCTCCGAGTTCCTGCTCAGGACAGATCCAGACTGGCTCTTTGTGATCGACCGGGATGTGGCAATCGGACAGGCAGGCGCCCCCGCGAAACAGTTGCTGGATAATGAACTGGTGCGGCAGACCAGAGCCTGGACGGCTGGACACGTCGTCTATCTCGATCCCGTCACGTGGTACATCGTGGGCGATGGCCTCACCGCGCTGCAGAGGATGGTCGACGAAGTATCGCGGGCCGTGTCAGCTTCGAAATGAGGCGACGCGGCTTTCCAGGCAGCCTCGCCCCCCGAGGTCTTGCAGGTCTCGAAGGTCTTGCTGTTGCACTGGCCACTGTGGGCGTGCTGGCGTGCGTGAGCATTTTTGTCGGCGCCATCCCGCTGTCGCCCGCAGCGCTCTTCGCCGGTGGGAAGAGTGAAGGCGCCAGCGTCCTGCTCGCCAGCCGCATTCCGAGGACGGTTGCGCTGGTCCTCGCCGGAAGCGCGATGGCCGTGGCAGGCCTCATCATGCAGATGCTCTCGCGTAACCGCTTCGTCGAGCCGGGTACGGCCGGGACCATCGAGTCCGCCACGCTGGGGCTGCTGCTGTGTGCGCTCCTGGCCCCGGACCTGCCCGTCCCGGCCCGCATGCTGGTGGCCTGCGGGGCCGCCCTGCTGGGCACACTGCTGTTTCTGGCGATCCTGCGGCGCGCGCCCCTGCGCTCGCCGCTGATGGTGCCGCTCGTCGGCCTGATGCTCGGAGGCGTGATCAACGCGGCGGCAACGTTCCTCGCCTACCGGTTCAACCTCATCCAGTCGCTGGTCGCGTGGTCGACCGGAGACTTTTCGTCAGTATTGCGCGGGCGCTATGAACTGCTCTGGATTTCGTTTGCCGCGGCCCTTGCCGCCAGCATCACCGCAGACCGGTTCACGGTCGCAGGGCTGGGCCGGGACTTCGCGGGCAACCTCGGGCTGAACTACCGGGCAACGCTCATGACCGGACTCCTCATCGTCTCCCTGGCAACGGCAGCCGTGGTCGCAACGGTGGGTGCCATTCCCTTTGTCGGGCTTGTCGTGCCGAACGTCGTAAGCATGATCGTGGGCGACAACGTGCGCCGGGCCGTACCGTGGACCGCCACCCTGGGCGCAGGCTTCGTGCTGGTGTGCGACATCATCGGCCGCTCGGTCACCCGCCCCTACGAGATTCCGGTCGGCCCGATCATCGGCATCGCCGGCAGCGTGATCTTCCTTTTGCTCATGAAACGTGGAACTGCACGATTTGGCTGATTCACCCGCTCTGGCCGGGCCGCAACAGATGCGGCCATCCACGGTCATCACGCTGCTTGCCGCCCTGACGGTGGCCATGTCGGCCGCCTTCATGACGGTCGGTGCGGCAGGCCACTGGGCTTTTGTGCTGCCGCTTCGCGCCCAGAAACTGGCAGGACTGCTGCTGATCGGCTACGCGGTTGCGGTCTCGACCGTGCTGTTCCAGACCATCACACAGAACCGGATCCTCACGCCGTCCATCATGGGCTTTGACGCGCTGTATGTGCTGATCCAGACGCTCCTCGCCTTCACGATCGGCTTCGTCCGTGCGAACGCGATTGATCCGCATCTGCGCTTCGCAGTGGAGACGCTGGTCATGGTCGGCGCTGCGGCAGTGCTCTATCGCTGGCTCTTCACTGGCGGCCGCCAGGATCTGATGTTCCTCGCGCTCGCCGGCATCGTGTTCGGCGCCCTGCTGCGCAGCCTGTCCAGTTTCCTGCAGCGCGTGCTCGATCCGGGGGAGTTCGCCGTCCTTCAGGACCGCTTCTTCGCCAGCTTCAACCTGATCGATTCCAGCCTGCTTTCCATCGCAGCGGTGCTTGTGCTGGGCGTTTCGGTCGTTGGCTGGCGCATGCGGCACAGCTTCGACGTGCTGGTACTCGGGCGCGAGACCGCCATCAACCTGGGAGTCGACTACCGGCGAACCGTCCGGTCCATCCTGATGCTGATCGCGATACTCGTTTCGGTGTCCACCGCCCTGGTCGGGCCCGTCACCTTCTTCGGCCTGCTGGTCGCCAATCTGGCCTACCGTTTTGTGGGCAACGCCCGGCATGCGCTGATGCTCCCCGCTGCCGCACTGGTCGCGATGATCTGCCTGGTTGGAGGACAGTTCGTACTGGAACGGCTGTTTGGCTTCGACACCAGCCTGAGCATCGTGATCGAATTCTTCGGCGGCATCGCCTTCATCATCCTGATCATGAGGAGAACACGATGATCGAAACCCGGGCGCTCACGAAGCGCTACGGCGCTATCACTGTGGTGGACAACGTGTCGGTCACGATACCCGTGGGCGGCCTGACGTCCATCATCGGTCCGAACGGCGCGGGCAAGTCCACCTTCATGATGCTCATCAGCCGGCTGCTGCCGGCGACCAGCGGAAGCGTCACCGTCGACGGCATGGATGTCGCAACAACGCCCACCGGCACACTGGCGAAGCGGCTGGCGATCCTGCGGCAGGACAATCATACGGGCGCACGCCTGAGCGTGGGCGATCTCGTCGCTTTCGGCCGCTACCCGCACTCGAAAGGACGTCTCACCCTGGAAGACCATGATCACGTCGAACGCGCGCTGCGGTATCTCGAAATCACGCCGCTGCGCGAGCGGTTCATTGATGAGCTGTCCGGGGGCCAGCGCCAGCGCGCCTTCATCGCCATGGTGCTATGCCAAGACACCGACTACCTGCTGCTGGACGAGCCCCTCAATAGTCTTGATCTGAAGCACGCGGCCGCGACGATGAAGATCCTTCGGCGCGCGGCCGACGAACTGGGCAAGACCGTGGTGCTGGTTCTGCACGACATCAATTTCGCCTCCTGTTACTCGGACCATATCATTGCCATGCGCGCCGGCCGGGTGATGCTGGAGGGCCCACCTGCGGGTGTCATGCAGACCGGCCCCTTGGGCGAACTCTACGAGATGAACATCGACATTCATGAACTGCGCGGCCGCAGGGTCATGACCTACTACGGGTGACGGCGTCGGTGCCGCCTCTTTGATCAAGATCCTGTTGTGGTATCGAACCCGCTCGCACAGAGGTTCCAATTGACCACCAGGCGCATTTCGCCCGCGCCATGTAGATGGCCAAAGTCCCACGAGACGCGGATAGGTGGCCACCTCCGGCAATGCGAAGCAACTCTCATCAAGAAATTCACCATAAAAAGAGATGGATATACAAAACCCGGACACTGGCTCCCCGGCCACGCAGACGTAAGATAAGCGCCGAGACGCACCTGTCGTCCACGCGCACAGCCCAATGCTCAACCCTCCATGCGATCCGGCGACAACCAGGCATAGCTCAGCCCAATGTCGTCATCCCTTTCCTTGCGATAAAGCCGGTCGCGCTCCGCCCCCGGCTGGTCAAATGCCGATACGAACCGGTGCAGCCCGGACAGGCTCTGCGCCTCACTCTGCGACTGGACTAACACGATCGCGTTACGGGCCCAATAGCGGCGTGCCTGCGATATCGAAAAACGGGCGTCGTCCTGGAGTTGGGTATGGCTCGCATCCCGTGCGTCACGAACCACGACCGATACCAACTCCCCAGGCACACGAGCCAGGACCCACACTGCACGAAACTTGTTGGCGCCCTCCTGTTCAGCAAGAACACGGATCAGCCCCGTGATCCCCGCTAAACGCGCATCGGCTTCAAGTACTTCCCGCGCGTTGCCGGGAATACGGTCATCATTCAACCAACCGGCCAGCGGCGACGCCGGCCATTGCGCCTCGCGCAGCGTCATTCCCGTTTCTCCCACCAGATAAACGCCACGTCCGTTCTCATTGGTGACAGGAATTGTCAGGTAGTCGGGCAGGACCATGTTCGCTCCGTCTGATAGGAGATGTCTGATTCGATCGCTCCCGCCCGCAGGGGTTCTGGATCGCTACAGATCCAGGACGAGCAACCCGTTTTTCGCTCGCGATACGCACACAGTCAGGAAATTTTCCTGATCTTCCTCGCCAAGGATGCAGTCATGGTGATCCACCTCGCCAGCGAGGTAGCGGACCTTGCACGTCGCACACAACCCCGCTTCACACGATGTCTCTATGCCGATGTCTGCGGTTCGTAACACGTCGGCAATGCTTCTGTCCGGTGGCACAGTCAGTCGCTGACCTGAGCTGGCGATCTCGATCAGGAAGCCGCCTGAGAGTGCCGCGTTGGCACCGCTCGCGTCCGCGCCCGGGACAGCCGGCCGCTCCGGCGCCTTGAAATGCTCACAGTGCACCGCCCCCTTTGGCCAGTGCGCCGTTGCCTGCGCGCAGGCGTTCATGAAGCCGGCCGGGCCGCAATAATAGACATGCGTGCCCTCGGCCGCCTCACCCAGCATTCGCGCGATATCAAGTCCTTTCGACGGATCACCGTGATCGAAATGCAGATGCAACCGCCCTTCTCCGAGCAGTTCCCGCAGTTCGGCACCGAACGCGGCCGCTCCAGTATCGCGCGCACAGTAGTGCAACTCATGGTCCTTGCCTGATGCCTGCAACTGATGCGCCATCGCTTTCAGCGGCGTCACGCCGATTCCGCCAGCCAGCAGAATGACCCGACGCGCCTCGCCGGCAAGCTCAAAATTGTTGCGTGGCCAGCTCACACGGACCCGGCCCTGGACCTGCAACTGTTCATGCAGGGCCTTTGATCCGCCACGCCCCCTCTCATCACGCAGCACTGCTATCACATAGCGTTGACGCTCGGCTGGTGAATTGCAAAGTGAATACTGCCGGACGATGCCATTCGCGAGATGCACGTCGATGTGTGCGCCTGCTGTGAACGGCGGCAACTCGCCGCCGTCCGGGTCGACCAGTTCGTAAGACTGAATGTTCCTGCCTTCGTAGCGAATCTGCCGCACGAAAAGTTCCAGCGTCGATACAGGTGTTGACGCTGCCTGATTGCCTGCTGCCATAATCTCTCCCCCAGCGGCGTAATTGCGCGCCGCCCGGTGTTTGGCGCCCGGGGGCCGCTCCATGAACAGAACTCCCCTGCGTCATCATTGCTTCCCCGGGAAGCACGCGGATTTGCCGGATGCACATTCGTTACCGGCTACTTACGCGCCGACTGCTCGAGTTCCTCCATCTTCGTGCGTACGAAAGCAGTCCGCTCTTCACCCTTCAGATGCTCGCTCTCGGTCAGGATAGCGACGATGCCCTTCGATACCCGGCGACGCTGTGCAACTTCTTCCTCGACGGTAGCGGCTTCAGGAATGTCGAACACGTTGCCGGAGCAGTAGCTGTTCGGCGCCCCGCCGACCGAGCGCAACCATTCGGCGAACTGCACCGGGCCCGCGGCCGGGTTCGTCCCGCGGACTGCATCCCGCAACAGTTTGCGGAACAGATAGAGCCCTGCGTCGAATTTCGTCGGATGCTCCGCCGCATGGACTGCGATCGGCCGCTGGCTGATGATCGCTTCATAGTCGCCTGGCGCGTACTGCGCTTCCTTGTAATTCGCACGCTCGCGGTGATTCGGCGGGATCGGCGGCATGTCGTCGATCGTGTACTTGCCGAAGCGCTCCGGGCGGCGCATCGCCACCTGGCCTTCAAGAAAGTCGATTGACTCGTAACCGACCCATTCTTTCTTACCGATGCCCCGGGTATCGATCCCGGATCCCATCACGCGCCAGCCGATCATCTTGCTGTTCTCGTCATCAACCGGAACGGTCCAGCGAATGATGTGAAAGCGGCTGAACAGTTTCTTCTTCGAACCGTCTTCGGACGTATAGGCGTGCAGACTCAGATTCGGCAGTGCCTGATGCTGGACACGTACAAACAGCCGGTCCCTGTCGACGCGGCGCGCGCCCGCACACGCGAGGCTGCGGCCCTGCTGTACCGGAATGAACTGCATGTCCGGCGCGACTTCCATCGACGCTGCACCGACTTCGTCGAATGTGGTGCCCTGATAGTGGCCGCCTACAACGTTCCTGCCAGCGTGCAACGCCGTCGGATGATAGTTGTCCGCGGCGTTATCCTGGACCTGCAGCCAGTTGCAATGCTGGAAGTTGCTGTACGGCACCAGTTCATCACCCGGCAGCACGGTGAAGTTACCCTCCCACTCGGGGAACGGCGGCTCCTCTTCCGGAGGTCCCATGTACGCAAACACGAGCCCGTTACGCTCAATCGCCTTGTAGGCTCCCTGGCGGATCGAGCACGCATACTTTTCGGCTTCAGCCTCTTCACCCCTGGGATAGGGTACGTGCAGGCACGTGCCGTCGACGTCGAACACCATGCCGTGATAGCAGCACTGAATGCCGCGCTCCCTGATGGCGCCGTATTCGAGCGACGCGCCGCGATGCACGCAGTGTGCATGGAGAACGCCGACACGACCACTACCGTCGCGGAACGCCACGAGTTCCTCGTTGAGAATCTTCAGGAAGCGCGGTGTGTCGGTCAGTTCCATCGACATGCAGACCGGGTGCCAGAAGCGGCGCATGTATTCGCCCATGGGCGTGCCGGGTCCGGTCTCCGTCAGCTCCGGATCGTGCTCCGGCACCTTGTTCGTGTAATAGCCGCCATACGGGATCAGCTTTTTCACTGCGGTGCCGCCACCCACGCTACCGCCCTTTTCCATTTTTTCCGATTTGACCGACATGGGGACTCCTTTTCCATGTTGAAGATGAAGGACTCGTGCGTGTCCTGCAGATGAGGTCTTTGATTTCAGAATACCGAACTCTGTATCCAAAGATTAGATGCACTTCAATTCACTGCCTATATGGGTAAACGCCAAGCCCTGACTATCAGTTGTACTTCCGACTTTTGGATTTCTCCATGCAGTTTCGGGGCGCATTCAAATCGTCTTCCATGCTTACGCTGTCTGGAGGTCAACTGCCTGATCACGGAATTTGCGGCCCGGGCGCCCCTGATCAACCGACGACCCGACCTACGTTGACGCCCACGGAGTGACACTGTAGTCTGTATTCAAAGTACAAAGGCCACCCTATGACACTCAAGTTCAAAAAGATTCAGGTCCGTCCGGATTACGTCGAAGAGGTTTATCGCGTACTGCTCGACGCGATCAGCGATGGTTCGCTTGCGCCCGGCACGCGCCTCACGCAGGAAGAGATCGCCGAGCAGTTCGCGGTGTCGCGCTCGCCGGTCCTCCAGGCGCTGCGCCTGCTGAAAAAGGACGGCCTCGTGCAGGATGCTCCGGGTCGCGGCCTGCTGGTCGCACCGCTCGATATCGAATGGATCAGCATGCTCTATGAAGTGCGCGGCGCACTCGATGCGCTCGCCGCCCGGCTTGCCGCGCAACGCGGTGGAAAAATCGATGCAGCCCTCATCGCGCAAGGTCGGCGCACCTCGAAAGGCAAGGACGTCAAGGCCATGATCGATGCCGACATCGCGTTCCATAACGCGATTTACCACGCGTCGGGCAATCCGTTGATCGGTGAAAGCGCTCATCTGCACTGGGTTCATCTGCGGCGCGTGATGGGGGCAGTGCTGCAATCGTCGAAGCAGCGCGACTCGATCTGGGATGAGCACGCGGCCATCGCGGAAGCGATCGCCGCCGGCCACGCAAAGCGTGCTGTCGAACTGGTTGAACTGCACACCAACCGGGCGCGCAGCAATCTGATTACGCGCCTCGGTGAGGTGCTCAGCGAAGAGCCGTAACCCAAGAGGTCCGGAACGCGCCGCAGCGCGTCCGCTGGTTGCATCCAGGGCATTCAACCCCGTTCCGGCCGGTTGTTCACCGCACGCGCGGATAGCGTGAGCGTCAGGATGGCACCGATCACCATGCTCACAGCGAGTCCCAGCACACCGTTGCCTGTCGAGCCCGTCGTGGTCTGCAACCAGCCGATCACGTATGGGCTCACCACACCGGAAATGCTGCCGATCGAATTCGCCAGCGCGAGACCCGCCGCGACCGCCGCGCCGCCGAGAACCGTCGGCGGTAGTGTCCAGAATTGCGAAATCGTCGTCATCACGCCCATGGTGCCGATCGTCAGCGCGATCATGGCGAGCGCTGTGTCATGCGCCCAGACGACGCTCAGGCACAACGCCACCGCTCCGATTACACCCGGCACGGCGAGATGCCACCTGCGTTCGCCGCTCCGGTCGGAACTGTGTCCGACCACGATCATGGCGAGCGTCGCGGCGGCATACGGGACTGCCGAGAGCAAACCGATATCGAGCGGATCTGCTACGCCCGATGCCTTGACAAGCGACGGCAGCCAGAAACTCACGCCATAGAGTCCCATGGTGAAGAAAAAATAGATCGCACTCAGCAGCAGGATACGCGGACTCAGGAGCCCGTCGCGCAACGAATGAAGCTTGTGCTCACCCGCATCGGCCTCCAGGTTGCGTCCAATCAGCGACTTCTGCTCGCCGGTGAGCCAGCGTGCGTCGACGACCTTGTCATCCAGATAGAAGAACGCGACCACGCCGAACAGCGCGGTCGGCACCCCTTCAAGCAGGAACAGCCATTGCCAGCCTGCGAGACCGTACTGGCCGCCCAGCGAATGCAGGATCCATCCCGAGAGCGGACCACCGACCACGCCAGACATCGGAATACCGGTTAAAAACAGCGCAGTAACCTTGCTCCGACGCGACGCCGGGAACCAGTAAGTCAGATAAAGCAGGATGGCGGGAATGAAGCCCGCCTCCGCGACGCCGAGCAAAAAACGCACGATGTAGAATGCGGTGGGCGTGGTCACGAACATCATCGCCGACGAAATCAGGCCCCAGGTCACCATGATCCGCGCGATCCAGCGCCGTGCGCCGACCTTGAGCAGGATCAGGTTGCTCGGCACCTCGAAGAGCAGATAGCCGACAAAGAAAATCCCCGCACCGAGCCCATAGACCGCATCGCTCATCCCGAGATCCTGGAGCATCTGAAGTTTGGCGAAGCTGACGTTGATTCGGTCCAGATACGCGCACAGATAACAGAAAAACAGGAATGGCAGCAGTCGCCACATCAGCCTGCCGTATGTGACCTTTTCCGGGATGTCCAGATACGCGGCGGGGCTGGTTGAATTCATCATCTGTCTCCGTCAATCCTCTTGTCGCGGCGAACCGGGAACATGCCCGACCCGCCACCCTGGGGCCTTGCTGCAACAGAAACGCCGCATTGCCGGGCCTTACTCAAACATGTCCGGCTGCGTATTGACGAGCTGATCCCAGATGGTCTGGAAATGCAGCCAGCCAATGTATTCGCTGCCGACGTGTTCGCGGCTGTAGCGTGCGCGCGCCTCGCTGACGAGATGAGGCGTGGCGCCGGTGGCTTCGATCATCAGTTGCTGCTGGCAGCAGCGCTCGAGCGCGATGAACCAGAATGCGGCAGACTCGATGCTGTGGCGGCTCGCGGTCAGCAAGCCATGGTTCTGGTGAATGGCCGCCTTGACTCCGTTGAACGCGCTGGCGACCTTATGGCCGGCCTTCACTTCAACTGCAACCTGGCCCGCTTCGTCACCAATCACGACATGGTCTTCATAGAAGGCGGCCGCGTCCTGGCTGATCGGATCGAGCTTCCTGCCAAGCGACGCGAACGCCGTGCCGTAGACCGTATGCGCGTGGCACATCGCCACGATGTCCTGATGCATTTCATGCACCGCCGCATGCAGCACAAAGCCCGCGCGGTTGATCGCGTGGCGGCCTTCGACGACGTTGCCTTCGTGATCTGCGCAGATCAGGTTCGACACCTTCACCTGCGAGAAATGAATCGCCATCGGATTGGTCCAGTACAGGCCGGGATTCTCCGGGTCACGCACGGTCAGGTGACCGGCGAAGCCGTAGTCGAACCCTTGCAGCGCAAATGCACGGCAGGCCCCGACAAGACGCTCCTTCAGATGCTGGCGATGCGCCGCGTGGCTCGTGAAGGCTCGCAGTTCTGGAAAGATCAGGCCCGATTGCTCGGGCTGATAAATCGAAATGCGGCCCTTCAGGTCGATGGTCTTCGACGCGGCTTCCATCACTTCAGACATGTTTGCTCCTTGAACACGGGTGAACCTTGGGTGAGCAGATGGTCGCGCCCGCGCGATCCGTTGACAAACGATGACTGTTCATGAAAACATGAATGACATTCATGCATCAGAGAAATACATGAGGAAGATCCCCAACTTTGTCCTGTTGCGGGCATTCGAGGCAGCGGCGCGGCTCGAAAGCTTCGCGCTCGCCGCCCAGGAGCTTCATCTGACACCGTCCGCCATCAGTCATCAGGTCAAGGAACTGGAGGAGTATTTTGGGCGGCCGCTGTTCCTGCGCAGGAACCGGCGTATCGAATCGACGCCGGGGGCGCTGCGGCTGCTCGACAGCCTGAGCCGGGTATTCGATGTCGTCGAAGCGGCGTGCGGCGAAGTCGCGCTGGCTCCCGACGCGCAGGTGCTCGCCGTGCACTGCGCGCCCAGCTTCGCGGTGAAATGGCTTGGGCCACGGCTACCCGGCTTTACGAAGTCGTTTCCGCATATCACCATCCGTCTGTCGACGGGAGCCGAGCCAATCGATCTGACACGCGTTCATGAAATCGATGTCGCGATTTCGTATGGCAGCGCACTCGAGCGGGCGGGCGTCGAAACCCTGCCACTGGGACGCGAGCCAATCGTGCCACTCTGTTCGCCCGCGCTCTTGGAAACGGACACGCCGGTCGCACAGCGGATCGGCGAACTGACGCTGATCGATTCGCAGCTCAGCCGCATCACGTGGAAGGACTGGTTCGACGCAAACGGACTTCCGATGCCTGCAACGCCACGGCCGTCATTTGACCGCGCGGCGCTAGGTATCTCCGCAGCGGCTGACGGCATGGGCGTCGTGCTGGAGAGTACGCTTCTGGCCTCGCGCGAAATCGCGCGCGGTGATCTTGTCGAAGTGCTGGGGGATACGTTCGTTCGTTTTGAGCGTGAAACGCATTTTCTGTCGTATCGAAAGAACGAGTTCCGGCACGAGAAAGTGGCGGTGTTCAGGCAGTGGCTACTCCATGGCGCGGGCGTCGAAAACGGGGGGAGCGAACCGCGAACGCCGGCTAGTGCGTAGCGCAGCAAGAGATGGAAAACAGACGCCCAGCGGCTGTGACGGGCCTTGAAAGGCTGTCATGAACCGTGACGCGCACCGTTATAATTCGAACTATCCCCTTCTCAACATTCCTCTATGTCCCGCACCGAATCCCCCAACCGCGTGATTGCCAGCCAGACCCTTTTCCGCGGACTGGACATTGTCGATGCGGTCGCCGACGGCTGCAGAAACGTGCAGACGATTGCGGAGCGCACCGGCATGGCATTCAGCACGGCCCACCGGATCGCCTCCGCACTCGTGCAGGTGCGCTATCTGAGCTTTGAGCCGCGCAAGGGCTATCGCCTCGGCAGCAAGCTCGTCGAACTGGGATTTCTCGCTTATCGTCAGTCCGACCTGACGGTGATGTCGCGCGAACGGCTTGAATGGCTTGCCGGGCAAACACTCGATACAGTCCACCTCGCCGCGCTCGACGATACCAGCGTCGTCTATCTGGACAAGGTGGGTGGCCAGCGCCCGATAGAGGTCAATTCACGGATTGGTGGCCGCAAACCGGTATGCTCGACCGGCGTTGGCAAGTCGCTGATTCTGGATAGCGGCGAAGCGGCGTGGCGCGTCTACTATGAACGCGAGGCTAACGGCGAGCCGCAGCCCCTGTTGCTCGACGAGTGGCTCAAGAGGATGCACGAGTATGCGAGTGGCGGCTATACGTTTGATCTCGGCGAAAATCAGCCGCGCATCCGCTGCGTGGCCGCGCCGATCCGCGACGGTAGCGGCAAGATAGTGGCCGCAGTGAGTGTGACCAGTACCGTGGATTACACCGACGATCAACGGCTTGCCGAACTCGTGCCAATGGTGAAAGCGGTTGCAAACCAGATCAGCGCGAAACTGGGCGCGTGACCTGACTGACGCAACCGCCCGCTTCAACATGCCAGCAGTGGCTGCGCGCGCCCCGCATAATGCGCACAGCCAGCGCTGCGTGCGACAGACTCAGACAGCGTGCGCGGCCTTCCTGATATCCAGCGCCACGTCGACAATCATGTCTTCCTGGCCGCCCACCATCTTGCGTTTGCCGAGTTCGACGAGGATATCCACCGTCTTCAGGTCGTAGCGTTTAGCCGCGGCCTCCGCATGCCGCAGGAAGCTCGAATACACGCCGGCATAGCCCAGCGCCAGGGTCTCGCGGTCCACCCGAACGGGTCGATCCTGCAACGGCCGCACGATGTCGTCCGCCGCATCCATCAGTTTCATCACGTCGCAACCATGATTCCAGCCCAGACGTTCAGCAGCGGCGATAAACACTTCCAGCGGCGCATTGCCGGCGCCGGCGCCCATACCCGCGAGACTCGCGTCGATACGGTTGCAGCCTTCCTCCACGGCGACGATCGAATTTGCCACGCCCAGCGAGAGGTTGTGGTGCGCGTGGATGCCCGTCTGCGTGTCCGGCTGCAGCACCTCCTTGAGCGCGCGGAAACGATCGCGAACGTCGTTCATGTTCAACGCGCCGCCCGAATCCACCACGTAGATGCATGTCGCGCCATAGCTCTCCATCAGCTTCGCCTGTTGCGCGAGATGCTGCGGGGCCGTCATGTGACTCATCATCAGAAAGCCAACCGTGTCCATGCCGAGTTCGCGGGCCGAGACAATATGCTGCTTCGAAACGTCGGCTTCCGTGCAGTGCGTGGCGACCCGCACCACGCGCGCTCCAGCGTCGTAGGCGCTGCGCAGGTCATGCACGGTTCCGATGCCTGGAATCAGCAGCGTGGCGATCTTCGCCTGCCTCACCGAGTCCGCTGCGGCCGCGATCCATTCAAGGTCCGTATGGGCGCCGAAGCCATAGTTGAAGCTCGACCCGGACAGGCCGTCTCCATGCGCCACCTCGATGCTGTCGACGCCGGCTTCGTCGAGCGCCTTCGCGATCGCGCGCACGTTGCTGACCGTGTACTGGTGGCGGATCGCGTGACTGCCGTCGCGCAGCGTTACATCCGAAATATAGAGCTTGTCTGCCATGTCTTTACCTTTGTGTTCACGTGGTGTTCCTTCTGCTTTCCCTTCACGCCGTCATGGCCGTCTGGCTTTCCGCG
This sequence comes from Paraburkholderia sp. USG1, assembly GCF_031570135.1. Classification (NCBI taxonomy): domain Bacteria; kingdom Pseudomonadati; phylum Pseudomonadota; class Betaproteobacteria; order Burkholderiales; family Burkholderiaceae; genus Paraburkholderia; species Paraburkholderia sp. USG1. The sequence continues at coordinate 50,995 of NZ_JAMWXW010000013.1, read as the reverse complement.
ATGCGCTCCGCACACGCCAGCGCAGCCGAGGTCATGATGTCGAGGTTTCCCGCGTAGGCAGGCAGATAGTGGGCGGCGCCCTCCACTTCCAGATAGACGGAGGTCTTGAGACCGGATACACGCCCAAGGGACGGAATGTTCAACGGCTGATCCTCACCAAACAGTTCGAACTGCACGCTTTGCTTCAGCCGGTAGCCCGGTACATAGCTACGTACCGACTCGACCATCGCAGCGATACTCTCCTCGATCTTCGCCTGATCAGCGGGTTCGGAAAGCACCAGGACGGTGTCGCGCATGATGAGCGGCGGCTCGGCCGGGTTCAGGATGATGATCGCCTTGCCCTTCTTCGCACCACCCAGCACTTCGATGGCACGCGAGGTCGTTTCGGTGAATTCGTCGATGTTAGCCCGCGTGCCAGGGCCGGCCGAGCGGCTCGAGATCGACGCGACGATTTCGGCGTAGTGCACCTTTGCCACGCGTGAGACAGCCGCGACGACCGGAATGGTGGCCTGCCCGCCACACGTCACCATGTTGATGTTCGGCGCATCGAGTTCGCCGTCGATATTGATCGACGGGATCACGTATGGACCGATCGCTGCGGGGGTCAGGTCGATGACGCGAATGCCATGCTCCTGAAGGAGCGCATTGTGCCGCTTGTGGGCCGACGCCGAGGTGGCATCGAACACGATGCCGATGTCCCTGAATCCATCCATCTTCATCAGGCCTTCGATGCCGCCCGCCGTAACCGGAACGTTCAGGCGTCGTGCCCGCGCCAGCCCATCCGATTCCGGGTCGATACCGACGAAAGCGCCCATCTCGATCCGGCGCCCATGGCGAATGATCTTGATCATGAGATCCGTGCCGATGTTGCCGGAGCCAATAATCGCGGCCTTCAGTTTTCGGGTTTCCAACATACCCTCCTTGTTCAGTGAGTCGCTCGTGGTAAGCGAAGCAGTGGTTTGCCGTGTGCGGCGTGCAGTCGTAAAAACTATGGAAAGGTTAAGACGCCTCGGATAAAATATCAATATGTGATTTTCATTATTACATTGTGAGAATTAAGATCAGCGGCCCTAGGGTGCAATGCGAAAAACGATGGAAAAGGCGCGGGGAGACTCATCCACAGTCAACCTCCACGCTTATCGTCCGCAAGCGACTCGTATGACCTGCGGCCGGAACGCTTGTCCGGCCGAGCAACGGCGATACTGCCGTTACACAAAGCCATGTCACAGGAGACGGAATATGACTGAGCAGGACTATCTGGATGCAGCCCACGCGTTGCTGAGCGCCATCGAGGAGCGCACGCCGATCGCGCCGCTACGCGAGCGCTATCCGCAACTGGATATGGATGGCGCCTATCGTGTGCAGCAACACGTCACGGATCACGGACTGAGCCGCGGGCGCAGGATCGTCGGCCGCAAGATCGGCCTGACCTCGCAGGCCGTGCAAAAACAGCTGGGCGTTGACCAGCCCGACTTCGGCGTGCTGTTCGCCGACATGGCCTATGGCGACGCTGAGCCCGTCCCGGTCCAGAGCCTGCTTCAACCCAAGGTTGAGGCCGAAATCGCGGTCGTGATCGGCAAGGATCTGCCGCACGCCGACACCGGATTCGGCGACGTGATCAGGGCGATCGACTACGCGCTGCCCGCCATCGAAATCGTCGACAGCCGCATTGCGCGTTGGGACATTCGCATTGCCGACACGGTCGCGGACAACGCATCGTCGGGCGCGTTTGTGCTTGGCTCGTCGCCGAAACAGTTAAAGGATATCGACCTGCGTCTGTGCGGCATGGTGCTTGAGCGGGGCGGCGAACCCGTCTCCTTCGGCGCGGGCAAGGCATGTCTGGGCAATCCGCTCAACGCGGTGGTCTGGCTCGCGAGAAAACTGGCGTCGCTCGGCACACCGCTCAAGGCAGGCGATATCGTGCTGTCAGGTGCACTCGGCCCGATGGTTGCCGTGAACGCAGGTGATTCTTTCGAAGCACACATCGCGGGACTCGGCTCCGTGCGCGCACTCTTCAGCGGAGCCGGCGGACAGGGTTAAGAGAGGCTAGCCGTGGACAGCTTTCGTTGCCGGCCCCAGTTTGTTGACCGACCAATGCAGGGTGGCAAGCTGAGCCGTCACTGGTAAAAATCCCGATAGCCCGGTATGCAACGAGAGCTTAATAAGATAGACCGGAAGTGATCTGGATAATGAACTGTTATTCCCCGCCCCACATCCAGATGATGCTGTTCGATAATAACGGAGACTGCCGCGATGTTGGCCGAATATCTCAAGGGTTCAACAATATACGAAAATAGCACTCCAGAAGAGGTGTCAGCGTATATCCGCCGCCATGTCGGCATGCACGTGCTGAAATCGGACGGCGACGCCAACCGGGCAACGCTGCGCCATACCGTGCTGGGCAGTCTTGGGTTGAGCGTCATTTCCTATGGAAGCCGGGCGCTGATCGAAAATCCGGTGGGAATTGACGACTATCATTTACATCTGGTCATCAACGGCAACTGTACGATCAACATCGACCATCAGGAACTCCGCCTGGAGCCTGGCTGGGCCATGCTCGTGAACCCGTCCGTGCCTTCGGCCGTCACCTATTCGCCGGACGGAACCAAGCTGATCGTCAATATTCCGCGCTCGCTCTTCAATGCGTGTTCGCTCGACCATTTCGGCCTGCTTCCGGCTGACGGCGTGCGTTTCGCCCGCAGCGCCTGCTCGCTCAGTACCCATTCGACCGCCTTCCGTACCATCGAACTGCTCTATCTGGAAGCGGAAGAGCACCGTTCGGGCGCGCACCTGCGGGATTCCGCGCTCGAGCTTTTTTTCGCCTCCAAACTGCTGGAATTCTTTCCCAACAACGTCATCAGTCACGTCGCCGTCAGCCGTGACGACCGGCTCTTTGCCAAGGTCGACCGGTACATCGATGCCCATATCCGCGAAGATATCTCCGCGGCCAGCCTCGCTTCCGAATGTAACGTTTCGCTGCGCACGCTGTATGACCGCTTCTCCATCAGCAAGGGCGTCTCGCCGAGCACGTACATCAAGGAAAAGAAGCTCCGGAGAATCTACGCGTGCCTGTCCAACGTCAACCTGGCCGCGCAAAGCGTAACCGAGGTCGCGCTCGAATACGGCTTTAACCACCTGGGACGTTTTTCGGCAGAGTACAAGGCAATTTTCGGGCAGTTGCCGTCTGAGACGTTTCACCGCTCGCGTACCGGCAGGATCCACGCGTAACCCCGGGCGCCATGCCGCACGGTGTCCGCGGTACGTCGCCCGTTCTCCGGCGCCTTGAATTGCAAAAAGCGGATAAAACCGTGCACACAATGGATAGCCCGGCGACTGGTATCGCACTACTCTATATAAGTAGCGTTAGATGCCTGCATTAAAGTATCCATTGGCGGCTCCATAAGCCTCACATGCGCCCGTGCGGTCCGCGACACTTCAACGCATGATGCTGTCTCAGGCGCAATCCTGATCTCCATTGAGTACCGGCTGGCATCGGAACAGCCATCGACCATGACGCGGACGCCGCGCAGGCGTTTGCATTCGGGGAAAACCTTCGCCGCCCGCTCCGGGCGACCATTCGTCAGCCTGCTGCCCACTTGCCGGAGCGGGAATCGACATTGCACCGCCGCGCGACCTGGGTGCCTGCGCAACATGCAGGATCCCGGCTTTCTGCGGTGCGCCGGATCATGGCGAACTCGCTCATACTGATGAAGAAGCTTCGAACCGCCCGGTCGCGCGCTGTTGCGACAGATAGAGAAGGCGGCCACTTCTGCCAGGCGTATAGCCTTCCGTAATAAACATGAGCGCGCCTGCGCTCATGCCCGGATCTCTCGCCGGATCCATGACCCGCGAGTGCGCCGTTTATCCCGCAATGGCATAACGGGAGGCTCACTCTCATGCACTGTCTGTTGCCCCACAGCACCATGGCCCGCTTTGCCAGGGCCTGGCAAAAAACGGATAACGCAATGCGCCCTGCGGATAGTTGACCTTCACAAACTCCACTATTGTTGATCCATCGCAATGCAATGTGTGAATGGATCGGATATGCGCCCTGCCCCACAAGCTTGAGCTAAGCCGGAAACCCCAAAACACCGCGCCGATGCGAAATTGCAGTAAAAAAATTGCGCATTCAAGGCTACGACTCGCATAGACGTCATGCACGCCGGCCTGCGAAGCGCAATTCGCTTCACGGCGCCAGACAAATAACAGGAGACGACAATGTCTGAACTTTCCAGTCTTGGATACGTAGTGCTAAACGTGTCCGACCTTGACGCCTGGGAACATTTCGCCACAAACATTATTGGCCTGATGGTCGGTCGCCGCGACGACCGCTCTCTCGCATTGCGCATGGATGAGTATGCGCAGCGTATCCTGCTCGAAAAGGGCACGGCCGACGACATCAGCGCGGCGGGCTGGCAGTTCGATACCGCTCGCGAGCTCGAACAATACGTCGCAAGAATCAGGTCTCTCGACGTCGAGGTTGTCGAAGGCGATGCGCAAACAGCCAAAGGACGCCGCGTCGAAAAGCTGTTTAGCTGCGACGACCCAAACGGCTTCAGGCATGAGTTCTTTTTTGGCCCGTCTTACGCGCCGATCTCGTCGCCGTTCCGGTCACCGGTGATGAAAGGCAGCGGCTTCGTCACCGGGCGCCAGGGCATTGGCCATATTCTGCCGATCGCGCAGAACTATGAAGAAACCGTCGATTTCTATACACGGAAGCTGGGCTTTCTGGTCAGTGACTATATCCGTGACTCGGAGACGCTTCCTGGCGTGGACTTCGACGCGACCTTCTTTCATACGCGAACAGGGCGGCACCATTCGCTGGCCACCGCGTACGCCCCGACCAGCAAGCACCTCAATCACATGATGCTGGAGGTCACGGATCTGAACGACGTGGGACTGGCCTATGACCGCTGCATCAAGGAAGGGCTGCCGATCTACATGGGCATCGGACACCACCCCAACGACCACGTGATCTCCTTTTACGTGCAGTCGCCCTCGGGGTTCGCAGTCGAATGCGGGCACGGCAGCATCGTCATCGATGACGCTGCCTGGGAGGTCAAGAACTACAGCCAGATGAGTGACTGGGGGCACAGCCGGACGCTGGCCCGCTCAGCCCGCTAGTTTTACTGACGCCATATACAACGTGTTTTTTTAACAGGAGCAGGCAACAAAATGGGCCAGTGGATAGATTTTCTCGGTGCCGAAATCCGGTACGTCGCGACGCCTTCGTATGAGCGTATCCGTATTGCGGAAGCCGGCAAAGGCAACCCGGAGGTACTCTTCCTCATGCACGGGCTCGGAGGTCACCTCGAAGCGTATGCCAAAAACGTTATCGCCCTCTCGAAGCATTTTCACGTCATCGCCTTCGATTTCGTCGGCCACGGGCTTTCGTGCAAGCCGGTCGACATCGAATACAACAGCGACACGTACGCGAATCAGCTCCTTGAACTGATGAATGCCTTCAACGTCGACAAGGCTCACCTCTCGGGAGAATCGCTGGGCGGATGGGTGGCCGGGCGATTCGCCGTCAAATACCCGGAACGGGTGAAACGCCTCGTTCTCAACACAGCCGGCGGAATTCCTATCGTCACGGACAAGGGCCGTCGCGATGCCGCCGAATTCCGCGAACTTAGCGCGAAGAACGTGGGCCAGCAGCCCACCGTCGATTCCGTCCGCAAGCGCATGCAGTTCCTGATGCACGAGTCGAACTGGGGGCTGCTCGATGAGGACCTGGTCGAAACCCGCCTGTTCTTTTACACGCAGCCGGACTTTCAGCGCGCCGGCCCACTGGTGCTGGCACTGCTGCAGCGGCTCAATGACGACGCCTCGGGTTCGCAAATGATCCAGCTCGAAAACATCGCCGCCGAGACGCTACTCTACTGGACGAAGTTCAATCCAATACACGACGTCGAATCCGCACGGGCCGCGCTGCCTCGACTCTCACGTGGTTCGCTCTATATCTCGACGGCCAACGCTGCGCACTGGCCACAGTACGAAGCTCCTGCCGAATTCAATGCGGTGGTCGAACACTATCTGCTGACGGGTGAGGCTCAATAAACCCGGCACGCCCGTCCAGCCCGGCACAGCCCGGCACAGCAGAATCACGCAGCCATGAACGGGAAACGGGTGTCAGCACAACGACACACCGTTTCACAGGAGTTAACTGATGAGTTCCATCGACAAGACGATACCCATTGTTCCACACCAGCCCGCGGTCGCCCGACGCACTGCCGCGGAAGTCCAGGCGCAACTCGTGAACCCCGCGCTACGCCAGGGTCCCGAAGGCGTCTACCTTGGCGCACGAAACATCTATACCGACCCGGATCTCTTCGAACTCGAGATGCGCCATCTTTTCGAAGGAAACTGGGTCTACGCCGCGCACGTCAGTCAGCTTCCGAACGTCAACGATTTCTTCACGTTGACCGTAGGACGCCAGCCGGTGTTGCTCACACGTGACCAGGACGGAGAAGTCCGCGGATTTTTGAATGTTTGTGCACATCGGGGCGCTCGCGTATGCCGGGAGAAAGTCGGAAGCAGGAAGATCCACATGTGTCAGTTTCATGGATGGTGCTATAACGCGCGCGGAGAACTCGTCAATGTGACAGACGAGGCAAAGGGTGGTTATCCGTCCGGGTTCGACAGATCCCACCTCGGTCTGACGCCCGTAGCGAAACTTGAAATCTACCGTGGGTTCATTTTTGTTTCCCTGAGTGCCGAAGTCCCTTCGCTGAAGGAATATCTCGCGGGCGCAGCGCTCTTTATCGATCTCGTCGCCGATCAGTCGCCCAGCGGCAACCTTGAGGTCTTGCCAGGAGAAACCGCCTACACGTTCTCCGGAAACTGGAAGCTGGCCGCAGAAAATGGACTGGATGGCTACCACGTGGGGACAGTCCACGGCAACTACATCATGACCACCAAGCGGCGCGCAAAAAATGCGGTGACCGATACCACGAAAAATCTCGATGTCTCGAACTGGGGCGAAGGGGACAGCGGTTTCTTCGCGTTCGACAACGGCCACGGTGTTCTCTATGCGCCTTATGCAAACTATCAGGACCGCCCGGCCTATGCGCTCCATGAGCGATACGTCGAGCGCTTCGGAAGCGAATACGCTGACTGGATCACAAAAAAGGTCCGCAATCTGCTGCTGATGCCGAACGTCTTCCTGATGGACCAGATGAGTTCCCAGATCCGTATCCTGCGTCCCGTCTCCGTCGATGTAACCGAGGTCATCAGCTATTGCATTGCGCCCGTTGATGAAAGCCCCGACATGAGAGAACGCCGGATTCGCCAGTTCGAGGATTTCTTTAATGCCACCGGCATGGCCACGCCGGACGATCTGACCGAGTTCCGGAACTGCCAGATCGGTTACAGGGCCGGGAACGCTCCCTGGAACGACCTGTCGCGCGGACAGACGCGCTGGGTACATGGCGCCAACGATTCGGGACGCCGGCTGGGCGTCAACGCATTGAGCAGCGGCACCGAAGCAGCCGACGAGGGCGTATTCATCACCATTCTCGAAGAGTGGAAGAGACGCATGCAGGACAGCATCAGCCGGGAACTCGCAGGAGGCGAATGATCGATGACAAAAGCAAATAGCACGTGGGAGTCGGTTCAAGGCTTCATCGGGAAGGAAGCCGTACTGCTCGATACGAAGGACTGGGATCGCTGGCTGGAGCTCTATCTGCCCGATTGTGAGTACTGGATTCCCGCCTGGCGCAGCAACGGGACGCTGGTCACTGACCCCAGTCGCGAGTTGTCACTGATCTACTACAAGAATCGGGTGGGACTGGAAGCGCGGGTTTTCCGTATACGCACGGGACGGGCATCGTCCGCCAATCCGGCGCCCCGCACCATCCACCTGCCACAACTCGTGAGTGCTGAGGTGAAGGACGATGCGGTGCACGCCCGCACCAGCTGGATCGCGAATTCTGTTCTGGAAGGCAAGGTGGCAGCCTACTTCGGCTACGCCGAATATGTGCTGCAAGCCGCGGGAGACGACTGGCGGATACGGTCGAAAAAGACCGTGATCGTGAATGACATCATTCACGAAGTGCTCGATTTCTACAACGTCTAGCCCATGTCGATCGCAGCAGAAACGGCCGGAAACTACGTACGGTATGCAATATGACGAATAACCGCAACACACAGCCGGCCGTTGGAATCATGATCGGCGACCCGTGTGGAATAGGCCCCGAAGTCATCGCCAAGGCGTGGCACACCGGGAAGCTTCATGAATGCTCGATGCCCGTGCTTATCGGCAGTTGTGCGGTGATGCGCGAGGCCGCACGAATCACCGGCTTGCCGCTCGAAGTTCGCCGGGTGGACGGGCCTGACGAGTGCGCCGCACGAAGCGATATGCTCGATGTGATCGAACCTGTGGCGTTCGACGCCGGCTGGATTCAATACGGCAAGGACGTCGAACGCGCGGGCTGGGCCAGCGGGATGTGGCTCGAACATGCCGACAGGCTCGCGCGGCAAGGCATCCTCGACGCAACCGTGATGGGCCCCATCAGCTCAGCCTCGATGGAGATGGCCGGCACCCTGAACCGGATCGCGACGCACGGCCCCGAAGGCGCGTACCTGCTGCTTCGGTCGTCGCCGCTGATGATCGCGCACCTGACCGACCACATTCCTTTACGTGAGGTACCCGGCCGCGTCCAGCTGGAACCGGTCGGAAAGCTTATCCGCTTCCTTGATGCCTCAATGAAAAAGTGGGGCATCACGAAGCGGCGCATCGCGGTGGCCGGGCTCAATCCTCATGCGGATGGCCTCGAAGAGCGCGAGGCTGTCCTTCCCGCCATTGAAGCGGCGCGCAACGATGGCATTGACGTCCACGGACCGGTCAGTCCGGATTCGGTTTTCCGTCATTGCATCGAAGGCCGCTATGACGTCGTGGTCGCTCTCTATCACGACCAAGGCCATATCGCGATGAAGACATGGGGATTTTCAGGCAACAGCGTCGTCATGCTGGGGCCTCCCTACGTCCACACGACTGTTGCACATGGCGTCGCCTACGAGCTGGCGGGAAGCGGACGCGCCGACCACACGATGGTCCTCAGCGCGATCCTGAATGCGGCTTATCTGGCCGCCGGTAGAGGTTTCCATGAATGAATGAATGGCAATGACGCCATCACGCTGTATCGACGCTGTCTAGTAACGCGCGCTCGCTGAAGTACTGCAAGTACCAAGTATCGGCAGTGGCGCGCTTTTTCATTTCAGGATTGTCAATGAATTGCCGAACCCGACAGGATGACTGGGTCCCTGTATGCAATCTGGGCGAGCTCGATCCCGGCACCATGCGGCCAATCGACATCGATGGCCTGCCGCCGATTGCGCTGTTCAACGTCGCGGGCACCGTCCACGCAACCAGTAACATCTGTACCCACAATGTCGCCATGCTGACCGATGGGACGTTTTGCGACCATGTCGTCGAATGTCCGCTGCACGGCGGCTCCTTCGACGTGACCACGGGCGAAGCCATCTCCTACCCCTGCGAAGTTGCGCTTCAGACCTTCGACGTTCAGGTAAAGAATGGCACGGTGCTCGTCGCGAAAGTGGCGGCTGACGCCGGGTCCGCGGCAGCGCGCGATACCCGTTCAGAGCCTGACGGCACGGCCGCAGCCACGACGGGCGCAGGCGAACCTTGCGTGGTCCGGATGGCGGACAGCGAGCTGAGCTATACCAATGCGCCAGGCGACACCCTCCTCAGAGCAGCGTTGCGAAGTGGTATTGGGTTTCCCTACGAATGTAACTCCGGTGGCTGCGGTAGCTGCATGTACGAACTGGCCTCCGGCGAGGTCATCGACAGGATGCCGGACGCCGCCGGCCTGTCTGCGCGTGCGCGCGCGGCCGGCAAACGGCTGGCGTGCCAGTCCGTGCCGCAATCCGACTGCGTCATCCGCATACGGCGCCTGGAGGAATATGTGCCTCCTATTGTGCCTCGCAGACAACGTCTCGAACTCGAACGGGTGACGCGTCTGACCCGCGACATGTCGGAATTCCGCTTTCGTGGCGAGGGCCCTGCGGAGTTCCTCCCCGGCCAGTACGCCATGCTCGGCATCGAAGGCACGCACGAGGAGCGTGCCTATTCGATGTCGAACACCGCGAATCGCGAAGGGATCTGGGAATTCATTGTCAAGCGGGTGCCGGAAGGACGTTTCTCCCCGCGCCTGTTCGGGATCGAAACCACGCCGGCTGTACGCGTGACGCTCGACGGCCCTTATGGCACGGCCTACCTGCGCCCCGAGTCGCCACGGCCGATCCTGTGTATTGCGGGCGGCGCGGGCCTGTCGCCGATGATGTCCATCCTGCGTGGCGCATCCAGGACGCCAGGCCTCGCCGGGCGTGAGACTCATCTGTTCTACGGCGGCCGGACGCCGCAGGATCTGTGCGATGCCGCGCTTCTCGCTGCGGACGACGCCTTGCGAGGAAAGATCATCAACGTCAGCGCCGTATCCGATTCGTCCTCGATCACGGACGAAGGCTGGTCCGGCGAACGGGGCTTCATCCATGAAGTCCTCGAGGCTAGGCTCGGCAAGCGGTTCGCCGAGTTCGAGATTTATCTCAGCGGGCCGCCGGCAATGGTCGATGCGGTTCAGCGAATGCTTGTCGTCGGTCACCGCGTGCCTGTGTCCCAGATTCACTTCGACCGGTTCTGTTAGCGCCGGTCAGGCCTGAGTTCCTTGCCCGCGGGTTCAAGCCAATGATGTGCCCTTGATGTACCGGGAACGACAAAGTTCCGGCAAACAAATAATGGAGGAGACATGGAGATGAGGAACAATCTGGCCGGCAGTCCTGCCAGCGATATCGCGAGCCCGGCGGTCAAAAGCGATCGCCCCCGCGGCCTGAACCTGAGATGGGTCATCGTCGCGATCATTACCCTGCTCACCCTGACCAACTATCTCGACCGCGGCAATCTGTCCGTTGCCGCCCCGCTGATCATGAGAGACCTTCATATCAGCAATACGATGATGGGCGTCATTCTGTCTGCTTTCGTATGGCCCTATGCGCTCACCAGTCTGCCAACAGGCTGGGCCGTCGATCGCTTCGGTGCGAAGGTGCTGATGGCCTTCGCGGCGGGCACATGGTCGGTCGTCGCGGTCTTCACCGGGTTGGCACGCAGCGTACAGACCTTCGTCTGGTGCCGCATTGCACTGGGCGTCGCCGAATCCCCCCTCTTTCCGTCCGGCATCAAGGCGACCGACGCGTGGTTTCCCGACCATGAAAAGGCGATTGCTTCCAGCATTTACCTGTCCGCCTCCCAGTTCGGCCTGGCGATTGCACCACCGGTCTCGACCTTTCTGATGGTCGCCTATGGCTGGCCCGCGATGTTCATGCTCATGGGCGCATTTGGCTTTGTTTCGCTGCTCGGATGGCTGATCCTCTACCGGGAACCCCAACGGCACCCCTGGCTGAATCCGCGTGAGCTCGCCTATATCCGGTCGGGACAGATGCATACCCGGGCTGAAGCAGTCAGCGCGGACCAGGGCGCTCATGCTGCCAACTGGTTCACCCTGCTGACCTACCGGACCACGTGGGTGATGATCATCGGCGGCTTCTGCCTGCAGTACGTCCTTTGGTTCTACATCGCGTGGTTACCCACCTACCTGCAGCGCGCCCAGGGCATCACGATCAGCCGCACCGGCCTTGTCGCCGCCATTCCCTATATTGCCGGCGGTATCGGCGTGGTGATCGGGGGCAAGCTGTCCGATTCGCTGGTAAGACGGGGGCTGCACCCGCTCATGTCTCGCCGGATACTTTTATCGGTCTCCGCCATTCTTACCGGCCTGGCGATGTTCGGCACGGCGTTCTGTTCGAGTCCCTCGACAGCTGTCGCGATGCTCACAGCAGGCATGTTCGCCTACAGCCTGTCGTCGGCAAATTACTGGACACTCGGCGCTGAAGCAGTGACCACGCGACGCATGGTGGCATCGCTCGCCGGTATCCAGAACTTCGGTGGCTTCCTGGGAGGCGGATGCGCCCCGATCCTGACGGGTATTGCCGTGGACCGTATGGGCGGGTTTGTGGGCGCGCTTGTGTTGACCGGCTGCCTCGCACTCTTTTCCGCAGTGATGTACGGCTTGGTCCTGAAGAAGCAGATTCCCGTGTGACACCGACGGGCGCCGCACATACGGGCGCCCAGAGCGTGTATCAGCACCCGGAAAAAGCTGCAGGGATCGAACCAGCTCACGATCAAGTGTTACGGCTCGGGCTATTTGAGTTTCGGCAGGGGCCGTTTGTCTCGCGTTCGGTAGGATCGATTTCAGGAACTTCACCGCGAACATCGCGAGACATGGCAGGAAGTCTTACCAAATAATTAGTATTACTAAATTAATAACAAAAACTACCCTGGCTATCGAAATATCGACGCATGTTGCTTACCGTGTTCGCCCGGACACGTAGTGCTGTCGAAGCAGCATCAGACACGGGCAATCCATAAAAAAACGGAGACAACAATGTTGAAAATTACTGGCTCGAGACTGAACTGTGTAGCCGGCGTGGCAATCCTGCTCGCATGTGGGATAGCCCACGCGCAGGGCAGCGTCACGCTGTATGGCATAGCAGACGGCGGATTGTTGTACACAAGCAAGACTGCCGGTTCGAACGGACAGAATGCCGGTCACAACTTTTCAATGGTAGACAGCGGGTACATGCCTACATCTTTCGGACTCAAAGGCGTGGAGAACCTGGGGGGTGGCCTAACCGCGAGCTTTGATCTGGAAAGCGGCGTGAGTCTGGCAAACGGTGGATTCAACGATTCAAACGGCAACTTCTTCGGCCGGCAGGCGTGGGTCGCACTGGGTGGCGGTTTCGGCCAGATCACGGCGGGCGTGCAGTTCTCCCCATTCTTTCTGGCAGTGTACGAGTCCGATCCGCGCGGCATGGCGTACCTGGGCAGTGCACTCGTCAACTATGCCGACAATGTGCTCGTGACAGGCGCCATGAATTCGAATGCGGTGTCGTACACCAGCCCGAAGATTGCCGGATTCACTGGCAGCGCACTGCTTGCCCTGGGGGGCCAAGCGGGAAATTTTCAGGCGGGGCGCCAGTATTCGGCCAGCCTGAAATATGAAGGTGGCGGCCTCATGGTCAATGCGGCGATCTATGACGGCAACAGTGGCGGCACAGCGCAGACACCAGTGCCCAGCACCGAGGAATTCGAAGGCCGGGAGCTGGGACTGGCTTACACTTTCGGCTCGCTGACAGCCAAAGTCTCGTTCGTCAACTACAAGGTGGCCGGCTCGTTTGACAGCAACGTCTACAGCGGCGGCCTGGACTGCCAGGTTCTTCCCGAACTGGATATCAGCGGCGGTGTATATGTGACAAGCGACCGCAACGATTCTTCCAACCATTCTCTCGTCGTAGCACTCGGCACCCAGTATTTTCTTTCAAAAGCAACAGCGCTTTATGCACAGGTCGGCGTCGTGAACAATCACGGCGCCATGAATACGGGGCTTGCGCTCAATGGCGCATTGAATGGGGTGGAAGGCACGACCGTCGGGGCGAATGTCGGGATACGAAAGTCTTTCTGATGCGCCCGGAAACACGTTTCGCCACACGCGAAGGGAGTACGGAACCCTGATCGAGGCACGTCCCCGAAGAACATGTCGCCGGAGGCCTTCCTCTGCCGGTACAAACGCAATCGTCTCGACGGAGATCTGGCCCGGAGCATAAAGACTCAATCGTGCGCCTGATAACCCAGCACGCACGATGCTCAACCGGCGGATGCCGCGAGACGGTGCCTCCTAGCCCCAAAACCCAACTTGAGACGAAGATGGCAAATAAATCCACATCAGAAGTTCCCGCCCGAGGTTCCCTGTCCGGGTCTTCAACAGGTACGCCACGAAGCGGCGACAGTTGCGGATCGGCTATACCCTCTACGTTTGTACTGGTGCATGGCGCCTGGCACGGCGGCTGGTGCTGGCGTGGGGTTGCCGACATCCTGCGCACGCCCGGACACGTTGTTCATGCGCCGAGCCTGACCGGGCTCGCCGATCGTTCGCACCTGCTATCGCCTTCAATACGTCTGCATGACCATGTGGCCGATATAGTCAATCTCGTCAAGTGGGAAGATCTCCATGACATTGTTCTCGTAGGACATTCTTATGGCGGGATGGTAGTCAGCGGCGTAGCGCAGGAACTGGCTTCCCGCATCAAGGCGGTCGTGTATCTCGATGCCTTTTTGCCTCAAGATGGCCAATCGTTGAAGGACCAGCTAGGTGAGCAAGCGTGGCTCCAGATGCAGGAACAGGTCACCGGTGACAAGCGCGCCTACCTGCCCCCACCACAGGCAAAAGCGCTTATGGTCGGCGAAAAAAACCAGGCCTGGGTGGACAGCCAATGTACTGCCCACCCGGTAGCAACGTTCGAAGACGTACTGGAATCCGTAGCCGGACTCGATCGGGTGCAACGAAAGGTTTATGTGCTAGCTGGCGCGTTTGGATCACCTCCGTTCGTCGGCATCGCCGGGCGCTGCAAGCAATCCGGCTGGGAAGTCATCGATCTGCCTTTCGGACACGATCTGATGGTGGATGCACCGCAGCAGGTAGCAGAGATCCTCCTGCGTGCGGCGACGTGATCGTCAGCACTTTTCCGCGTAGATCGCACATTCCATGGAGCCGTTGCTACGATCGACCGCATGCTGTGAGCACGCCAGGATGTCCGATAGCATTCGGTACCCTCCTTTCAGCCGCGCCCTCGTCGTCGCCCGGCGGCGGAAGACCGGTCAGGGAACTGAAGCGGAACCGGTCCACCGATACTGGATCTTCCGAAATACAGGCCAGCCACCCCGTCCTCTTTTCGCAATCTTCACACGAGTAATCAAACTCCGCTCGCGAAGAAGTGTGACCAACCCTGGCGTTACACGCGTGAAATAGCGGTGGCGACGGACGACGTGCTGGAGCATGCCAATGCCTGCAAGTACACAGAACACACGCGCCACTCATGCCGGCCTCGAACACCGCTCCTACAGTCGTCCATCCCGAAGGAGAGTCGTGATCACAATCCCGGTCATGCTTGCGGCGTCACGAGGTGCCCGAAAGCACGATCGCCAACATAGCACTGCCCTGTATGGAAGGTAATCCATCCAGCACCACCCCCGTCCAGAAAACACTGTGACGCGCAGGTCTACCGCCGTGCGAATCAGGTCCCGCCTCGCTGGCTAGGTGGAACATGTTGTGCGGCTCCGTCGTCGGGTTGCCCGTGCGGGGCTGCCGGCTGACTGTACCGGCGCGCGGTACTGAAGAGCGCGCCGACAGCAGCAAAGCCGGCCCCCGTCACCAGGCACGAAACCGTCGCGTGCGCGCCGGCCACCCCGAAGATGAGCGCCACCAGGGCCGAGCCCAGCGACCAGCCGACATAACGCGCGACCGCGACCATGCCGCTCGCGGCACCACTGCGCGCGACTGGCCCCGCTGTCATCAATGCCGTGTTGTTGGGAGTCTGGAAAAGCCCGAAGCCGATCCCACACAGCGCCATGCGCCACACGATGTCCCAGTTCGCGGGCGCAGCGGGCAGAAAGGCCATCAGCAGCAGGCCGGCCGCCAGCATGGCCAGACCGGTACTGCTGATCAACGAAGCAGGATGCCGGGTCATCAGCCGGCCGGAGACCGGGGCCGCAACCGCCACCAGCAGCGGCCACGGCGTCAGGAGCAGACCGGTTTCGACCGGGCTCAGATGCAGCACCGTCTCGTAGAAAAAAGGCAGGCTGACGTAGGCCAGGATCTGCGCCGCGTAGGAGCAGACCGACGTACCGACGGACAGTGCGAACACCGGGATGCGCATCAGGTCCAGCGGCAGCAGTGGCGTCGCCTGCTTCCTCTGCTGCCGGATCAGCAGGCCGAGGCACGCCAGTCCCGCGAGTATCTCCTCGACGGCGATGGTGACGCCGCCCACGCCCAGCGTGCCGACCCCGACCACGATCAGGCCGAACGCCAGCCCGTTGAGCACAGCGCCGTGCACATCGAATCGGCGTGCCTGCCGGACGCCGGGGGGCCCCAGCGCGAGGAATACCGATACCGCAAGACAGCCCAGTGGGACGTTGACAAGGAAGAGCCACGGCCACCTTGCCACCGCCAGGATCCCCGCCGCGATGGTGGGTCCGAGGGCGCCGGAAACCGCCACGGCAAGTGCCACCAGCGCAAAGCCGCGGCCGACAATACTGCGAGGGTAGATCGTGCGCACCAGTGCCATTCCGGCAACGGACATGCAGGCGCCGCCCACGCCCTGCACGATGCGCGCGCCCACCAGCACCGCCAGTGTCGGTGAGAGCGCGCAACTCAACGAGGCAAGCGTAAAGACCGTCAGGCCCAGCGCGTAGAGACGTTTGAGTCCGATCGACTCGCCCAGAACCGCCACCGGCAGCAGGCAGACCATGACCGCGAGCTGGTAACTGCTCACCACCCAGACCACCGCCGCGTTACTGCTCGCGAGCGAACGGGCGATGACCGGCAGCGCAACGTTGGCGATGGCGCTGTCGAGCGAACTCAGCACCATCCCCAGCAGGATGCACAGCATCACCCAGCGACGCTTCGATGATGGCAGGCCATCGGGCTGATTCATGAATAGTCCGGATAGGGATAACGTGGATAACGATTGCACATGTCCTGTCAGCTACCCCGCCGCCTGCCCCCTCACTGGCGGGCAGACCAGCCGAACGCGCCGGTGGCCAGGGTCATCGTCATCAGCAGGCCGCCCAGCGCACAGAGGGCGCCCACCGCATACACCGACGAATAGCCGAACCCGGTGGCGAGCGCCCCGGTGACGGGTCCGGTGAGGCCATAGGCGATGTCCTGGAATGCAAGGAGACCACCCAGTGCGCTGGCCCGGATCTGCGGAGTCACGCGCTTCACGACCTCCACACCGAGCGACGGGAAGACCAGGGAGCACCCCGCGCCGGTCAGCGCAGAACCCAGCAGTGCAACCCAGGCCACCGGTGCCACGAACAACAGCCCCTGTCCGGCCGCTTCGACGATCAGTGACACGATGGCGACCGGCGTGCCACCCACGCGATCCGGTAGCTTTCCGAACAGGATACGCACCAGGACGAACGCTGCGCCGAAGCACGTCAGCGCGACACCGGCGCCCGACCAGCCATGGGAAGCAAAATCCAGCGAGATGAAAGCACCGATGCCCGCGAAGCCGACGCCCTGAAACAGCACGCCCAGACCCGGCTGCCAGATCAGTCCGATGACGCGCCAGAAGGAATGGCGCTCGCCAGCATGCGGCGCCACACCGGCCACCGGAAAGGCGAAAACCGCCGCAACCGCCGGCAGCACGATCACGGCCGCGCCCACCAGGGTCAGGCCGCCCAGGTGATAGAGCCAGAACCCGAGCGGCGCGGCCGCGGCGATGGCACCGTACATCGCCATCCCGGTCCAGGCAAGCACGGTACCCGATCGCGGCTGGCCCACTGTCCCGATGCCCCAGCCGAACATGCCGACGATCAGCTGGCTTTCGCCGAAACCCAGCACGAGACGCCCGGCGATCAGGATCAGCAGGCGCCAGCCGGCCGGGACCGGGAGCCGCGCCGACAGGATCAGTGCCACGCCCGAGCAGGCGCAGAAGAGCATGCCGCGCAGCATGACCGGCCGCGCACCACTATGGTCCGCTTCCCGTCCGGCAACGCCGCGTGTGAGGATGGTGGCGAGAAACTGGATGCCGACCGAAAGACCGACCAGGACGTTTCCGAAGGCCAGTTCATGTCCGACATAGAGCGGAATCACCGGCAGCGGCATGCCGACCGTCATGAAGGTGAGGAACACCGACGTCGCAAGCGCAGCCAGCGACAATGTCGCACGGCGCCGCGCCATGTCCGTGTGGTCCCGCCGCGGTGTACCGACGTCCATCCGAAAATCTCCGCTCTTGTATCACGAATGCGCAACAGGCCGGCGACGCACCGCTTTCCGACGGAGACCGACTGCCCTTCAGGTTACGACTCATACTGGCTTGGCCAGCACGGCCAGATCCGGGCTGTCGCCCCGCGCCCCTTTTTTCGGCCAGGATCGACGACCCGCCTCCGGCTCGCGAACCGGATTTTGAATCTATCGGTCTTTTACGCACCCAGGATAGTGATACCCGGCCAGACCATTATTCAATCCGGCCAACTTCTTTCGCCGGCACGGGTGGACTCAGGGACGCGGGACTGGACGGACGTTCGGCACGATATGCCCCAGACGCATCATCCGGCGTGGTTGCGGCGCGAGGGATCGGTACGTCTGGCGTCGATCGCGTCGACGTGGTGGCGCGGCGCGGACTCGTCCGCGAGATATCCTGCCGCGGCTGCGGGCCACCAACGCTGAAGAGCCGCACCGCTTCATCGAGCACGTCCGCCTGGTCCACGAGCCGCTGCGCGGTCGCCGCGGCCTGCTCGACGAGCACCGCATTCTGTTGTGTCGCGCCGTCGAGATGCGACACCGCCTGGTTCACCTGCCGGATGCCTTCGGCCTGTTCACCGCTCGCGTGCGCGACTTCGACGATGATCGATGACACCCGGCTCACCGCTTCGTCGATATTACGCATCTGCGTGGTGGTCCGCGCGACCAGTTCGGTGCCCTGCGCGATCTCATTGACGCTCGCCTCGACGACCTGCCGGATCTCCTTCGCGGACGCCGCACAGCGTTGCGCGAGCGTCCGCACCTCACCGGCGACGACCGCGAACGAGCGGCCCGACTCGCCCGCACGCGCGGCCTCAACCGCCGCGTTCAACGCGAGGATGTTGGTCTGGAACGCGATGCCGTCGATCACACCGGTGATGTCGGCGATCCGGCGCGCCGCTTCGGTAATACCCATCATCGTGCGCTCGACCTGCCCCGCGATCGAGCCGCCCTCGGCCGCCGCAGCGTGCGCGTCGCGCGCGAGTTCAAGCGCACGGGTGCTCGCATCGGCGTTGGCCTGCACGGTGGTCGTCAGTTCTTCCATCGTCGAGGCGGTTTCTTCAAGCGACGCCCCCTGCAGTTCGGTGCGCCGCGCGAGATCGACGTTGCTGTCCGATATCTCGCGCGCAGTGGCCAGCATGCCGTCGATCTGCGAGCGCACGTCGAACACGATCGCGGTGAGGTTCGCCTGCAACTGGTTCAGGGCCTGCAGCACGTTGCCGAGATCGTCGCGGCCCGCGACGGTCATCTGCGCGGTGAGGTCGCCGGCGGCCATCCGCGCGGATACCCCGGAGATCTGTTGTAGCGGCGTGCGCAGATGCCCGGTGGTTTGCCACCACGCGAACGCACTGCAGGCCGTTGCGACGCCAAACGCAATCCAGAACGGCATGGGTGGCACGTCCTGCCATGCGGCGACCCCGGCAACCGCGAGCGCGACCGGGGTCGCCACATAGCCGATCACCACGCGCGTCGCGACCGGGATGCGCAGCAGCGACGCCAGCACACCCGCCGCGCCGGTACGCACGACCTCGCCCCGGTGCAGCCTGTAGCCGCGCAGGCGGCCTTCCCGCTGTTTCGTGTACAGGGCTTCGGCCTCACGGATCTCATCGCGCGACGGTTTTACCCGCACGCTCAGATAGCCAACTACTGCGCCGCGCCCGGTGATCGGTGTGACGTTCGCGCGGACCCAGTAGTGGTCGCCGTTCTTGCGGCGGTTTTTTACGAGCGCAGTCCACGGACGGCCCGCGCGGATCGTCTCCCACATGTCCGCGAACGCTTCGCGCGGCATGTCCGGGTGGCGGATGATGTTGTGTGGCTCGCCGATCAGTTCTTCCTTCGTATAGCCGGAGATGGAGACGAAAGCGGGATTGCAGTACCGGATGCGGCCCTTAAGGTCGGTCGCCGAGACGAGCATCTGGCCGGCCGGGTAGTCATATTCCTGCTGCGTGACAGGCTGGTTGTGGCGCATGAGTTTCCTTTTGCATGGGCGGGCCGTGCGGCTGACCCGGCAATGCGGTCAGCTCCTGACGGTATGTGCGTTGCTAAGCTTGGGCTTGGGCTTGGGCTTGGGCTTGGGCTTGGGCTTGGGCTTGGGCTTGGGCTTGCGCGGCGACAGGCGGGTTCTTGCCGATATCGGAAAAGAGTGTTGCGCTTCGGCACGGCGGGGTGAGCCGCACGCGGGCGGCGGCAGCAGCGCATGTGGGAGCGCATCCCTCCCGGGCAGCAATTTTTCTTTCCAGCAAGGCAGGCGCAGTTAATGCCGGGTTCCGGGGCATCCACTTTCGCCGGGTGCTCCGGACCGGATACCCTGGCCTCTGGCGCGCCCACCTTGCCGGGCGGACGGGGCTGCACGACAAGCTGGAGATACTACGCTCGCGGCCTGGCGTCGTGGTTGCCGGTTCAGTCCCGTCACGCATTGTCCGGAATGAATAACAGTCTGGCCAGATTTCGCTACTGCGCCGCGCCCGGGAGAGGTAACGTAGAAGATTGCCAAACGGACTGGAGTGGAGTCATGGAGCTTGGACTGAAAGGAAAACGGGCGCTGGTCACCGGCTCGACAGCGGGCATCGGATTCGCCACCGCTCGCGCACTCGTGGCCGAGGGCGCCCACGTCACGGTCAATGGCCGCACCCAGGCGCGCGTTGACGGCGCGGTGGACGCGCTGAGACGCGAATTGCCTGATGCGACGATCACGGGCATCACGGCCGACCTGAGCAGCCGGGAAGGCTGCGATACGCTGACTGGCCAGCTTCCCGAGATCGACGTGCTGGTCAACAACCTCGGCATCTTCGAACCGAAACCGTTCGAGCAGATTCGCGACGAAGACTGGATCCGTTTCTTCGAGACCAACGTGCTCAGCGGCGTACGGCTTTCGCGTCACTATGTGCCAGGCATGCGCACACGCAACTGGGGGCGGATTGTCTTCGTGTCCAGCGAATCCGCCCTGCAGATTCCGGCCGAGATGATCCATTACGGCATGACCAAAACCGCACAGCTGGCGGTGGCCCGCGGGCTCGCCGAGACCCTTGCCGGCACTGGCATCACGGTCAACAGCGTGCTGCCCGGGCCGACCGCGTCGGAAGGTGTCGGTGGATTCGTTGCCCAGCTTGCGGCGAGCCGCGGCGTTGATGCATCGGTCATCGAGCACGAATTCTTCGCAACGGCCCGTCCGTCTTCGCTGCTTCAGCGATTCACAACACCCGACGAGATTGCGGCCATGATCACCTACGTCTGCAGCGCCCCGGCGTCGGCCACGACCGGCGCCGCACTCCGGGTAGACGGTGGCGTGGTAAGGGCGATCGCGTAACGTCATGAAACAGCGCAGTCTCATCAGGTCAGCGGCCGAAATCGCCATGGCGCGCGCTGCCGGCGCACTTGCGGCCGACGTGCTCCGCATGATCTCTGAACACGTGAAACCGGGTGTCTCCACCGAAGAACTTGACCGCCTGTGCCACGACCATATCGTGAACGTGCAGCATGCGATCCCGGCCAACATCGGTTACCACGGCTTCCCGAAGACCGTATGCACCTCCGTCAACCACGTGGTCTGCCACGGCATTCCGTCGGCGCAGCAGATCCTCAAAAAAGGCGACATCGTCAACATCGACATCGCCGTCATCAGGGACGGCTGGTTCGGCGACACCAGCCGCATGTACTTCGTCGGCGAACCCGACCCGCTGGCGCGGCGACTGGTGAAGGCGACCTACAGGGCAATGCGGGCCGGCATCCTGGAAGTGCGTCCGGGTGCCACACTGGGCGATGTGGGATACGCAATCCAGTCCGTCGCTCACCGGGAAGGATTCAGCGTGGTGCGCGACTATTGCGGCCATGGTATCGGGCAGGTCTATCACGACGAACCCCAGGTGCTGCACTTTGGCAAACCAGGCGAAGGACTGCGCCTGGAGGAAGGCATGGTGTTCACCATCGAGCCGATGCTCAATGCCGGCACGCACGCTACCCGGGTACTGTCGGATGGCTGGACCGTCGTCACGCGGGATCATTCCCTGTCCGCACAGTGGGAACACATGGTTGCCGTAACCGCTGATGGCTTCGAGGTGCTGACACCGTGGCCCGGGGGCACAGGAACCTACGAACCGGTTGCGTGATGGCTCACCGGGCAGCAGTCAGCATCGGCGGTGTCCTGTCAGCGCATGAAACACCAACCAGCGGGTACGCGATCGTGGAAAACAGCCAGCGCATCTTTGTGACGGGTATCACGGGCTACATCGGTGGCAGCGTTGCCGTCAGACTGAAGGAAAGGGGCTACCCCGTCTGGGGGCTGGCGCGCAGGGATACCGATATCGAGGCCCTGAAGGCACTGGATATCCAGGCGGTCAAGGGCTCCCTCCAGGACATCGATGTTCTCGAAGAAGCGTTCGCCTCGTCGGGGGCCATCATCCATACAGCGGATTCTGATGACCCGCAGGTCGTGGAGAATTGTCTTTCCCTTCTGAATGGAACAGGGAAGACCTTCATCCATACGTCGGGCTCCGGCATCGTGGCCAACTGGGACCGGCCTGAGACGGCACACTTCGTCTATACGGAGGATTTTCCGCTGGAAACGGATGCGCCACTCGGGCAACGGGTTCTCATCAACAACCGCATCCTGCGATCGGCCCTGCAGGGCATCCGGAGCATCGTCATTGTGCCGGGCATGGTGTATGGCACGGGCCTGCTGCTCAGGAGGGAAAGCATGCAGGTCCCGCTGCTTGTCAGGACTGCAAAAGAAAGGGGCACTGCCGTCTATGTAGGCAACGGCGAGCAACACTGGAGCAACGTCCACGTCGAGGATCTGGCGGACCTGTACGTCGCGGCCCTGGAAAAGGCCAGGCCGGGTTCCTGTTTCTTTGCCGAGAATGGGCTGGCATCTTTCAGGGAAATCGCAGAAGCCATCCAGAAGAAACTTCACCTGGGCGGCAAGCCGGTTTCCCTGAGTCCCGACGAAGCCGCCGCCTGCTGGGGTGACATGATGGCCACGGTGGCGCTGGGCTCAGATTGCCGGGTCAATGCCGACAAGGCCCGTCTGTTTCTGGAATGGAAACCCCGGCATTCGTCTATTTTGCCCTTCATCTGAAGATTCAATATCCGGCGCACCCAGGATGATCTCGCACCCGCTGCACTCCAGCGTTGAACCAATGCAACCGCACAGGAACGGGACGGGGGCATGCTGCGATATGAGGACATGCTGCATGACCCGGAGAGCGTCGGGCGCCTGCGGGGTGAATGTGAATCCGTTGGCATTGAACATCGGGGCCTGTCTGGGCAAACCGGGGTCGCCGCCGGATTTGCATCGACGCAGCCGCGCCGGAAAGACCCGCCCTCTCCCTGGATGGATGATCCAGCGCCACGGCCCGGCGAGCCGACTTCGCACTGATGCGTCGCGACCCTATACGACAGCGCGCCCGGTCGCATTCCCGGGACGCCCCTGCCGGAATGCCGCTGGTGCCGGCGCCCCGTTTCGGACATGTCGTCCGGCATGCCGGCAACCCGGGTTTTTGCCCGCATCGGATCGAGGCACCCCGTGACAGCAGGAAAGCGCCCGTCGCTCATGCCGCGCAAGATCCCCCAGCAATCGCGTGCCGTACAGATGGTGGCCGCCATTCTGGAGGCGGCGGCTTGTGT
Source organism: Paraburkholderia sp. USG1 (assembly GCF_031570135.1). Lineage (NCBI taxonomy): Bacteria > Pseudomonadati > Pseudomonadota > Betaproteobacteria > Burkholderiales > Burkholderiaceae > Paraburkholderia > Paraburkholderia sp. USG1. Next base: position 27,497 of record NZ_JAMWXW010000013.1, on the reverse strand, counting down.
TCTGGAAACGCAGGGATTGCAGGCGTTCACGACGAATCGTGTCGCGCTACGCGCCGGGATCAGCGTCGGCTCGCTGTATCAATACTTTCCCGGCAAGGATGCGCTGATCGTTGCGCTGGCCCTGCGCGAACGCGCGCTGTTGCTCGCCGAAGCCCAAAGCGCCTTGAAAGAAACGACGGGCCGCAAGGCATTGAAGCATTTGATCGCTGTCGCGACACGTGAACAACTGCGCAGGCCGATCCTGGCGCGCCTGCTCGACTTTGAGGAAACCCGCGCACCCATCGCCAGGGAACTGGCTCCATCGCTGTCCCCGTTCCATGAACTGATGCAGCAGATTCTGTCCCATAAGGACATCCCCGCGCAGCCAGACATTAAAACGGCGGTTGATGACCTCGCAAACATCATCCGCGTGCTGGTCGATGCGGCGGGCGACCGTGGCGAAATTAACATCAAGGATCTTGAGCAACGGATCGAGCGTACCGTGTCTGGTTACCTCGGCCTCGCGCCGGGACCCCGCAAGGTATGACTTGGGTCGGCCATGAATGCGAGTAATCGCCTGGCCAGCGCATCGCATGCGCGAGCATTCCCCGTCATTTCCGGCGATTGACGCTCGACGCCGAACTGACAGCAAATGCGAGTTTCGTAAATAAGCAATTACTCGCAAAATAATGGCATGGAAAGCCGGGCATCCGGTACGGCTTCGTGGACCGATGCTTTGCACCATCCATCGACTCCATTTCACTTTTTTTGCGAGATCATCATGAGCCTCTACAAAGACGCCAAGCTGAACCACCTCAGCTTCCCCACGCACGATGTTGCGAGTGAAGCCAGCTTCTTCGAGCAGCATTTGGGTGCCACGCTGGAGTTCACCGAGCCGGTCACTGGTAGCGCCCTGCTACGGCACGGACACATCGACATCGTGCTTGAAAAGATGCCGGCCGATGTGACCTGGCATAAGGACTTCCATTTCGGTTTCGAGTTGGCGACCAGGCATGAAGTCGATGCGATGTACGAGACGTTCAAGGGCAGTGGCATCGCCCTCGAATCCGAAATCTTCAACCGGCTCGGCCGTGGTTCGCGCTTCTTCGCGCGCACGCCCGGCGGCGTCCAGATCGAGGTCAACACGCGCGAAGACCGTGAAGACAAGTGGGACGCCAGCAAGAAGTGACATGACACGGATTCACAAGATCGCCATGAAACATGACATCCGCATCCTCGTTTCCGGCGCCAGCGTCGCCGGCCTGTCCACCGCCTACTGGCTCGCCCGCTATGGCTTCCAGGTCACGGTGGTCGAGCGCGCTCCGCATCTGCGTCCGGGCGGCCAGGCGCTCGATGTGCGTGGCCCGGCCCTCGAAGTCGCCGAACGCATGGGCATCCTCGCCACCCTCCGTGAGCGGGCCACCAGGCTGACCGGCATGTCGGTCGTGGATGCCGGGGGCCAGGAACTCTTCCGGAGCACCGAACGCACCCTGACGGGGGGCCGGTTCGACAGCCCGGATGTCGAAATCCTGCGCGATGACCTGTGCCAGGTACTGTATAAGGCCGTGGAGGAACACGTGGCGTTCCTGTTTGACGACAGGATCACGTCGATCACCCAGGACGAAAGCGGTGTGGATGTCGCCTTCGCCAGGGCTGCGCCGCGCCGCTTCGATCTGGTGATCGGCGCGGACGGCCTGCACTCGGGCGTGCGCCGGCTGGTCTTCGGCCCCGAGGAGCCGTTCCTGCGCTTTGTGGGTTTCCATGTTGCGGTCTTCGCCGCCCCCAACTTCCTGGGCCTTGACCACTGGCAGGTCTTCCATGACCAGGGAAACCTGATGGCCGGCGTGCTGGCGATGGACAGGGATGCCCCGGCGAGAGTCTATCTCGGCTTCGGTTCAGCAGAAGCGCTGGACTATGACTACCGCGATATCGCCGCGCAGAAGCGTCTGGTGACTGAACGGTTCGCCGGCGCGGCCTGGGAGATCCCGCAACTGCTTGCGCACATGCAGGACGCCCCTGATTTCTACTTCGATGCGACCCACCAGGTTCGCATGGACAGCTGGTCGAGCGCCCGGGTGGTGCTGGTCGGCGACGCGGGCTACAGCGTCTCGCCGGCAACGGGCCAGGGCACGACCGTGGCAATGGTCGGCGCCTACGTCCTGGCCGGTGAACTGGCGGCTTGTCCATCGGCACTGGTGGCGGGCATCGGGCACTACGAGCACGCATTGCGTGACTACATCGCCCGCAACCAGGATCTTGCGATCGACATGATGGCCCAGGATACGTCGCTGGGCCAGTCCGAGGACGCGGACAGCGCCACGCATCCGGATGGCGTCCCGGATTTCGGCCAGATGGTGCAGCCCTTCCGGCTCAAGCCCTACCCGGAACCCGTGCAATGAGCGATGCTGTGACATCAGCAACGCGAAAGCGCGCCGCAGCCCGCCCGGGTCGGTGACGCCCGGGCTGCTCACGCCCAGCGTTCACACGCCGTGCGCATGATGTCTTCTTTAGGGCTGGCTCGACGTACTGATTCCAGGCGACAGGTCGACGGGGCACCCGTGCTTCCCAGGATCTTTCATTCGCAAGGCGGCCGGCCCAGCCGGCAGTCATCAGGACCAGTCACCCGGGCATGACTGGCGGTATGCCGACGGGTCCATCCCTCACGTGCCACACCATGCCGCTTCCTGCCGACGCCACCGGCCGCCTCGCGCCCGATGACTGTCAGGCGAAACCCTCTTCATCCCGGTGATCGGCTTCGCCGCGTTTCCAGTATCCGGCGGCATGCAGGAATTCCCGGTCGACGGCCCAGTGAAACAGGGCGTGCTTCCGGATGGCCTTTACGACCGACGATTCCGCCGCGACCCAGATCGCGGTGTTTTCTCCAGGCAGTGCCAACATCCTGACAGCGTCCTTCAGGCTACGGGGCCCGGCATCTCCGTTGCCCGAGCGGTGTAGCCAGGTCAGGCTGACCTCTGCCGCCGACTGGAACACCTGCTCCTCACGGTCATCGGCGACCTCGACAAAGACCTCCGCGCGGGCATGCGCCGGCAGCGTGTCGAGAATACTGCCAATCGCCGGCAACGCGGTTTCGTCACCAAACAGCAGGTAGTGCTGCGTCGAGGATTGAATGGGAAAGCCGCTACGCGGGTGCACCGCGCTGATCTCAAATGAATCACCGACCGCGGCACGTGCGGCCCAGGCCGACGCCGGACCACTGTCCCCGTGCAGGACAAAGTCGAGATCAAGCTTCTTCGTAACCGGATCGAAGCGCCGGACCGTGTAGGCGCGCCCCGCCGGACTCTGGCCATCTGCAGCGGGCACGAAAACCTTGAGCCACCGGGCAGGCAGACCGGGGCGCAAATCCGGCAGACGGCTTGCATCAATCGTGATGCGCGTCATATGTGGCGTGATCCGTTCAACGCCTTCAGCGACAACCCTGAAAAGACTGTAAGGGGGACGGCTGGCAGACATAAATAATCCTTTTACCAAAGTACGATTTCCCGTGAATTCTGTCGATGCTCCACGATTCAGGGCCCGTCAGTCGCGCAATAGGTCCATCACGCCCGTGAGGACCGAAACTGGATGAGTCACGCCGGAAGACGGACTGTACATGCCGGGCAAGCGACACCACGGGTCGTAACGCTGTACGTCACAAGGTGAATACAACTGTGAATGACGCTGGCTGATGCTGGCGAAGTGGGCGTCGCGGCCTTGCTGCAATGACCGACTGATATCGAAAATGTGTCTCATTCCGGGATGATGGAATGTTAGCGTTGTAGAGGGATCGGCGCATTGCGCAGTTCAGCCAGTTTATTGCGCACTCCAGCCTGCTCGCGTGATCCGATTCGCTGCCGCTCGCCCCGGGGTCAGCTATCAAGTCCCCAAAAGCTGGAACTGCATATTCCGCAGCGGGGTCCTCTTTACCCGGTCACGTTGTGCAGGCGACGCACGCGCCCATTCGTCCTCGCGCTGTGTTGCCTGTTTCTCCAGTCCCGGAGTTCCTGCTCCTGCCCGGCAAGCCTGTGCGGCAGAGACTCACGGAGGAATCCGACGAATGTCCTGATCTTTGCATCGAGGTACTGCCGCGACGCGTAAAGTGCGTGGATGTGAGCAGGACGCAGCCGGAGGGCCGGCAGTACCTGTACAAGGCTCCCATCGCGCAGTCCCGGCAGGGCGACGGTCACTGGCAGTACTCCAATGCCCATGCCGGCCCGGATCGCCTCGGCCATCGCCTCGCCGACGTTCACGGTGAACTGCGTCATACGGGAAGGCGAAAACACTCCACCATCCGGCCCATCGAAGACCCACTGCCCGGTGGAACTGTCCGGCAGGACAAGTCGCAGACAGGTATGCTGCTGGAGTTCCTCAACGGTTGCCGGCGTTCCCCTGCCTGAGAGGTAGCGGGGCGACGCGCAAAGCAGGACGCCGGCGGTGCCAAGACATTGCGAGATCAGGGACGAATCGACCAGTTGCGGCGCCACGACAATCGATACGTCGTAATTCTCTTCAATCAGATCAGGCACACGCTGCGCCAGCACCAGATCAATCGAGACATCCGGGAACTGCTGTGTATAGAGGGCTATGAGGGGAACCAGGTGATGCTGCCCGAAACTGGTGTTGGCATGGATACGCAGCCTGCCCGACGGCTGTCTGCCTGCGTCAGTGGCTTGTGCCTCGGCAAGCTCCACATGCGCCAGAATCTGCTCGCAATGCTCAAGGTAGCGCTGGCCCGCTTCGGTGATGGAAACCTGGCGTGTCGTCCGGTGAAGCAGACGGGTTTCCAACCGCGACTCCAGGTCCATTATCGCGCGGGATACTGCCGCGGTACTGAGGTCGGTATGCGAGGCTGCCCTGGCAAATCCTCCGGCCTGGGCGACGCGAACAAAAATCCGCATGCACTCCAGCTTGTCCATCAGAAACGTCCGTCAGATGTAGGTATGTGGAAGTGAGGAGGCAGGAGCCTTGCGGGCGCAACCACTGACCTCCCGGCATGAAACCGCATCATGGCCATGCCAGCTACCGGCGCCGGGGGCGATTCCTCCATCCGGAAGATGGCCGGCCGGTCCCCGGGGATCAGCATCGTCACGCCCCCCTGATGACGTGGAAGGTCGCTTCCTGTTTTTGTCGTGAGACCGTGGGGCCGCTGCAGGCGCTTCTGCACCGCATCCCCGGACGGGCCCAGCGGACCCTTCGCCGCGAAAAGGGAGTCAGGCGATCGCAGATTCATCCACGCATCACCTGCTGTGCGCGTGGTGTTCACATCCCGCACAGACCGTCGAGATCGTGAACACCGGCCGGTCCTGAACAGCAAAACCTTCCCGCGTGGCCAGCCGCGTCAATGTCTCCTGAAGGACGCTGTCCTCGACGGCCACCAGCCGCCTCCCACACCGACAGACCAGGGTGTTGCCCCCAGGGCCATGACCCTCTGGCCTTAACCGGTAGAGCGTCTTTCCCCGTTCATTCCAGCTTCGGATCAGGAGTCCGCACTCCTGCAGATCCTTCAGGGCCCGGTAGGTCGACCCGACGGTTTCCGTACCGGAAAGTCTCGCCAGCTCGCGCAATATCTGGTTCGCGTGAAGACAGTCTGGAGCCGCCTGCTCGAGGACAGCAAGCACGCTGATGCGGGTGGTCGTCGGACGCAGATCCGCCGACTTCAACCGCTTCACCTGCCTCATGAGGGAGTCGCTGTCCCCAGCTTCCTGGAGACCGTCGGCCGGAGCAGACGCCTCCTCCGGCGCTGCTGCATGCTTGCGGTTACGGCGCGAAAATGCCGCCATGAGGTCGATCGCCTGCGTAGGCTCGTGCGATGACATAGTGCTCTTCCATTGTTGATCCAGAAACGGAGGTCTGAACCGGCATACTGACGTTGCCCGGCATCGACCCGCGACCAGGCAGCCCCATGTATCGGGGCCACCACCTGTCATCGTCCTGCGTCCGCGCTCTCCCATCCGCCGCCCAGCGCCTTGAATACCGAAACGCGATCGGAGCCCACGCGCTGGTCTGCCGCCGCCACCTGTGCCTTCGCATCGATATAGCTGGTCTGCGCCACGATCACGTCGAGGTAGCTGATCGAGCCACTGCGAAAGCGCTGCTCAGCAAGTCGATATGCCCGCTCGGCCCGGTCTCGCGCAGTGACCAGCGCATTGCGCTGATCCAGAGCGGTGCCATAGGTTGCCAGCGTCTGCTCGGTCTCCTTCAGCGCGGTCAACACCACGCCGTCAAACCGGGCCAGCGACGCCGCACTCTGTGCCTTCGACTGTTCGATGCGGCTGCGCGCCACCATCACGTTCGGGAACGTCCACGAGATCAGCGGACCTACCGCAAAGGAGAAGGTGCGGTCACCTTTGAGCGTATCGTTGCGCAGGTAATTGCCCGACATCCCCAGGTTGATCCGGGGGTACAGGTCGGCTACCGCGACGCCGATACGGGCCGTGTCGGCCGCCAGCTGGCGTTCGGCCTGCCGCACATCGGGGCGCCGGCGCAGCAGGGCCGTGCCGTCACCCACCGGCAGCGCATGAGCGATGTCCGGCGCCTTCACGCACGCGCGGGCCGACTCCGGGACCTGGGCGGGGGTGCGCCCCATCAGTGCTGCCAGTTCAAACAGGGCCGCCTGCCGCTGACCCTGCAGCGGCGGCAACGCCGCCTCGGCCTGCGCCTGGATGACGCCGGCGCGCTCGACGTCCAGGTGCGAGGCGGCGCCGGCCCGCTCCTCGTCGCTGACGAGACGCAGGCTGCTGCTCGCAAGCTCAATGGACGTATTCGCCACGTCGATGGCTTCACCGAGCGAGCAGGCATCCACGTAGGCACGCGTGGTTTCGGCGGCAACCGCTACCCGCACGGCGTCATAGGTCGCGGCCACGGCCTGCGCATCGTCGCGCGACGCCTCGATGTCGCGCCGCACGCGCCCGAAGAGATCCAGCTCATAGGACACATCGAGTCCACCGGTGTACGTCCAGCCCATCGGAGCCTGCCCGGTACCGTACCAGGTGGTCTCGTCGCGCCCGTAGGTGACGCCGCCCGAGGCGGTCGTCGACGGGAACAGACCGCTGTGTGCCTCGTCGAAGATGCCCTTCGCACGCTGCATGTTGGCCAGCGCCACACGCAGGTCGGTATTGGCGGCGAACGCTTCCCCGATCAGCTGGTTCAGGTCCGGATCGTCGTACAGCTTCCACCAGTCCGCGGGGAGCGGTGCGGTCCCGTCCGTGGCCACGGTCTGCGTCACGAACGGCTGCATGGCCGAGTCCGGTATCGCCGGCGGCCGGTAATCCGGACCGCTCTTGCACGCAGCCAGCGTACCGGCCAGGAGAACCGCGGCCAGCGGCCGCGCAACAGTCCGCAGAACGTGTTTCGACGCCCCGCGTACAAGGTAACGGTTAAACATTGGGTACCTCCGCAGAAGCGAGTTCTCGTGTACGCTCGCCTTCGGCTGCGACACGGTGATCCTTCGCGATAAAGCTGTAGACCGTAGGCAGGACGAACAGCGTGAAGAGCGTGCCCACCAGCATGCCGGTGACGATCACGATGCCGATCGCGAAACGGCTCTCCGCGCCCGCGCCATGCACGAACAGCAGCGGGACCAGCCCGGTGACCATCGCGGCGGTGGTCATCAGCACCGGGCGCATCCGTTCCGCCGCGGCCTTTTCGATCGCTTCGATACGACTCAGGCCTTCCTTCTCCTGAATGTGATTGGCGAAGGTCACCATCAGGATGCCGTGCTTGGAAATCAGCCCGATCAGTGTGACGAGCCCGATCTGCGTGTAGATGTTGAGCGTCCCGTAGCCGAGCCACAGCGGCACGAGTGCCCCACACACCGCGAGCGGCACCGTGACGAGAATCACCAGCGGATCGCGCAGGCTCTCGAACTGTGCGGCGAGCACCAGGAAAATCACCACCAGTGCGAACGCGAACGAAACCAGCAGCCGGTTGCCCTCATGCACGAACTGCCGGCTGTCGCCCAGCCAGTCGATGCTCATGCCCGGTGGCAAAGGTTGCGACTGGAGGAACGCGACCGCCTGCCCCATGGTGACGCCAGGACGGGGCAGCGCCTTGAGCGTGTCCGAGTTCATCTGGTTGAACTGCGCCAGCTGATTGGGCTGGGGCTCCATCGCGACGTGCGTGACGGTCGACAGCGGCACGAGTGAACCGGATCGCGTCTTCACATAGAACCGCCCGAGACTCTCAGGTGTCACGCGATCCACACCAGCAACCTGTGGGATTACGTCGTAGGAGCGACCGAAAAAATTGAACCGGTTCACATAGTTCTCACCCACAAGCACCGCGAGCGTATCGGCGATCGCCTCCATCGTGACGCCCATGTCGTTCGCCTTGCTGCGGTCGATGACGATGTGTGCATTCTCGCTGTCAAACGCCAGGTCGCTATCGACGAAGAGGAACAGACCGCTGGCCCATGCGGCGGCCTTCAGCTTCTCGGTTGCCTCGTAGAGCGAGCGGAAGTCGCCGGGAGACCGCACGACCATCTGCACCGGCAGGCCACCACTGGAGCCCGGCAGGGATCCGAGCTGGAACGCGGTGACCGTTTCGCCGTCGATCGCGCCGCCGCGCGCCTGCACCACCTGCTGTATTTCAGTGGCAGAACGGTGCCGCTTCGACCAGTCGCCCAGGACGACACCGGCGATCATCGTATTCGGGCCGCCACCGCTGGACCCGCCGATATGCAAGAAGCTGTTGTCGTACTCGGGCAGTGCCCTGAACACATCCTGCACCATCGCCGCATACTGGGCACTGTAGCCGACACCGGCATATTGCGGAGCCTTGGTCGCAACGAGGACGATGCCCTGATCCTCGGTGGGCGCCAGCTCGTGACGCGTACCGCTAAACAGGATGACAATCCCTGCCAGCACGACCCCACCGACGAGCAGCACTGCCGGGCGCGCGGCGAGCGTCGTCGCGAGAAGCCTGCTGTATCCCGCGGTGAGCTGCTCCATTCGGTGCTCGATCATTTTCTCGAGACCGGGCTCATCCGTCTTGGAGCGAAGCAGAAAGGAACTCATCATGGGCGACAGCGTCAGCGCGATCACGCCGGACACCAGCACCGAACCCGCCAGCGTGAAGGCGAACTCCCGAAACAGCGCACCGGTCAGGCCGCCCATCAGGCCGATCGGCGCATAGACTGCGGCGAGCGTGATGGTCATCGCGATCACCGGCGCGACGATTTCGCGCGCACCCACGAGGGCAGCCTGGACGGGCGAAAGCCCCTCCTCGATGTGCCGGTGAATGTTCTCAACCACCACGATCGCGTCGTCGACGACCAGACCGATGGCGAGCACCATCGCGAGCAGCGTCAGCAGATTGACCGAGAAGCCACAAGCCAGCATCAGCGCCGCCGTCCCGACCATCGACAGTGGGATCGTGACGACCGGGATGATCACCGCGCGGACCGACCCGAGGAACAGGAAGATGACGCAGATCACGATGACGATGGCTTCGACCAGCGAATGGACGACTTCATCGATCGATGCGTTGACGAACTGCGCCACATTGTAGTTAGGCGACACCGTCAGACCGGGCGGCGCCATCGCGCGCAGTTTTGGAACGAGTCCCTGCGCTGCCTTGACGATCTCCAGCGGGTTACCGTCCGGGGTCGGCTGTATCGCGATGAAAACAGCAGGAATGCCGTTCGCGAAGGAAGCGGTATCGTAATTCTTGCCGCCTACCTCCACCGTCGCGACGTCGCCGAGCCGCACGAGACCAGAGCCATCGGCTCCGGTCTTGATCACCATCTGCCGGAAGTCGTCGACGCCACGCATGTCCGTATCAGCGGTGATGTTGTTCACCGTCAGCTCGCTCTTAAGCTGGCCGGGTGCGGCCTGGACATTATTGGCCTTGAGCGCGGCTGAAATATCGCTTGCCGAAAGGCCACGTGCGGCGAGCTTCAACGGATCGATCCAGATCCGCATCGCCAGCTCGCGGCCACCAAGGATGTCGGCAGACGCCACGCCCGGAATGCTGGTGAACATCGGCTGCGCAACCCGCGTCGCGAAATCGGTGATCTGCGAGATCGACAGCGTCTTGCTATACATGGCGACATACTGGACGGCAGTTCCGCCTTCAGTCGACTTGGTAATCACCGGATCCGTCGCTCCCGCCGGCAGCCGGTACTTGACCTGCTGCACCTTGGCGAGGATCTCGGTCATCGCCCGGTCAGCGTTGGCGTTGAGTACCAGCCGCGCCTTGATCGTGCTGTCCCCCTGTGTCGAGGTCGACGTAAGATATTCGATGCCGCTCGCGGTCGCAATCGACTGTGCGATAGGGGCCGTGATGAAGCCCTGCATCACGTCCTGGGTCGCCCCTGGAAAACTGGTTTCGACCGTGATGGTCGCGTTCTCCAGATAGGGGTACTGCCTGATCGGCAGCGAGAAGATTGCGCTCACGCCGACCAGCAGGATGAGCAGGCTGACAACAAGCGACAGGATCGGGCGCCGGATAAAGAGATCGGTAAATCTCATGTTCCACTCCGCTCGGCGGTGGGAGCCGAAGACGCGGGTGAAACCTTCACCGTTGCATCAGGCGGGATACGGAGCTGCCCGGCGGTAACGACAACATCGCCCGGCTTTACCCCCTGCTCCACGATCACCTTGTCACCAATATGGCGACCGGTCCTGACGGGCACGAAGGCCGCCTTGCCAATGCCCTCGGCATCGGGCGCCCTGACGATGACGACGCTGTCTCCGGACGCCGAGGTCTGGATCGCAGTCGACGGCAGCACAATGGCATTGGTGGTGTCAGGAAGCACCACATGAATCGTGGCGTACATGCCGGAACTGAGTGCATGGTCGTCATTGGCGACGACCGCCTGCACCGTGACGTTTCGCGTGTCGCCGTCAACCCTGGGTTCGATGGTACTGATGCGCGATGTGAAATCACGGCCAGGCAACGCGTCAATGGTGAAACGTACCTGTCCTCCGACCTGCAGATCGGGCAGATCCTGCTGGGGCACCGTGAAATTGACATAGAGTGGCGCGAGTCGCGTCAGCGTGACGATCGGGTCCCCCGCATTGAGGTATTGGCCCAGGTTGATGCGACGTACACCGAGCTGACCGGGGAATGGCGCGCGGATGGACTTCTGGTCGATACGGGCATCCAGTTGCCTGACTGCCGCGAGAGCCGCGTCGTATTCGGACTGGCGTTGCTGCAGCAGCTCGCGCGACTCGGCACCGGTCGGTGCCAGTTCCTGCGACCGCGCCAGCTGCAGGCGCGCAAAGTCGGCGCGCGCGACAGCCGCCGCGCGATCGGCCTGTTCCGGCGCGTCATAGAGCTGGACGAGCGGTGCGCCTTGGGCAACGACCTGCCCCGCCTCAAAGCGGATCGCCGTGACGCGCCCGGCGGTGTCAGGGGCGAGCAGGACCTCCTGCACGGCCGACAGGCTGCCGACCGCCTGCAGTTCGTCCGGCACGCTACGGGGCTCAACCCGGACAGCAGAAACTGGCGTCGGCGGGAACGCGGCCTGGGGCGGCTGGGCGTGACGGGTCAGCCACCAGGCGGACAGCGACCCGATGACGACGGCAAGCCCGATGGCCGTGAAGGCCAGCGGTTTGAGCGGCTTGAGGGGTTTGGCGTCCTGGCGCACACTGGTGCTCATAAGACCCCCTGGCGAAGTGCCCGGGGCAGCGCACAGGCCTCTTTCGCCGTGACAGCTGGGGTGGGGTGGATCATGGAAACGCTCCCTGGAAGTATGTCGGGTAGCCGAGGGCCGCCGTCAAATCCTCATACCGGCAGGACAAGGCCACGCTGACTGGAAGCGTAAGCGGACAAGTCTGTTTCCCCATTGCGAAAACTGGCCAGTTTGTTTTCTGTTCCGGCCAGAGTGACATAGACCCTCGTGCTTCGCGACGCGCACGTTGTGCAGTCGCGCGACGTGTATCGGGAACGGGAGCCGCCGACGGCCGTGTCGGCTGGGATGCTCTAGTTGCTTCTTGCCGCGCTGCCATCCCGCGCCACATCCCGGCAAAGGCGATGAATCAGACTGCGTATGGCTCGATGACCAGGATCTGCGCCAAAGCGGGAATACCGCGCCTGGGATACCTGACTGGCGGCATATCGACGGGCAATTCACGAACCAGAAGGCCTTGTTGGGATTCGCGCCACCGGTCATCTGGCTGACGACCATTCTGTCGGCCGTTGGAATCGTCTTCCTGATCGTTTGGGAACTGGGAGAGAAGCATCCGATCATTGATCTTCACCTGTTCGCGCATCGCAATTTCGCCATGGGCAAGTCCAGGCTCACTGGCCGTCACGATCGGATCCGGTCTGTGTATTTCGCAACCATCGTTCTGATTCCGCTCTGGCGTCAGATTGACCTCGACTACACCGCGATCCGAGCGGATCCGGTGGCGGCACCGATCGGCGTATTCGGCATCCTGCCCGCACCGCTGGCAGGTGGCTGCAAAAAAGTGACGTGCGCACCCGTAACCCCGTCCCCCTGTCCCATATTGCTGAGAGTGAGGCCAGTTAAATCTGCCAGCATTGACAGCAACGATGCGTTGTTACAGGCTCCGGCGAATTTCCTAAATCGAAATTTTGCAAAGGGGGCGCCCTGCGTAACCGTCGCGCTGTCCTTTACCCGTGAGGCGGGCATTCCAGCGGCGTATTTCTCTACGTAGAGCAGTAAGGGGCCTCGTGCTCCTGGCTGACGTCCTCCCGTCCGACGCTCATCCGGGCTCAGCGAGGGGAAGCGCAACATGATTCAGGCTTTGTGACCAGTTGTTTAGCAATCCTGGAGGAATTTGCGCTGGATTGCAGGTGTGATATTCCGTGTGATTCATATCGAAAGCATAACTCGTTCGTTGCCAGATCGTGGCCCGCTTCGTATAAATGTCCGGCACCATCCGTCTATCCGGCTGTGGCTTTGGTCGGGTGATATTTTCCCGGCAACGCCCGCACACCCGCCAACCTGACCGGTTCAAGATGCTAAAGAAAATTCATCTGCGGCGCGCGACCGTGGCGACGTTTGCCCTGCTCTGCCTTTCCACACTGGCGAAGGCTGATGGCCTGACCGGCGCGCCTGCGCCATTCGACAAAGGTGGCGTCAGGATCGCGGTGGTGAACTGCGTAGACGGTGGCGACTGGTTACAGGCCTTCGAAGCGGGCACCAGGCGTCAGGCACGTGCGCTCAAGGTCGACCTGCGGATTTCGGAGGCTCGCCAGGATCCCAACGTACAGCGTCAACTGATTGAACAGGCAATCACGCTGAAGGTAGACGGCATCGTCATCAACAACGGTAAGCCCGAAGCGCTCAGGGACGTGGCGCAAAGGGCGCTGGACGCCGGAATCAAGGTGGTCGCCTACGACGTCAACCTCGATAATCCGAAGATTCCGCAGATCGAACCGAACGACCGTGACATGGCTCGTCTTGTACTCGAACAGGCCGTGAAGGAACAGGGTGACGGGTTCAAGGCAGGGGCGATCTACGTTGCGGGTTTTGCGCCCCTGGACCACCGCTACGCCGAGTGGAAGGACTTCGGCAAACAGCACGGTATTGTCGAAAAGGCCGTATGGGGCGTGGTGAACGACTCCGTACCGGCGTCGGTGGCCGATCAAACCAAGGCGGCTTTGCGCTCGCACCCGGATATCACGGCCATCTTTGCGCCCTGGGACGAATTCGCCCGCGGCGCCACGCTGGCGGTTAATGAACTGGGGCTGCAATCGAAGGTGAAGGTGTACGGCGTGGACATTTCGACCTCCGACATCCAGGCCATCGTCGAGCCACACAGCCCGTGGGTGGCAACGGCTGCGACGAATGCGGCCGTCGTTGGGGAAGTTTCGGTACGTGCGGTGAGTCTGCTCATTGCGGGCCAGAATCCTGGGCAATGGGTGCTGGTCAAGCCGGCGCTGGTCACGCGTGCACAACTGGTCGACAACAGGCTCGGCAGCATCGAACAACTGGCGCAGAAGATTACCAGCTTTCGCGCCAGCGACGCCGCCTCGGCCTCCTGGATTCCGTCCGCGCAGCAGTGAGCTAGAATCCGCCGCCGTACCCACCCCGCCCGGCAGACCTTGCCGACTGTAATCCGGTTAAATATCCGAGATGTCTTTACTGCCCACGCCAGACTTCGCCTACCCGTACCTCACTTCGTCAGCCTATCCAAACGCGAGGCAGACATGACCATTACGCTCGAACGTCCAGAGCGCGGCCAGTAAGTCTTCACCACACTCTGTGACTATTAGCTCAGGCTTTACGGCACACGCGATTATCTCCGGCAGCGAGATCCGGTTCGCTCTACCGCAGACTTTCGCAACCCCGCTTTCATGGACGATAGGCGGACCTCGTTTTTAGCCATGAACTTCTATATCTGAACCGTATGATTCCCGACGTGGACAGCCAGCCTGCGCAGCACGAGCGTCATCGCGCAATACAATGCCGCGCGGCAGGGTACAGGTGTGGTGGGCTACAGCCTTCAGGTGGCTGTCGACATGAAGCATTACCTCATCATGGCCGACGAAGTTACGAACATCGGCAACGACAAGACGCGGTGAGTCCGATGGCCAATGCCGCCCGAGATGCCATGGGCAAGAAGACGATCAAGGCACTCGCCGATGGTGGCTACTTCAGTGCCCCGGGGATCAGGGCGTGCGATGACGCCGGTATCGCGGCGCTAGCGCCGAAAATGCAAGCCTCTAGCGCAAAGGCCGACGGACGATTCGACGGGGCCTACTTCATCTACATCGCCAGAGACGACAAGTACCTGTGTCCGGAGGGCCAACAGGCGATTTATCGATTCTGTTCGGTCGAGCGCGAAAATCCGGTGCCCCTGCGTACCTACTGGAGTAGCGCTCGCCCGAAGTGCCCCATAAAGGTCAGTGCACACCCGCTGATTACGTGATGCGCGTGGGTCCAGACGTCTTCGATCCGCCACAATATATGCACAAGAAAGCGAGTCTTACCGTCCGGCGACAAGGCACCCGGCAAGCATTCGATTAACCTTGAATCCGGGCCTCTCCACAGATTGCGCAGGCACCTCCCACGGTAATGGCATGACAAGACGGCCCCAGCCGATTCATCGACAAGGTCGCCGATCAGGCAATCGCATGAGGCTGTGCCACAGAGCGCATTCCCTTGTCTCCGGTACCTCCACAATCCAACGTCTTGCGGACAGGGATGACCGTTGCCCGTTACCCACCCAGGTACGCAGCCAGCAGTTCACCATCGTCCAGCAACTCGTCCGCGCATTTTGCCGCGGTAATCCTGCCGGTCTCGAACACATACGCCCGCTGGGCAACGGACAGTGCGTTGTGTACGTTCTGCTCGACCAGCAGCACCGTCACGCCATGTTCATTGATCGCGCGGATGACATCGAGAATCTCGTGCGCCACCCTGGGACTCAACCCGAGGCTCGGTTCATCAAGCAACAACAGGCGCGGTTCCGACATCAGCGCGCGAGCTATCGCGAGCATCTGCTGCTCACCACCACTAAGCGTCCCCGCGAGCTGCGACGACCGCTCCCTCAGACGCGGGAACCGGTCGAACGCCAGTTCCATGCGGCGCGCCACCACCTCGCGGGAACGGCACAGATAGGCGCCCAGCGCCAGGTTCTCGATCACTGTCATCGACGGCCAGACATGCCGCTCCTCGGGACAGTGCGCGATGCCGGCGGCGACGATCCGGTCCGCCGTCAGGCCCCCGACTGGATTGCCATTCCAGGTAATCGAACCGGAGTTCAGCGGCAGCAGGCCGGAGATAGCCCGCAGGGTCGTGCTCTTGCCTGCGCCGTTCGCGCCGATCAACGCCACGATCTCGCCGCGGGCCACTTCCAGCGAAATGCCGTGCAGCGCCTTCGTCTTACCGTAGGCCACGTGAATGTCGGCTACATTCAGGACAGGTTGTTCCAGTGCGTTCATGCGGCATGCGCCTTGCCAAGATAGGCCTCGACAACCTGCGGATTCGACAGGATTTCCGCAGGCACACCCTCGGCCAGTTTCTCCCCGAGATGCATCACCACCAGACGGTCACAGGTGTTCATCACGAGATTCATGTTGTGTTCCACGAGGACAATCGCCTCGACCTCCGTGTCGCGTAACTGGCGCAAGACCTTGCCCAGCACCACGGCCTCCTGGGTGTTCAACCCGGCAGCAGGCTCATCCAGCATCAACAGCTTCGGTCTGGCCGCGAGTGCCATGGCGACTTCCAGCAGACGCAGCTCCCCGCATGACAACAGATATGCGGGTGAATCGATCCGCCGCCCGAGACCGATCAGCTCAACGATCCGCTCCGCGCTATGCCGCACGTCCATTTCGATCGCGCGTACCCGGGCAGTCGGCAGAAAGACCCGCCACAACGGCTGACGGGCTGCCAGATAGTGTCCCGCCAGGATGTTCCCGAAAACCGTGAGCGACTTCAGCACGCTGGTTTTCTGGAAACTGCGCACGACCCCCTCGCGGGCAATCTGGTATGGCTTCATTCCCGTCAGACGCTTGCCCCGGAACGACACGTCTCCGGAGTCGGGGCGGTAGAAGCCGGTCACCAGATTGAAACAACTGGTCTTGCCCGCGCCGTTCGGACCGACGAGTCCCAGGATCTCTCCCGGCTTCAGATCGAAACTGACGTCGCGTACCGCGGCCACCCCACCGAACCGTTTGGACAGGCCATTCACGCTCAAGAGATAGTCCGTATGTGTCTGCATCATGATGTGCCTCCCGGAAGCGTCTGGCCCGCGGCAAGATCGCCGTTGCGTGCCGTCGGTCCCGCGAGACGCGTGGCCAGGAAACCCATCAGCCCGCGAGGCAGGAACAGCACGATCAGGATGACGAACACGCCGAACAGGGTCAGCCGTAACTCCTGCGCCTCGCGCAGATATTCCTGCAGCAACGTGACCAGCAGTGCGCCGACAAGCGGTCCCAGCAAGGTGCCTTTTCCACCCACCAGTACCATGATGATCATGGTAGCCATAAACGGAAAACCGAATACGTCGCTGCCGACAAAGGAAATGTAATGCGCGTAAAAGCCGCCGGCCACCCCCGCCAGCACAGCGCCCAGCACGAATGCCTGCATCGCCATGGCGAACGGCCGGATGCCGACCGACTGGGCCACGTACCGGTTTTCCCGGACCGTCACGGCCGCGCGGCCCGCCGCCGAGTATACGAAGCGATACGCGAAATACAGCGCGGCGGCCGTGATCCCCAGCATGATGTAGTAGAGAATCTGCGTGGCACGGAAGTTACCCAGGTTCACAATCCAGGCCGGCTGTGCGACGCCGGCAATGCCCATCGGCCCATTGGTCAGGGACACCCAGTTGTCCGCAATCAGTCGCAGGGCTTCGGCAAAGGACAGCGTCACGATGACGAAGAACGGCCCCTGCAGGCGCAGGGTGATTGCACCAATTAGCACGCCGGCGACCATCGCCACCATTCCGGCAAGCGGTACGGTTGACCACATCGGCAATCCGTAGCGTGTCGACAGGATCGCGGCCGTATAGGCACCGATCCCCAGAAACGCCGTATGCCCCAGTGAAAACTCTCCGACGTATCCGGTCACCAGATTGAAGCTGGTGGCCAGCACCGCATAGAACAGCACCATGACGCCGAGGTGCACCAGATACTGGTCGCGAATGACCAGCGGCACCAGCACGGCGAGGAGCCCGAATATCAGCAGGCCGTTACGTTCGAATTTCATGTCAGACCCTCTCGGCACGCAGCGAAAACAGGCCATACGGCCGGAACAGCAGAACGGCGATGACCAGCACAAAGCCGACCAGATCGACCAGGTTCGTCGACACGTAGCCGCCCCACAGCGCCTCGGCCAGACCGAGCAGCAACCCGCCCGCGATCGCCCCGGCGAAACTGCCCATGCCGCCGAGGATCACGACGACGAACGCCTTCAGGCTGACCGGGCCGCCCATGCTGACCTGCGTCGAATAGATCGAACCAAGCAGCATGCCCGAGAGCGCCGACAGCGTGGTACCGAGTGCAAAGGTCGAGGCGTAGACGCGGCCCGTACGGATGCCCGCGAGGCGCGCCGCCATCGGATCCTGAAACGTGGCACGCATCGCCCGGCCGAGCGTGGTGTGGCGGATCAGCAGATGCGCCGCCACAATCAGCGCCGCCCCGATCATGATTGCGACCAGCCGGACCCGTGTCAGGACCACCGCTCCGAGCAGGATCGGCGCGTCGGGCACGGGCGCTGCCACCTTGAGCGGCGCCGTACCGACCACCAGCAACGCGACGTTGGCGATCACGATAGACAGGCCGATGGTCAGCAGGATACCGGCCTCTTCCCCCTGGTCGCGGACCCGCTCGATCAGGAACCGGTCGACGAGCCAGCCAAATGTAGCCATCACGACCGCGACGATCGCGAGCCCCGAGAAGAAATCGAGACCGAGGCGGGTCGTGACGAACCAGCCGAGCACGCCACCCAGCATGTAAAACTCCCCATGCGCGAAATTCACCACGCGCATGAGCCCGAAGATCAGCGTCAGCCCCAGCGCGGACAAGGCATAGAAGACACCGATGACCACGCCGTCGGCCAGGAACTGCAGAAGAAGGTCCATGAGATCAGCCCTGCCGGATCAGTGCGGTGCGCCGACTGTCGTGGTCGCCACGACCTGCGGGACCTTGTTGTGGATCTGGACCAGCACCAGGCTGAAACCATAGGCCTGCCCCTTCGCCGTAAACCGGTACCGGCCATTCGGCGCCTGATAATCGGTCTGCAGGAGTGCCGCACGGATCCTGTCCGCATCGGTCGAACCGGCCCGCTGGATTGCCGCCGCCATGATTTCCACGGCGTTGTACCCTGCCGCGCCGTACTTGCCGGGAGGCGCCTTGTACACGGTCGTATAGCTGTTCACGAACGCGGAGTTTTCCGGCGTGGCCAGTGTCGACGCGTACGGCACGGCGGCATAGACGCCTTCGGCCGCGGGCCCGGCCAGATCGATGAAGTCGGAAGTGGCCCACGAACCGACGCCGAACACCTTGATGTTCAGGCCCAGCTCCTTGAGCTGCTTGACCAGGGTCGAGCCGTCCTGCGTCTCCGCTGCAACGAACAGACCATCTGCGCCGGAAGCCCGCAGCTTGGCGAGCAGCGTATAGAAATCGGTCGCGCCATGATCGAAATAGTCGGTCGACGCCGTCTGCACCCCGCCCGCCTGCAGCGCCTGCTGGAACGCCTGGACGCCGCCGCGTCCCCAGTCGTCGTTCACGCCCACATAGGCGACCCGCTTGAGCGACAACGTCCTGATCAGCGTCGGCGCAAACGAGCGGGCAAGCAGCTGGTCCGTCTCCGCCGCCCGGAAGAACCACGGATTGCCCTTCTCGGTCAGATCCGCCTCCGACGACACGCCCGTGAGCAGCGGAATGCGGTACTTCTGCGCGACCGGCATGATGGCCGCCGTCGCCGAACTGCAGAAGGCACCGATCAGGGCCGACACCTTGTCCTTCTGGACCAGCTTTTCGGCCGCATTGACCGTGTTGGCCGGGTTGCACTGGCCGTCTTCGATCGTCAGCTCGAGCGGGTGACCCAGTACGCCGCCTGCCTTGTTGATGACCGCGACCGCCAGTTTCGCGCCGTTCACGTCTGCCTGGCCGTTGTAGGCAACCGAACCCGTGAGCGGCTGAATCAACCCGATCTTCACCGGCGACGCCGCATAGGCGGCTGTGCAGACAAGACCACTGGCCGCAAAAAACGAGAATATCGACGCCGCGAGACGGTTCGCGGTCATACCTCGCGATATCGTTGCCAGCCGGCTGTGGACACCAGGGCGGGTCTTTCCGTCCATTCCGGAACGACGTGAGAACAAGGAGAACGTGTACATTGCTGATCCTGCAGTGTGATCGAAATGGGAGCCCGGCCAGGACACCGGCCGGACCGGCTTCGCCCGACTAGAAGCGGTGATTCATGCCGACGCGGAACATCAGCTGGCGATTCGTGGACGATGCATCCGCGATCGCGTAGTCGTAGATATCGGCCTGCTTTGCGTCCCCCGCGGCCTGCTGGAAGGCGCCCATTGCATAGAGCATCGTCGTCTTCGACAGGGTATAGCTGGCAAAGAGGCCCGCCGTGTGATATTTCGGGCGCTCGCCGTTGTAGTTCACCTTGCCATCGGAATAGATGTAGGCGCCGCCAACCGTAGTACTCGGCGTAATGCTGTACTTCAGCCAGATATCGTAGTTGTTGAACACAACTGAGCTCGTCGTGCCATTGGCATCGTCGAACCGGGTATTGGTATAGGTAAACCCGGCGGTCGCATCGCCGATCGCATAGCTGCCGCCCACGCCGATGATCTGCTGGTTGCGCGGGCTGCCCACGTAACTGAACGCACCGCTGGCACCGACGGCCGAACCGGTCGTGTTGACGATGAAGTTGCCGTCGTTGGTCAACAGGCCCGGATTGTTGAAGTGGTCATAGACCGCGGCGAGGTTCAGCCCGGCATGTTCCCAGGCAGCCGCTACCGACCACATACCTGTCGTGCCGAGCGTCGTCGAACCGGAAAACGAATACATGCCGCTGAGCGTGAGACCGGCGATGGACGGGCTCACGTACTTGACCGCGTTGTCGATGCGATACGTGTTGGCGGTGTTGTCGATATCGCCCGCGTGGACAAACGGTCCTGTGAACTGGCCGTTGGACGTGACCGGCTGCAGATAATCCGTCACGAGGTCATACTGACGCCCGAACGTCACCGTGCCGTACCGGTCGTCCTGAAGACCCACGTACGCCGAACGACCGAACAGACGACCACCCTGCAGGTTCTTCCCGTTCGTGGCATCAAAGCCCGATTCAAGCCTGAAGATCGCCTTGAGTCCGCCGCCGAGATCTTCCGCGCCTTTCAGACCGAAACGGCTGCCGTAAATGCCGTCCCACGTGCCGTCGCGCAGACGGACCAGCGAGCTGCCGCCGCTGTTGTTCACATAGTCGATCCCTTCGTCAATGACGCCATACAGCGTGACGTTCGAATCGGCATACGCCGCCTGCGCGGCACCGGCGAGGCAAAGCGCAACGACAATGGTTGCCGGTTTTGACGCGCCCAGCACGCCGCCGCGTGTGACTGTATTTTTCCCATCCATTTATATAGGAATCCTGTTTATATGTTGATCAATGAGGCACCACCTTGATACATCCCTACCAACATCTGGTTTTATTGCGCGACAAACTGGAAAACGCCCTGCCCGCCAGATCAGGAGGAGGCGGTCAGCGCCCCCCTCTCCTCTATCACACTACCGGCGATAGTGCTTTTATTATATGAACGTAAAAATAATAGGCGCAACGCGAAAAAAAATAATGCGCGGTTTTTCAGACCAGAACCGTAGTCCCCGATACCGTCTTCAGCAGCACCGTCGAATCCATCACGGCGGCGTACTTCTGTTCCATGTCGAAGAGATTCGCCTCATGCGGACCAGGCGCCCGGTCTCCCACGCAATCGGACAGCACCAGCGGACGGAAACCATACTGCATTGCGTCGACCACGCTCGCCCGTACGCAGCCACTCGTGACCGCGCCCGCCACGACAAGCGTCTGCACGCCGCGTTGCGTGAGCCACGCGGCGAGCGACGTCCCGAAGAAAGCGGACGGCACGGTCTTGCGCACCACCAGTTCGCCCGGATGCGGCGTCAGTTCGTCGACAATCGCGCTGTTATGGTCGCGCTCCTTGAGTGTGAGCATGCCGGGTACCTTCAGCGCGAAGATGTTCGTGTCGGCATCGTCATCCGCAAACACGATACGGGTGTGCGCCACCGGCCAGCCGCTGCGCCGCGCCGCATCGAGCACGGGAACCGTGCTGGCAATCGCCGCGGGAATGTTTCCGCCACCGAACACGGCGGGGTCGGCGAAGCTGTTGACGAAATCCACGATCAGCAGGCCGAACGGGGGGCGTGGCTTGAGCGTATGGCCAAAACCCTGCCGTTGATAGGTCGAAAGCTCGTCATGCATGGGTTCTCTCCTGGTCCTGTACCTTGCCGCGCGTGACCACCGCTTCGCCGTCCAGCGTCACCGTGCAGTTGCGCATCGGGATATCGATGTGGCAGGCGGTCGTTCTCGATCCCCCTGCCTCGTTGTTGGGCCCAAGCGAGAACAGGAAATTGCCCTCGAACGCCCGGGCATCCATGCCGAGCGTAGCCTCCCGGTCGTACAGGCCCAGCGTCGTCCAGTGCGCGCGCGGCTGCAGCCCCCAGCCGATGTGCGAGATCGCATAGGCCTCCGGGTCGTTGAACGACGCGACATATTCCGAGAGCAGGTCGGCATCCATACCACCCTGGATCTCCACGGCAAACCCGTCCTTCACCACCAGCCGGATTTCGGAGCGGATGTACGACTTCTGCGGCAGCAGGATGTCGCCGGGCGAGAGCACGATCGTGCCCTGCGTCTGTCCCTCGTTCGGCCAGGTCAGCGCAAAGCCGCTCGGCCAGTGATCCCAGCGCCCGGGCTCGTCCACGAACCCATACTCGCTGATGGCCGGATACTGCCCAAGGGCACAGGTCAGATCGGTGCCCGCATCGTTGCGTACCTGCATGACTTTCGCCCGCACGATCCTGTCGGTCGCTGCCTTCACGCGCGCGCGGTCCTCCACCGACGGGACCATGCGCACGAGCACCTCGGGTGGTTCCACCGCGAGCAGGATCTTCGTGCCGGACCTGAGGATCTCGTGCTGCTCGGGCGAAAACAGCAGCGTCATCAGGTCGAGCACGAGGTCGCTTTCCTTTAGCGCAGCAATCGCCGCGCGGTTGCCGGTGAGCGGCGTCGTGCCCAGATAGGCCAGCGCGTCGCGGCTGAGCGCCTTCTCTGCATTCACCGGCTGCAGGTCGAGGCGGTTGACCACCGCACCCATCAAGGCTGCAGCGGTCAGGGCCGTCGAGACCGTCTGCGGATGGCTCGCCGCGCCGGTCAGGACGGTGACCGTCTGGCCGGACTGGAGCCGGGATAATTCAAGAACCGTCTTCCATGCTTCGAGCATGGCGTAATCGCTGACAGGCATGGCGTCTTCCTGGAATGATTGAGATTGACGAATTAAAGAAGGGACGCCCCAAGGAACGTGCCGAAGGCGCGATAGAAACCACCCGCGTTGTCCCACGGGATCATGTGGCCGGCGTCGGGCACGCGCACGTGCTGCATCGATGGTGTCGCGCGTTGCAGTTCCGCGACGTCCCCGTCGCGCACCACGTCACCGCGCGCGGCGGTGACCAGCAGGGACGGTACATGCAGTTGCGCCACATCCGCGTGGAAGTCGTCGGTGTGAAAGCTCCGGTACGACTCCAGCACGGCGCGCTCGTCGCACGTGTGCAGCCATTCGGCGCGTAGCCGGCGCTCCTCTTCGGTCCATGTCGGGCAGAACGCATGCATGGCCCCGGCATCCATGCCGGCGCGCGCAAGCGCCATCGAGTCGACGTACCACGGCAGCTTGCCCGGATACTCGCGCCGGCGCGGGCCGGACACCGGCGGATCGACGAGCACGACCGATGCGAGACCCACCGGCCTGAGCACCGCCGCACGCGCGGCGATACGCGCCCCCATCGAGTGGCCCACGAGCGAAAATCGCCCGAGACCGAGCGCCGCCGCGAGCGCGACAACGTCGTCGCCCTGCGCATCCAGGCTGTAGTCCAGCGTGGGCGATGCTTCGGACAAGCCCCGGCCGCGCACATCGATCACATAGGTGTCGAACGCCCGGCCGAACACCTCGCCGACAAAACCCCAGGTGATCGCCGGGCTCGTGATGCCGGGAATCAGGATGACTGCGGCGCGCCCGCCGCGCGCGCCGTCCGTGCCGCCATAGCGCAGATAATGCTGGCGGATGCCGTTCGCGTGGACGTTGGCGCCATACAGGAAAGTGCTCATCGTGCGCCCTCAATACGCGCCGGAGAGCAGCGTGCCGGCACCTGGCACGACAGGCTCCAGATCGAGCGCCTTCAGCATCGCGTAGGTGGTGGCGATTGCCGCCGTCACGACCGGCTTGCGCGTCATGGCCTCGACCCGGGCCACGACGGGCAGCGACGGCATCTGCACGCAGGCCGACAGCACGATCGCATCGACGTCGCGGGTGTCCATCTCCGAGACGATCTGCGGCAACCGGGCCGGATCATGGCGACCGACGTCGAGGTTGTCCGGAATTTCCAGCGCCCGGTAATCGACCACATCGTAGCCTTCGTTGCGGATGTAATCGACGACCAGTTCCGTCAGCGGCTTCATGTAGGGGGCGACCACCACGATGCGTTTCGCGCCGATGATCTTCAGTGCATCCACCAGCGCGCCAGCGCTCGTGATCACGGGCGCATCGCCACCGTTTACCGCGGTATGCGCCTTGAGCCGCCGTTCCGACTGACGGTGATAGCCATGTCCCATCGCCATGATCGCGACGAGACACGCATAGCCGAGCACATCGACACGCGCATCGCTCAGCTCGACCGCGCAGCGGTCGGACTCGGCATCCATCGCGGCCAGCTCGCTCTTCACGACCTTCTTCATACGCATGCGTGAGGAATGGAAGGTAAAACGCTCGGGACGGATCTGCTGGCGCGCCAGCAGCATCGCCGGTATTTCCGTTTCCATCGTGGTGTTGGAACTCGGAACGATCTGTCCAATGCGGTAAAGGTTCTTGCTCATCCTGGTGTCATCCATGAATACGGGAAAAGCTGGCGCGGCTCATGCCACGGTGGCGACGCGCGGCTGGAAATCGGTGGCGTTATAGGCGTAGACCCAGTCGGCCTGGATACCCGACGCCTGCGGGTTGAGCCAGGACTTGAACTGGTAGACGAGGTCGCGCTTGCGCTGGGCGAAGAGGGTCGGCAGGTGATAGGTGCGGCCGCGCTCGCGGGATTCGAGCTGCACCCGGCTCGTGCGGGGCAGGCGCTCGGCCTCATAGTCGCGTAGCGCCGAGGCGACGTCGCTGCCATGCGCGGCCAGAGACCGGGCCAGCACATAGCCGTCCTCGATCGCCATTGCCGCTCCCTGAGAAAGAAACGGCAGCATCGGGTGGGCTGCGTCGCCGAGCAGGGTCAGGCGTCCGGCCGACCACGCCTGCATCGGATCGCGGTCGAACAGCCCCCACTTGAACACCGAATCAACACGTTCGAACAGGCGGATCAGGTCCGGATGCCATCCTTCGAATGCCGCGAGCAGTTCCTCGCGGCTGCTCGGCGCGTTCCACGACTCCTCGACCCACCCGGCCGTTTCGTTGACCGCGACGATATTGACGGCCTTGCCCTGTCGCACGTAATAGGTCACGACGTGGGATTTGGGTCCCAGCCAGAACGAGGAATCGGGCGAAACGAAATCGACCACGCCATCCACCGGCACCACCGCCCGGAAACACATATGGCCCGTGAATTTCGGCGCGTCTGCGCCGAACAGCTTGCTGCGCACGACGGAGCGCACCCCGTCGGCCCCGACGATCAGGTCGGCCTCGAACTCACTGCCGTCCTCGAAGCGGGCAACGGCCGTGTCCCCTGACTGCCGCACGTCGACACAGGCAGTCGCAAGCTGCGCTGCGCCCGCGGGCAGCTTTTCGGTCAGCAGCTGATGCAGGTCGGCCCGGTGGATATGGAAAAACGGCGCGTTGTACAGGCGTGAGCACTCGTGCGCGAGCGGGATACGGAAGATTTCCTTCGCCGTGTCCCAGTTGCGGCCGACGATCGCCTGCGGCAGGAACGTCACGCGGCGCATCGCCTCGCCAACACCGAGTGCGTCGAGCACCTTGACGGCGTTGGGGGTCATCTGGACCCCCGCACCGACCTCACCGAACGCCGGGGCGCGCTCGAAGATCCGCACGTCGAAGCCCTGCTGCGCCAGCGCGGCCGTCAGGGCCACGCCGCCGATGCCGCCACCGATCACACCTACCCGAAGTTTTCTCGTCATGTTGCCCGCTCTCCAGAATTGACCTGCATCAACCCATGGGCTGATATTATTTGGTCGTAAAATTAAATATAAGGATTTCAAAAATCAGGAATTTCCCTGCGGCATCCCTACCTGCCCCACGACCACGGCTCACGGCAAGCCGGCTTATGGAAGGCCGTACAATAGCCGCCACACAATATCCATCCACGAAGTCGCAGGCGCCCTGCCACAGCACTCACATCCAGTCCGAATGCGAATGACGAAAGACACTCCGAGCAGCACCCGTTCGCGCAACGCCCCGAAGCGCCGTAACGGCCCTGGCCGTCCGGTTGGTATCAGCAACCTGCGCGAAAAGATCCTCGACGCCGCGGAAGTCGACTTCGCCGATCACGGATACGCGGGCTCCACGCTGCGTGAGGTGGCCAACGCCTGCGGTGTAACCCAGGCACTGATCACGTACCACTTCGGCACGAAGCAGCGCCTGTTCGAAGAGGTATTCCTGCGCCGCGCCACACGGATTTCCGAGCAACGCCTCGACCTGCTCAGCCAGCTTCAGCAGAACACCGCGAAGCCGTCCGTTGCGGAAGTGGTCCGCACATTCCTCGAACCGATGCTGACGCTGCGACGCTCCCCCGGTGGACGGGCTTTCATCCGGCTTCACGCCCGCCTGCATACCGAACCCCCCGAGATCTCGTACAAGCTTCGCAACCTCGCCTATGGCGAGTCCACCCGGGCCTATGTCGAAGCGCTCCAAAGCGCCCTGCCGACTCTTCCTGGAAAGGATCTGTACTGGCGGGTGACGCTGATGATCGGTTCCTACCTGTACGCGTTTTCGGACAGCCACCGGCTGGAGGTGCTCAGTGAGGGCGCCTGCAATCCCGGGGACGCGACTGAAACGCTGGAACAGCTGACGGCGTTTGTGGTCGGCGGACTCACAGCGCCAGGCGTCGGAACACCGGAGCCAGTTCGCAGGCGCAGATAGTTGACGACGCACACCTGCCCCGGTCAGCGGTGAAGTGACACCTGCAATGCCCCGCTGATCTGGCGGATGGTCGCGTGCATGGCCTCCAGCGTCGTGCCCGACAGGCCTGAGCTGCCGGTCGCCGCGATCATGTCGTCCAGCACCTCCGCGGCGTCAGCCGAGGCACTGTCGGGCAGCACCGATGCAATGGCACTGACCGCGGCCACCAGGCCGTGGATCTGCCCGCGAAGGACATCAAGTTCCTTTTCCATACACTCCTCTTCCAGAAATTTGTTGCACGAATCCGCAAGCCCCGACGGGCAGCCGATACCATGCCATTTGCACCGTCGCCCTGACAACCACGGTCTATGGCGCACAAATTATATGTTCGTAAAAATAATAATTGCAAGCTGCACGAGCCTTCATGAATAGCAACTCTGTCACACCAGAACACTTATGGCGGCGGTGTTACCTACGATGCTGGTTTGGCCCGCCTGCTGCGGGATCATGAGGTCGAGGTGCGGGAGGTCAAATGATTGATCGCCTCTGTCAGAAAGCCCATCGCGAAGCGAGGCTGGGAAACATCCAGGCCGTGGGCATCAGTGCTCGCTCCGCTGAAATCGCTATGGCATAAGAGGTGCACCAGTCCGGCGCACCTCTTTTCTTAGAGACCATTTCAAAAAGACCCCGAGGGGGCTGTTAACCTTTTCGGCAAGCTGTTAACCTTGGCCATCTGAACAACAGGAACCAAGGGGATGGGCACGCCGATCATTGATGACGAACTGTGGG
>NZ_JAMWXW010000012.1:0-236234 GCF_031570135.1 Paraburkholderia sp. USG1 | reverse complement strand
GGTACGAAACGGCCTTGTCCGCGGCATTCCACGCGATGACCATGATGGTTTTCGAAATACCCTGGTCGATAACCGAATAAGTCGAGACCGTGACGCCGGTCGGCGGCGGCTGCACCGACGGCGGCACGACTGTGATCGGTCGCACCTGGATGGCCGCGCCGTTGTCGATCGCCGCGTACTTGCCGGGCTCGTACTGCGTTGCGTTGACGGTGTAGGTGATTTGCCCGTTGTCGTCGCCTTCCTGCACGCTGACCACGCGGAAGAGTTGCGACGCGAGGTCGGCGCTCTCGATCATCCACACTGCGTTCGGCACAGGTGTCACGTCGAAAATGTCCGACACCGTGACCGCGTCACCGGCGACCGACTGCACGGTGCGTTTCTGCGCGACGCCCGTCGGCAGGATCACCGTGAGCGAGTCGCCCGCGGCAACGGGGGGCGCCTTGTCGAGCGTGATGGTTCGGCCGCTCACAGCGCGGACGCGGCCGCCGATCCGTCGGCCGGCTTTTGCAGGATCCGCTACCGCGATGACCTGTCCCGGCGCGCAAAGTGTTCCGTCAAGGCCGACCTGGAAAGAAACCGTGTTCGTCTCGTAGCGGCTGGTCAGCAGCGTCCACAATCCAACCCGGTGCGCCTGCCCCTGCGAAGTGACGCCGAACGCGGTGATCTGCGCCTTGACGACGCCGTAACGCGCAATGCCGTCGTCATCCGGCACATACTCGACAGCCTGCTTGTAGCCGTTCGCCGGGTCATTCCAGCTGATCAGCGCGACGGTGTAGCGCGTCTTGCGCTCCGAACCGACGTACTGGAACTTGCCACCCACGACGTTCGCCGCCGTGTACACGTAGACCGGATCGGACGGCATATCGGCGCTCGCGACCACGGAGCCCGGCCCCCAGTACGCAATGCCCCGAAACGTCGTCGCCAGATCCTGCAGCACCTTGTACGCGTCGGCCTGTGACTGGATGACGGCGTTGCACGTGAAGCGCGGCTCCTGACCGCCCTTACCGTCCGCCACCATCACGTCGCAATACTGCGCGATGGCGTAGAGCCCCCACTTGTCGACCATCGACGCATCAATGCGAGCGCCGAGACCGTACCGCGTGTTCAGCACGAGGTCATAGAAGATCCACGCCGGGTTGTTCGACCATGCGGTCTTGAACGTGCCATCCCACGCGCCGGAGTACGTGCGCGCCTCCGGATCGTAGTTCGACGGAACACGGATCAGCAGGCCCTTGATGTCGTAGGCCCGCGTCGGCACCGAACTGAACGACTGGGCATCGAACGACAGGCCGAACAGCGCGCTCATCGGGTACCGCAACTTGCGGTCGATGATCTCGGTGATCGCCTCGATGTTGATCGTGTCGGCGATCAGCGAACTGTGGGCGTTCGGCGTGATGCGGCGCACACGCACGAGCCAGCCGGTGGCCGCCGGCGGCAGCTCGATGCGCACGCTTCGCTCGTAGAGCGTCGTCGTCTTGCCGTCGAACGCGCCGGTCACCACCTGCGCATATGAGCCGCCATCGGTCGCCAGATCGATCGCATACTCGACGCGATAGCCCGTGACGTTCCCGGTTGTGGAATCCGATTTCTGGAACGCCGGCAGGCCGAACCGGATGCGCACGGCGGTGAGCTGCGTGTTCTCGACCTGCCGCACCCACGGCGTATCCGACGTCAGCGGCACGCTCACCGCATCTTCGTTCTCGACCGCAGGGAACCCAGACATATAGGTCTGATCCTGAGTGCCGAGCCGGTAGTCGATGCTGTAGTTCGAGAAGTTGCTTGACCCGTCGCCGTTGATGATCGGCGTATCGTCGAGATAGACGGATTGCAGGCCATTCACCAGCCCGGCTATCGGCCCTTCCGACACCAGATCGAGCACGCGCGCATAAGCGATCGAGTGCAGGCTATCCGGCGACTCGCTGGGCGAACCGCCCGAGCCACCACCCTTCGAACCTTGAATGCGCATGCTTATGCCTGATCTTCGGCGTAGATACCGGAGCTGATGACTTTCGAGCCAACGCGCACGCGGCCATAGACGAGCGGGACCGGCTCGCCTTGTGCCGAGCTGTTGACCGCGCCATTGAAGTAATACGACGTGCCGTTATCCGGCCCGGTGCCCGCGAGACCGGCCGTCTGTGGGCTCAGCATCTGCATGACGCCGCCGAGCGCGAGCGACGCGCCGAGACCGATCAGCGCGCCGCCGCCGAATTCGCTGGTGACCACGCCGACCACCACGAGGGCGGCGCCGAGAATCGTCTGGAACAGGCCCGCGCTCTTGCTGCCCATCAGCACCGGCGCAATGCGGATTTCCTCGCTGCCGACCGGGTACTCGAGTTCTTTCTCGTCGAGATTCCTGCGGCCGGAGAAGACCGCGAACGTCAGCCCGTTGTCCTTCGCGTTCATCAGGAATTTCTCGAAGCCCGGCACCACGACGCACAGCGCACGGATCGCCTCGCGCGTCGATGACACGGCGAGCCGATGGACGCGGCCGAAGCGGGTCCCCGCGACGCCATAAAGGCGTACGGTTCTGAGTGTTTCGCTCATTGCTTATCCCTGGTATCGAAGGACCGTGCGCAGGCTGTGCGCCCACATGCCGCCCCAGACGGTGCGGCCAGAAAGCTGCCCGTACATGTGGTGCAGCAGAACGTTGTTGCCGAGGTAGACGCCGGCGTGATTTGGCACACCGTTCCTGCTGCGGATCTGCATCAGCAGCACGTCGCCCACTTCGAGCGCAGCGTCCTGCCCCATGTCGGCGAAGCCGGCCTTCCCGAAGTTGTCGAGATAGAGGTTCGATACGCCGTCATCCCACCAGTTATCCGGACGTTCGAAATCGGGCAGCGTCACGCCGCGCTCGAGCTGGTAATAGCTGCGGATCAGGTCGTAGCAGTCGTGCACGCCGTGCACGAACTGGCGGCCGATCAGCGGCGCGATATAACCGCTCGGTCCGAACTCAAACCAGTCGTCGAGCGCGATCGACCCGTCGCCCTGCACGCCAAGCGATACGATCACCCACCTGTCGATGCCGCTCTGCTCGCATGTTTTTCGGTCGGCGCCGCTCGGGCGCGCCGACGCGCCGGGATGCGAATGCACCACCGCGACGATCCGGCCCATGTCCTCGGCGCGCGCGTAATCTTCGGGCGCCATGCTGAAGTCGTCCTGCGGGCGCGCCGCGACGTTGCGACACGGCACATACGTTTCCGCGCCGTCGCGCAACACCACGAGCCCGCAGCACTCGCGCGGGTATTCCGCGAGCGCGTGTTCCGCGATCGCGTTCCGGGTCTGCTCGTTCATCAGGAAAGGGTGTCGCTAAGAAATCCGCCCCACGGGAGCGGCTGATTGACGCCAAAGCGGCATTCGCAACCGCTGGTCTTGTAGCTGCACCGGTCGAGCGCGGGATCGCTCACCGGCTGGTCGTTCTTGTCGAAGTACGCCATGCCGACATAGCCGCATTCAGGCCCGCGGTATTTCCATCCACACAGGCCGGCGATCTGCCGAGCCGGGACCTGCTGGCCGCCGAAGTCGGTCGGC
Source organism: Paraburkholderia sp. USG1 (assembly GCF_031570135.1). Taxonomy (NCBI): domain Bacteria; kingdom Pseudomonadati; phylum Pseudomonadota; class Betaproteobacteria; order Burkholderiales; family Burkholderiaceae; genus Paraburkholderia; species Paraburkholderia sp. USG1. Next base: position 232,706 of record NZ_JAMWXW010000012.1, on the reverse strand, counting down.
GACGAGAGCGTGAACTGCACCTGGATACCCGGCTGCTCATTGCTCTTCTGCTCGATGAACCAGATCTCCGTCGCCATGCTTTCGTTGGGATCGGCCGTCGGATTGCCGTCGGGAAAATTCACGGCATCGAGGTACTGCGCGAGCGTGCGCCGGCGCGTCACCTTCGCGCCGACCATGTCTTCGAGATAGACGCACAGCGCAGTGATCGTGCCGTTGATGTCGCCAACAGTCAGCGTCGGAGAAGGCTGCTGCGCGTCCGAAGTGTGTTCGAAGCCAGTTGCCTGAATCGGCCACGGCTTGTACTCGTTGCCCTGCCAAAAGATCGACGTCGATTGCAGGTGCGCGTGAAAGCGCAGCATGTCGCCACCGATGGCGGTGCAATCGACCTCGAACAGTTCGATCTTGTTGCCCGGCTCGAGCTGCTGAAGGTCGGCGGTGATGGTCATTTAGACCATCCGCATAGCATAGATCGTGCAGTTGACGCCAGCGGCGGCGTTGCAACGTCCTACCGCGTTCACCGTTGTGCTGCTAGATACGTTATAGGGAACGGGCGGCGTTGCGAGGGTGGCGGATATAGCACTAGCTGCGGAGCTGACATAAGTGCCGATGCCCGCGAATCCTGATGTTGTGCTCACGCCAATGGTAAAGTCGGAGGCGCTTCCAGAGGATACGTTGATGGCCGCAGTGGCCCATACCAGCCAGTTTCCCGGTGTCAGCAGGACGCCGATTACAGCGGCGGCAGCGCCGGCAGACAAGCCGCCAGAGGGCTGCGAGGCTATCTTGATTTCGCCCACACGCCCAGCCGCGACAGTCGCGCCGCTCACCATTCCAACGCTGGACGCCGGGCTAGGGAGATTCCCGCTATCCCACGGCGTGTTACTCGCGAACGTGGGCCGCAGCGTAAATGTGGCTTGGCCGGTAACGCCCAGTGTGCCGCCCACCGTCACATTGCCGGAATACGCGGCACTTACGCCGGAGTACGCGCCAGCGGCGGAGATTGTCGCTTGACCACCAGCACCGAATGACGCGCCACCCGTTAGCGTAGTGAGACCGATCACCCCAAGCGCGCCCGCCACGGTTTCATTGCCGCCTACTGCGCAATTGCCGTTGACCGTCTCGTTATCGCTATTCGTGCGCCCGCGCATCAAAACAGTCCACGCATGCACGCCGTCAGTATCCACCAGCGCGGTTTCGCCGGGGTTCAACTTCGAAAGCGACAGCGTGTCGCCCGACCCCGTCGTGATTGCGAGCGTGACTACCGTAGCGCCAATATTGCGCAGCAGCATGACGCCGTCGGTACCACACGTCGCGGCGGCCGGCACCTGAACGATTCCGGCTACGGCCAGAGAGATATTGACCCGCCGACCGAGATGCAGAGCAGCCGTCAGCGCCTGAGCGCTGTCGACCAGCTGCGCCGCGCTCGTGAGCGCAGACTGAGCGTTCAGGACGTCGACATTCGCGTTTGCCTTCACGTTCGCCACGCGCACGGCATCGCCGTCCTCGGCTTTCGGTGGCGTGCCGAGGTTGACTTTCTGTAGAGAGCTCATAGTGCCTATGAAGCTGAGGTTGTATCGAACGTCTGATCGAACTGCGCGGTCATCGTGTACACGTCGCCGTCTTTGGTCGGCTCGGTGTACTTCTCACAGGTGAACAGCGATTGAGGGCGCAGCAGCGGCGTCCAGTAGAACGCCTCGCCGCCGGCGCGCGCGTCGAGGAAAGCCATGATTGCCGAGATCTTCGCCGCGTCGCCCACGAACGTGAGGCTGTACGACGACGAGCGGTTGTTCAGTCCATCGGGTGACCGCTGGGCGTAGCCGTCGCCGAACTGTGCCTTGTTCACGAGCAGCGTGGCGTCGCCCGACGAGCCGGCAACGGTGGGCGACCACGTGAATGTTTGCGTCGCCATGATCAGCCCACCGACCCGTATTTCTGCTGCCAGGCATAGCCGCCCTGACCCTTCATCTTGGCCGCGATACGCGCGTCGACCAGATTCTTGAGCTGGCCCTGCAGCCACCTGGCATCTTCGGCGGTCAATCCGCCTGCCCCATCGCTCGTTTGCACCGTAAGGCTGACATCGCTGCCAGAGCGCGGCGCCACAGAATTTGCGGCAGCGGCTCCGACGAAGCCGCCCGTTGCGAAATGCGCCGCGCTGTGCACCGCCGCGCCGTTATTCAGCGCGTTAAGGCCAGCCACGCCGAGTTTGCGCATTGCCGCAGCATTCAGTACGCCCTCGCCGTTCGACAGCCACGCGGGTATGGAGTCGGACGTCGAACTGCCTGGGCCATAGACCGGTCCGCCAGTGGCGAGATGGAATCCATACGAGTTGACTCCGGTCGTCGTGCTGACTCCACCCGAAAAATACGAACTGACAGCGGATGCCGCAGCGCTGAACAGACCCGAGATCGCGGCGCGAGCCTGAATGCGCGCGATGTCGGCGATGACGCTTTTCGCGAGGTCTCCGAAGTTGAGTTTTCCGGTCGTCACGAATGACGCGAACGCGTCTTCCATTCCACGAAAAGCCTCCTGGAACGTCGACGCCGTCGATGCTGCGACGTTTGCTGCGCTGTCGGCATAATCAGCAATCGCGCGCTTCGCGCCGGTCGTCCAGTCCGCGTTTGCTGCACGGATGTCTGCCGACGACTTCACGGCAATGGCTACCGATTTGTCGTAATAGTCCTGCGTTGCGGCAAGTTCGTCGGCGTACTGCTCCGGGCCGATTTTGTTCGTCGTGCGCTGCTTGGCGAGATCCGCGACCTTGCGGTCATAGTCCTGCCGAATCGCGATCTGCTTGTCGTAGTCTGCGCGATCGTTCGATCCCAGCGCGAGGCCGCCCAACGTCTGATCGGCAGCCGCCTGCTGCGTTTGCAACTGCTGACTGAGTGCATCGGTGTAGACCTTGAGGTCCGCCGCGCGCTTCGTCGCCAGCTTCGCCGAGTCATCAGTGAATTGCTGGTCGTTCGCCGCAATCTTGTCCTGCGTCGCCTTGACTTCGCCTGCATACTTCTCCATCGCCGATTTCTGCTTTTTGCCCTGGGCGATGACGACCTCTTGCTGCTCGATCTTTAGCTCCTGATCGAGTGCCGCCGCGCGCGCATCATGCAACTGCTTGAGCGCATCCTCCTGCGTGATCAGACCTTGATCCTGCAGGCTCTTGATGTGATCGAGAGAAGTTTTAAGCTTCGTCTCGATGTCCTTCTGCTGCTGGTCGAGCGCCGCCAGTTGCGCGCTGATCGCATTTTGGACCGCCGCTGCCGCCGCGCTTGCCGCAGCCTTCGAGCCGTTGCGGCTCTGGTACTGTTTGTCGATCTCGGCAAGGTTGTCCGCGTGCCGCTTCTCGGCAGCAACGAAATCGGCAGACGTCTTGTCGACGTCCTTCGTCGCCTCGGCGTAGGCCGCGTTTTCCTGCTTGATCGCGAGCGTGCGCTGCTCGAGCGGCGACGCGTATTTCGTGTCGTTGACGTACTTGTTGACCGCGACAGCAGCGTCTCCGCCGGCCGCGCGCTGCGCCGCGCCACGCTGCGTCTTGAACTGTACCGCCTGCTGGTCACGCAGCACGTTGAGCTTTTCGGTTTCAGCCGCGAGCGTTTGCTTTGCGGCGTCGACGCTGAACGACGATGCCCCCTTGAGCTGGTCGAAGTTCCGTTGCGCCTGCTCGACGCGCGCCAGCTGGTCGCCCACCTGCTTTTCGAGGCTGTCCGGAACGCCGATGGTCATGATCGCGTTTTTCACGCGATCGATGATGCGCCCCCAGTCGGTCCAATACTGCATGACGATGCCGACATTCTTCTCGGCCGACGCCGCCACCTGCTCGTGTGCGCTGACGAGATCCAGCATCGCCGCCTTCTGGGCCGACGCAGCGTCGCCCGCGCGCACGAAATTCTCGATCTCTTCGACCTGCGCCGCGGAGAACGTGTGATGCTGCTCTTGATACGCCGTCAGCCATTCGAGCACATTGTCGTGCAGCTTCACGAGCGATTCAACGGCCTTGTCCGCGCTGACGCCAGTGTCTTCGCCCATCGCGATCGCGGCGCGGCCGGCAAGGGCAAGATCGTCACCCGTGAACCGGCCCGTATCCGCAACCGCCGCGAGCGTCTCGCGAGCCGCTGAGAACGACGTTTTCGCGTCCTCGAACGTGGCCGCGATAGACTGCATTTGACCCGCTGAGACGTCGAGCGCTCCGTTCGTGCTCGTGATCGCCTTCTCGAATGCTGCATATTGCGTATAACCTTCGATTACCGCGTGCGTCATCAATGCGATTGCACCAACGGTAGCGCCGATCGCTATTCCGAGCGGGCTCATCACCACCGACAGCGCATCCGTTCGCTCGGCAAGCACCATCAGCGAACCACCGAAATTCTTCCACGAACCCTGAGAGGCCTCGTGCGCCAGCACCGCCAGCTCGCGGCGCGCCGCGGCGGAATTCAAACTGAATTCGTGCGCCGAACCACTCGCCGATGTGGTTGCATCGGATGCCGCCTTGATCTGCGCTATATACCCCGCAGCCGCATCGGAGACGCCCATCTGGGCGGCTTTAAGTTGCAACAGATCGGCGCGCGTCTTCCCGGCTGTCGCCGCTTCCTGAGCAAGCGAGTCGATGAACCGCTTCGTCGCGTTCATCATGCGATTGTTGACGTCGATGCCGTTCTCGCGCGCCTCATCGATCGCCTTTTGCGCCTGCTCCTGGCGCTTTGCAGCGTCTTCCACCGTCGCGGTATAGGCGGTCCAACTGGATCGCGCCTTCTGCAGCCCGGTCGCCACGCCATCTGCGCCGACGCTGACCTCATACCGCGTTTCGTTAGCCAAGCTTTGCCTCCGTGATCGCCTTGTCGAATTCCTGAATCACTGCGTAGTCCTGTGCCATCTTTGTTGCGTCAATTGCTGGCCGGAAAAATGGTTGTGCCGCAGCATTGGACCTTCCGTACTCGATCCACCGCAGGTAGTACGCATCTGCAGACCAGGTGACCAGATACGTCGCTTGCCGCCCGACCACCGATTTTTCAGGAAGAAACGTAACCAGCAATGAATCACGACCGAATCCGACCGGGAACTGCTTGATACCTTGGTGGTGCGCCCCGGGACCAACCGGAACACGTCGCCGCGCCTCATCGAGGACAACGGTCGCGGCGGCTGCGCCGGCCTTCCGGATGGTGGATTCGCCAAGAGCACCTTCCATCTTGCGCAGAAGGTCCGGGAAACCGTCCGGATTGCTGGTTTCAACCAGCCTTGCCATTCCGACCTCCAAATAACTCCGCGCGGAGCATATTCGTCTGCGCCACCGGATCATCGAACAGCACCGGCTCCGGTTCGGGCCTGGCGGTCAAGCCTCCTAACCACGGTATGACATCAGATGGTCCGAAGGGGTCGGGCCGCTTCTTCGTATCGCGGTTGACGTTGTAGATTGCGGCGACTATCGCGCCGGCGCGGAGATCGGCCATCTGTTCGCCAAATGGCTCGATCTGGTGATACGCCAACCAGTCAGTGAATTCGGCGCTGCTAATTTCTGCCTGGCAGCGCGCAACTGACATCTTCAACTCGCGGGCGAGTCGGAACCAGAAGAGCCGCTCGGGGCGGCTTCGGAGTTTTTTTCCGCATCCTCCGTCGATTTCGCACCGATCTTGTTCAGACGCATTGCGACCTCGACGAGCCGCGTCAGCACGTCGGTATTCTTCTCGCGAAGCTGCTCGACGTCATCGGCGGTGAAGATCGATGAGCCAGCATCGTCGACTATCGTGCTCGACAACATCAGAGCCTGGAATCGCGAGGTCTTTTGCGGCTCCGCGAGAGCATCCATCAAAGCCTCGCGCGCTCGCCCGCTCATAACCGTGATACGAACCGTGCCGCCCCACTCCGGCACCTCGACGTCTTCCGTCGCGAGGTCACGTGCAGCGAAAATCTGCTCTCTGGTCAGCATGTGTTAAGCCCCCGCCGCGGTCGTCGTCACAGCGCCCGAGATGGTAAGAGCGACCGTCGAGGTGATGACAGCGTCCGTCGATCCCGACACGGGAAAACTCTTCACATAGGCCGAGAAGGTATCGCTCGAACCGTCGGGGTACGTGAGCTTGAACTTCTCGAGCGTCGACGCCTTCTGTGCCGCCTTCAGCGCGGCCTGACCCGGATCGGCCATATTGACGTTGACGTCGATCGAAAACGAACCGTTGTCGATGAGGCCGAGCATTTTTTCCTTCGCTTCCGAATCGAGGTCCGTGACGTCGATTTCGGTTGCGCTGCCGTCGAAGCCGCTATAGGACTTGACGTTTTTTACTGCTGTCCACGTCGGATCGGTGGCGCCATCGGCCGCCGTGTCGATGGAAAATTTGCTTCCTTGCGCACTGATTGCTGTGCTGGTCATGGTTTTACTCCTGATACCAGATTGAGAAGTCCTGCCGACTGCCGTAAAGCTTGGTGGCGTCTTCGTAGACGCTCACCGGCGCGCCAATCGGCACGCCTGCAACAGGCTCGGCAGTCAGCGCGGCACGAACCTGTTTGATGATTGATGCCGCCTCGGCGCGGGTCGCGGACCACACCGCTACCTGCATCCGGCTGTTCTGCAGCGTATCGGTGCCGTCGAACGTCGTTTCGTCGACGCCGCCAACGCTCTGATAGACGATGTACGGCGTGGACGCGCCTGCCGGCGCAACGTCCGGATAGACGTGGCCGCCGGCCAGCGTCTTGATCGCGGCGAAGGTAACGGACTCCGCACTAGCCATTGTTGGCAAAGGCCGAGCAGGCCAGATCCGTGTATTCCCGGCTCGCAACATTGGGTAGCGGCGCGAGGATGTTGAAAATGAGGTCGTCGACCGGCTGGCCGCCGACGAACTTGAGCAGCACGGCACGCATGCCGTTGTCGATGTTCGTCCGATAGCGAATCCGGATGCTTGCGGTGGCGCTGGCGACTTCAGAATCAGACGTCAGCGTTTCCTTGCCGGTGAGCATGCGCACGTTGCACCACACGGTCGCGACCTCGGTCCACGTGTCGATCGGCTGCCCGAGATCATCTTGACCCTGGCCGCGCTGCTCGATGCGCACGCGCCGGTTGAGATCGCCCGCGCGCATCAGATCCCCGGCACGATTCGGTGCGGCCGCAGCAGCGTCCGCGCGTTGAACGGCAACTCCACCAGCGTGCCAATGGACGAATCCTCGCGGTTTGCATAGAGCTCGCCGGCAGTTTTCAGGATCGCCGCCTTGATTGCGCCGTTGACGACCATCGGGTTGTCGCCGGCGGTGCCGGCAGCGACCGCGGTGGCCAGCGTCTCGTCGTCCTCGAATACCTGACGGTTCAGATAGTCGAGCGCGGACTGCGTCGCGCCATCGAGCAGTGCCTGCACGACGTCATCCTCGACGCCGGCGTCTTGCCGCAGGAAACCGAGCGCCAGACTGAGATCGACGAGCGCCATCGTTTACTTGGCGACCTTCGCCGGCTTTTCCGAGCCTTCGAGCGCGCCGACTTCTTTCGCGCCAGCCTCGAGCTCGGACGGGCATTCGTCGCCCGCTTCGAATTGCTTCGGATAGATCTCGCCATCCGGCACGCCGCGGAACGGCTTGATGAACTTCGGCATATCTGCCTCCAAGAAAGAAGGGGCGTCCGAAGACGCCCCTTAAGCCACACCACTCTACGGAGATTCGATTACGCTGCTACGGCGATCTTCATCGCGCGCATCGGCTGCGGATTCAGCAGACCGCCGCCGACACGCTTCGTCGTGTAGAACAGCACGTAAGGCTTCGCCGTGTACGGATCGCGAAGCACACGAACGCCGATGCGATCGACAATCAGGTAGGCCTGCTGGAAGTCGCCGAAGAGCGCCGCGATGGCATTGGCTGCGGCATCCGGCATATCCGGCATCTCCGTGATCGGGTAGCCAGCGAGCGTCGCCGGCTGACCAGCCACATACGACGGTTGCCACAGGTAATTGCCCTGGCCGTCCTTCAGCTTGCGCACGAGGCGTTGCGTGTTACGGTTCATCGCCCAGCGTGCGTTGCCGGTGAAGGCGCTCGGCAGGTCGTACACGACATCGATGACACCGTCCGACGTGATCGCCGCCGCCGCACCGCTGTTGACGGCGTTGATCGCGCCGAACGGATGAGCGGCCGCGTTTGCGCCACCGGTCACGTAGGTCAGCAGGCCGTTCGGCTTGTTCGCACCGTCGCCTGCGAGGAACGCGGTGCCTTCCTGCTTCGCGAACTCCGTTTGCACTTCGTTGGCGAGCCACGCTTCGAGATCGATCTCGGCGTCGTCTAGGATCTGTTGCGTCGCGGCCGGGTTCGCGTAGATCTCGCCCGAAGCGAATGCGAGCGACTTGAGCGTGCCAGTGCCCGTCTGCGGACGCTCATCCGTTTCGCCCACCCAGCCGCTTGCGGTGCCGCCCATATTGAACAGCTTCGAGAAGCCATTCTTCGAAACAGATTGCACCTGGCAGATCTGGCGCATCGGCGAGATCAGCACGAGCTTGTTGGTAATCGAACGATCCCATTCGACCGGCGTCAGGTAGCCGCCCTGCTCGTCGGCGCCCTTGTTCAGCGCGGCGTTGATTTCGCCCTTCTTCACGTGCGCCTTGAAGGCGTCCGTATACTCCGCGTCGCGCAGCTTCGTGCCGCCAGCGCCGCCCATTTCGAGCGCGGCCATCTTGATGCTGTGCTCGTCGAGCGCCTTCTGGAACGCATCCAGATCGGCACCGATCTTTTCGACCTTCGCGGTAATGTCAGCCGCAGGCAGGCCGGCTTTCACGGCGTCGAGCTGCTTCGTGTGCTCAGCCTTGAACTGCTCGAACGCGCGATTGACGCTTTCGACGAGAGCCTTGACGTCGCCGGGGCCGCTATCGGCCCGCACTGCGACAATGCCACGCGGGACTGCGCCGGCCGTACCAGCCAGGGTTGCCGCAAGCGCGGCGATCAGGAGTTTCTTGCTCATGGACTTATCCTTGAAGAGCGTTGATGAGGTTCTGCAGCGTCGCCGCAACGTCGTCGCCAGCGCCCGGCATGGCGTTTTCAGCGGCAGCGCCCGGCGTGCCGTCGAATAGGGCTTTGAGAGCATCGCGACGCGCGCCGCGCGAGTAACCCGCGCGCGCCATCGACGCTTCGATGAGCGCGAGTGCCTTGCGACTGCCACTCGCGTTCGTGTCTTTTGCGACCTGCGCGCTATCGAGCAGCCCGGTCGCGAATCCGTCCGCGACTGCCTGATCGGCGCCGATCCATGTTTCCTTATCCATCAGTGCGGCTGCCTCCGCCTCGCTGATACCCGCGCGTTGCGAATAGACCTTCGCCATTGCCGCGTCGAACGGCGCAAGAACCTCGGCCGCCTGCGCGATGTCGTGCCGATTGCCGATCGCTACCGTCCAGGCGTTGTGGATCATCAGGAACGCACCGTCACCCATCAGGATTTCATCGCCAGCCATCGCGATTACCGACGCGGCCGACGCGGCGATACCCATCACGTTGACCGTGACCTTCGCCTTGTGCTCGCGCAGCAGGTTGTAGATCGCGACGCCCTCGAAGAAATCGCCGCCCGGCGAGTTCACGTTGACCGTTAGGTTGCGCGCGCCGATGTTGCGCAGCGCGGCGCTGATCCGCTTCGCCGTGATGCCGGTGCCTTCCCAGTTGTCACCGATCTGGTCGTAAATCGAGATCGACGCCGAGTCGTCACCGGCCGCAGCGCGCACGCCCGGTTCCCACTTCTCCAGCGCGTCGGGGCGCACGTCGTATTGCGCGGTGTTGAGCCGATGGTCGGCCCGGATTTCAGGCAGGCTGAGCAGGCTCATCGCCGGTCCCCTTGGGTTTCTGTGTCATTGGATTGCGTAGCGCATCGGTCTGCGGATCGTCGGATTTCGGCAGGTCGGACAATTCACGCACTTCGTTCTGCGACATCCACGGCGCCTGACCGCCGGCGCCCAGCGCCTTCGAGAAGAAAGACGCCTGATCGTTGAGCGTGCCGCGCAGTAATGCGCCTTCGTTGAACTTGAACTGCTGCATGCCGAGCTGGTTTTCGGGAATGAAGCTGCGCGCCGCGGCCTGCTCCCACGAGATGAACCAATGTGCGAGGCCGTACTGGATAAAGAAGATGGCCAGCTGCTCGATACCGCTGCCCCAACTCGTGTCGTCCATCATCAGCAGCGGACGCGGCACGCCATACATGCGCGCAACCTCTTCGATCTGGTGATTCCGCGTCTCGATCTGTTGCGCCGATACCGCTGTGATCGAAAACTGCCTGGCTGTGCCGCCCTCCTCGATCAGCATCCAGCTACCGGCGTTTTCTGCGCCCGAGTAGTTGTCAGCGAGCGATTCCTTCATGCGCTTGTACGCGTTGTCGGAAAGCTCTTTCGGGATCTCGATCGCACCACCCGCCATCACACCTGTGCGGAACGTGCGCGACGCCGCGCGCTCTGCCTGCTCAGCAAGCTCAAGCGCTTCGCGCGAGAGCTTCACCCGAGAAATTCCATTGATGCCGTCGAGCGACAGGTCGCGCAGATGGAAAACGTCTCGCGCCTGCAGCTCGATCCTGTCGCCGGCCGGCGTCGTGTAGTCGTAGACTATTTGCCACGCGGCCGTGAGGCGCGGCTTCGTCGAGCCGCGATCCATAGGAATCAGGCGGATTGGCCGATTTCCTGACCAGATAACTCGAGCGAACGACTGGCCGTCAAGCAGCGCTCGCAATTGCAGGAGACTCTTGAATTCAATCGGCGTTTGCCAGTCGTTCGGTTTGTACTTGAACAGCCGGTGCGCCGGGTTGTCGGTCTGCACCTGCTTTTTGTCGTCGCTGCTCTGCAGGTTCAACGGCAACATGCCGATCGACTCGGAAATCAGCGTCACGCAGCGCAGGACAGCCATATTTCGCAGTGCATGCGCCGCTCGCGGGTCGCGGCCGTCCAATTCGCCACGCCGGATGTATTCGAGCAGACGAGGATCGTCTAAACCCGTGAATGTCGCGCCTCCAGTCGGCAACTCGGCGCGCGGAAGCGAGGGCTCCGCGCGCGGCGGATCAGGCAGAGGACGAGTTTGGGCCTCCGGCTGGTGACCCCGCCGGAAGAAATCGAACAAACTCATTCACACCTCAAAGGAACCGGATACCGCGCGACTCATATACCGACGGGCCTTGCGCCGGCGGGTTGAGCGACATAAGCGATACCGCATCGAAAATAGCCATGAGCGGGTCGATTTTCGCCGTCCCGCTGGCCTGTTTTGTGATGTTCACGGCGTTGCCGACCGGCACCACGCGCGCATTGCCGACGCACCACGCCATCATTCGCTGCCCGCCGTGAACCAGCACTCCGCCGTCGCCGATACCTTCGTCGAGGCCGCGGCCGCTCGCCGCGGCGATGCGTCGCTCGGTCGTCTTGATTGCGCCGGACAGTTTCCAGCCCTGCGAAATGCCGATCACCTTGTCTTCCGGCACCTTCGCAGCGCCGAGCGCGTCGAGCACGCCACCAATACCGGCCGGGTCGGCGCCTACCTTATCCAGCAGTCCCGCCTGGTGAATCGTTGCGACAATCTGCGCGACTTCCTCGACGTCGTCGCCGATCTGCTCGACGACCGTCAGATCGCCCTCTTTCTCGAAGTCGCGCAACGTGTCGGCGATCTCCTTGCGACGCTCGAATACAGACGGGTGCGCCCATGCGTGAGTCCACGCGAGCCAGTTGCGCGTGCCGCGCTCACGGCCGACCACTGCGAGCCCAAGCAGATCGTCCAGGCCGCCGCCGTCAATGCCGACGTCGATCACTTCGCAGCGCTCGATCAGATCTTCGAGCGTCACGCCGGGCACTCGCGCGGCATCCTCCCAAAACTCTGATGCCGCCCAACGATCGCTGCGCAACGCAAGCCCGATTTCGACGTTGGCATGCTTGGCGAGGAATCCCCGGAACGACGCTTCGCCCTCTTCCTTCGCTTTCCGGAATTCCCGCTCCAGAAACGCCTGGTCGACCGAGTAGCCGAGGTTCGGATTGACCATGCCCAGGTTCTCGACGAGCAGGTGTTCCTTGCGCTTCACCATTTCCGGCGGGTGCTCGTAGATCACCGGCACGAAACACGGGTCATCGATCTTCCCGTCGCGCACGTCGCGCGCGTAGCGCAACTTCTGCAGGAAAACGCCCGCCGGCGGATCGTCGGACTGCGTCGTGAGATAGATCACGAAGCCTTCCGGGCGCGAGGCCAATCCGCCGATCGCTTCACGCAGCATGTTCTCTGCGTTCGGCTGCTTGCCAAACAACCACACCTCATCGACCAGGGTGCCGACGCTCTTCTTGCCGCCAACAGTGTTCGAGTCGGCGGCCACCACCTTCAACGTCGCGCCCATCGTGCGATGCGTGATCGTCTTGATGTGCGTCTGCACCTGGAACAGATCGTCGAGCTCCTCCTCGTGCTTCACCATGTCCCGGCTCGGCGCGAAGCTGTTGTTGGCGACCTCGATCGTCGGAGCCAGAATCGCAAACTCAGCCGACACGCGCCAGTTCAGGATCATGGCCGTCATCATGATTCCGGCGGCCAGCGTCGATTTGGAATTTTTCTTCGGCAGGCAGACAAACCACTCGGTGATCAACCGCCGCCCGCTGTCCGCGTCATACGCGCCGAAGATCGACGCGACCAGATCGAACACCCATTGCGCGGACGACTCGCCGAACGTTGGACTGCCTGGGGCGTCGACGATCTTCAGTTCCTTGAATACGGCGAGCGCCTGCTCCGCCTGCTCCGGAAAGATAGGCGGCGGAATGATCGTGCGCCCCGACTTGAGCCGCTCGGCCCAGTCGGGACACGCCGTCGACCATTTCATGCATCACTTCCGGTTATTGACGACGAGCTTCGGCGCAGCGAGCGCCGCAAACTTGCCTGCGGCCTTCTTCGCGGCTTCGGCCTTCGCGTCTTTCTTCCCCGCCTCGCCGACCTTCGCGTGCACGAACGGCATCAGCGCTTTTGCGGCGTCGACGCGCAGTTTCGGCTCCGTCCGACAGTCGTTCATCGCGGCAATCAGGAACGCCTTTGGATCGGTGAAGCTCGTCATCGCGTCGATGTCGAAGTCCACCGGCGCCCGCGCCGTGCTCCCCGATTTTCCAGCCGGTTCGGGCTTCGATTCCTGCTGGATCCGGTGCGCGGCGAGGTAAAGAGCCACGTCCTTGTCTTTAACAAGTCGTGACCCTGCCGCCGACGCCGTCGCAGCGCTGTATCCCGCCTCGATTGCCGCGTCCTTATTGGCTTTGCCGGCCAGAACAGCGTCGGCGAAACGCCTCTTTTTCGCTGTTAAAGCCATTAACAAAAACTCCAAAAGGGAAAATTTTCTGCGCGTGCGGGAACGGTCGGTCTTGGCCGGTCGGACCCTCAAACTTTCGTCACCCCCTGCCTATTTTTTAGGCATAGCACTATGCTGGTGCAAAAGTCGCGCTATCTGCTCAAAAAATAGGCAAAAAGTCGCGTCAGGAGTCTGGGGAAATAATTTGAACGAATAATTACACTCGATAGACGTCGATTGCGCGCTATCGGCGGCCACGCTCGCTGCGTGCCTTCTCGCCGTCGTGATGGGGCTTGCACAGCGTCTGGATGTTGGTCGGGTCAAGCCGACGACGCTCGTCGCCTTCGTGCGCCACGATGTGATCGCCGATCGTGCCAAGCGGTTCGGCAACGCCTCGCTCCGCGCATGCGATTACGACATCGGCCGGCGACATGCCGACCATGCCGAGATCGCGCAGGCAGTAGACGCAGTGCGGATGCTTGGCCAGATGTCTGGCGCGCAGCTTCTGCCAGTCGTAGCCATAGCCGCGCGCGGCGCTGCTGGTCTTGCCTGTTCGCCATGACGGCGACTCAGCAATGGCGACTCGGCTTGGCAACGACTGCAAGCGAGTCGCCAATGTGCGCAGGCGCGGCATGTCGTGTTACGCAGCGACCGGATATGCAGCGGCGAGCGCTGCGGTGGTTGCGGCCTGAATGGCTTCGACCGACAGCGATGCATCGATTGCTTTCAGCGAAAGCGCGATCTGCACTGCGGTGTTGACGTTGCTGCCTTGCGGCGCGGTTACTGCCGGTGCTGCTGCGGGAGTGCTCATAGCTTCCTCAATGGCGGAGATGGGAGATGCGATGCCGGCAATGTACGTGCGGCCGTTCGCAGCGACCTGCGTCTTGATGGTGTAGAGATCCGCCAAGACAGTCGATTCGACTGCCTTGGCGTCTTGCTCTACTACTGCTGCCTCGCTCCTGAACCACGAGGCGATCTTCTGAATGATGGCTTTGAGCATGGTTTCTGGAAGCGGAAATAGAAAAAGCCCGCGCTGCTTTCGCTTCGCGGGCCTTGGAGGCAATAAGTCAGCCTATCTGAATGAAGACGATTTTAGCCCGAAGTGTTCAATCGGTAGCACAACTATTTTGTTCAATTATTTTTGAACACTTTTCCGACACGAACGATTCGTGCACACGGCGAATGGACCGACTCAACGATTCGGCGCGTTGAGCGAACCGCCGCGCCCGGTTGTAGATGGTGCCGCGCGCGCATTGCTGTTGCGCGGCCAACGCCTTGATATGGGTGTTGTACCAATAGATGCCGAGAAAGCACTCTGCCTCATCGTCGTGGACTCCCTGCTCGCATAAGGCATGAATGGCCATATTGAAGTACGACATGTCGGCATCGAGGAATGCGTTCGGTTCGCCACGAGACGGACGGCTAGGCGGCTGAAGACGAGCCAGGATGTTCGATTTGACGGTTGGCGCGAAAAGGCGTCTCGTCGCGCACCACCATACCCAGCCGTTGGCCTTGACATCAGCCGTCTGGTGTTCTTGCGACGACATTTCCGGATCGTTGGTTTTCAATCCGCTTCTCCCTGTTAATTGGCACGTGCCAAATCGATCAAGCCCGCGGCAGCAGCTTCGGCAACGCGCAATCGGCACACGGCCACGAGCGGCTGCTCATCGCGGAACATGTCGTGGAACTCAGGATTCATCTGCGCTTCGGCAATCCACACGCGCCGCGTGCCCGCACCCTTGCTGCTGATCTCGTCGAGCGGATAGAGGGTGTAGCGTTGGCGGAACTGGATCGGCGCGGTGATCGTCGGGTTCTGCGTCGGCTGGTAGAACTGGTGGCCGACTGTTTCGACGTCGATACGGCAAAACTCCATGCCGTTCGCTTTCACCACTTCCGCGCGAAACCCTTCGGCGCGCGCGACCCAGCAATCGAGCTGCGCGCCGCTCAGTTCGCTCACGTTCATTTCGAATCCTCGGCCACTGTCGGCATCTTTTCGTAGTCGACGGTCACGGTGACAACCGCTTCGTATTCGGAACCGTAATTGCCCATGCGGCTGCTCAGTTGGACATTCACACGCGTGCTGTCGGCGTCCATCTGCACGTCGGCAGCCGCGCAGACTTCCCGCGCAAGGATCTGCTTGATTTCGTCGACGCCAAGCACGGCGCGATGGGTCTGCGTGTTGGTGCGGCCCGTGTGGATCTTGATCTCGCTCATGGCTTATCCCAAAGAGTCTCGGGTTTTTCCAGCGCCAACGGCGACTGCTTGAGGCCCATGAGCGTCGCAAAGAAATTCAACCATCCGCCGCCATCGAGGCGGCCCTGCAGCCGGTGCCACTTCATTTGCTCGCGCAGATTCATTTCGACGGTCTCTCGTGACTTTTCCGAAAGCCCGTGGTGCTCGACCATCCAATCGACCATTCTCTTGGCGGTAGACACGTTCACCATTTTTTGTACTGGATCGCTCATAAGACTCCCCTTACAGACTCTTGAGTAACGCCTGCAGCTGGCGCAGCTTGTCGAGGTTCGCATTGCTTTCGGCATTGCCCTGCTCGATCGTGAGCGCCGCCGTTTCGATGTCCGATGCCAGAACAATCATGGCTGTCGCCATCGAGCGCGCGCGTTCCGACAGGCTCGAAAGAATGTCGATCGGCGATTTCGCCGGTTCATCGACTGCCTTCTGAGGGTCGCCCTTGATTTCTGCAGCCACGTGCAATACCTCCCTTTCCCTGATTTCGACTCGCTGGTACAACCCGACTGAACGCTCGCGAATCAGGCCGGCGTCCTTGAGTCGTACAAGGCAGCCGTCGAGAACCGCAACATCGGGCGAACTTTTCGTGACGCGGCGGAGGTGCGATGCGATTTCGTTGCGAGACCACGCTTGCTGAATCGGCACCATCTCGAGAACCTTCTTCGCAATCGCCGATTGCGCGCTTAATGCCGACTGGTATTTAGCTGGCGTCATAACATGTCCCTCACGTGAATCACCGCGTCACCGTCGGCGAGCCTATCCAGCACTGGCGCCAGAGTCTTTCGATGTGTGTTCACCCACACCTGCACGCGCGCAGTGCCGTCCCCATTGAATAGCACGGACGCATGCGCGCGCAGATCCTCGGGAATCTCGATGTCGGCGTAGATATAGCCGCGCCCGAATGTGCCGCGCTCATGAGACTCACGCACCGGACCGAACAAGCGCACAACATTGAACCAATCGCTATAAAAATTCGTCTGGCGGCGGCCTCGTACCGAGCGCACCGACTTTAGAGCTATGTGCGAAAACACCTGCATTACACTGCCTCCTGCATTTCCAATCCCAGCTTGGTCGCGCGCATCGGCTCCCAACGTGCGAACGCCATGTTCCAAAGCGCCCGCTTGTGCTCGCGCAGAAAGCGTTTGCCCTGGTCATATTCGTGGTGACACGTCGGGCACGCCGGCACTGTGAAATAGTCGGGCGTCTTCAGACCCATACCCTTCCCTTCGTTGCGATGTGCCGGCACGCTTTTCGTCGGGTCGCTCGTGCAGACACCAGAAATGCGCAGATAGCACGGCTCGTCGCGGCACGCGTCGCGCATGCGCTTGTCGTCGCCGGCCTTCGGCTTGCGAGCCTTGCGCTTGAACGTCGAGCGCGTGAGTTTCTTCGTGTTGCGGTCGAGCTGCGCCTTGAATACGCCCGGCTCTTTGCGCTTGAATCCCGCGCGCGCGAGGGGCGTTTTACGCTGCAGTGGTGCCGAGCGCTTCATGATGCCTCCGGCAAGCAGTGCATTTCGACAGATACGCCGCTCGCGGCCAGCACGGAGAGCCGACCTTCGCGCCAGAATTGAAATGCGAGCTCGCGCAGCGATGGCGCGACCGCCTCGGCGTTGAATTTGGCGTCAAACCAAGCATCGAATTCCTCGCGATCGGTCACGCTGACGCTCTCCCTCTCATCACCATAGCGTGCATAGCCGCGCACAGTCCGCCGACGATCGCATCGCGCGACTCACGACTAGCCTTGCTCGCCGCATAGCGGGCGTTCGGTTGGTAATCGGCGACTCGCGGAAAGGGCTTGCCGGTTAGTTGGTACGACGATCGATAGCTCGACTCGCTGCCTTTGACGTGACCGCTCGCCTTGAGCGCTCGAAGCCGCTTTTTGATGCTGTCGTACGGAGCGCACGTACCCTCGACAATGTCCGCGATCGTCGATCCCGGATACATCATCAGGAACTCGCATACCTCGCGCCGCTGTGCGCTCATGATTCGATTGACCATGTGCTAGATCTCCTTCACCGTAATGCCGTGCTTGTCGAGCATCTGTTTGCGCTTCTGGATGTAGGCGCGGTTCTTCCGCGTCGCCTCCGACTTGACGTCCTCGACCACCAGCTTCCCGTCACGGACGTACGTGAAGTCGGCGACGTACTTCGACGCGCGCTCCCACGTGCCGTCGTCGCGTTGCTTGCGCTCGGTCAGCACGAACGCGACTTGCAACCGCAGATCGCTGATCTCGCCGGCCGCCTGCTGCTGGATCAGATGGAACCAATGCGACCGCTCGCGTTGGCTGTCGAACTTGATGCCCTCGTGCTCGCACTTCGTGTTGCGATACTTCGCCGGCTTCTTCGCGCCGAGCGTGGCCGGGTGCTGGCGATGCGCCGGGAACGGATCCTCGACATCGTCGAGCGCGCTCGTCTGCGGCGGGTTGCCGGTCAACTCGTAGATGCGGCGTTGCGCCGTCGTCATGGCCGGCCGCGAGTCGTCGCGTACGCGTGCGGTGCCGACAGTCGTCGTACCGGTCGGGACCACCATCGGCCAAGGTGCGCGCTTCGTCATCGACGCCTCTGGATGAACGCAATCGCGATGATCTTTGTCACACAGATAACCGTCTCCGAGATAGCGAACGCGAGGATCGCCGTCAGCCACGGATGGGCGACCATAAATTCGAAACCGTTCAAGCTGCCTCCGCTTGCGCGACCTTCTCGCGCGGAATGTCGTTGAAGTAGGCGTACAGGGCCTCGTAGCGCTCGTTGCTCTCGCGCGCCACCGTCCGGAGCATTTCCTCCATCCACTCTCCCGGGCCGGCCGCCCTGAAAACCTTCGCCTTGAACTGGTCGAACAACTGGCCGTCTTTCCGGACAAAGCCGAACTGGACGCCTCGCGCGACGATGCCGCTCTCGGTTTTCCACCAGTCCACAGGCACCGACGCCGCATTCGCCGGCGCAGCGTCGTCCTTCGACTCCCAGATTCCGGTCCATCCGCGCAGAACCGATTCCTCAATCGCTGCAACGACATCGGCGCCGCGCTCGTGCAGCTTCGCCAGCTTCTTCAGCGAGACCTTGCAGGCGGGCCGCGTCCAGGGCACGTCCGCCTTCTTCTCTTTCGCCTCGCGGTGGTCGCACCACATGTCCCACGACTCGAACGGCAACCAGTCCGGCAAATCGACGTTCAGAAGTTCGGCATGCAACGCAATTCGCGGCGCACGCCGCGCGGGTTGATGGTTCTTTGACGGTTCTATGGTGGTTCCTGATGATTCGGGTGCAAAAGCTTTGCACCCTTTAGTGCTCTCGTTTGCACCCTTTCTGTCGTCAGTTGCACCCTTTGTGTCGCCGTTTGCACCCTTTCCATTGGGTGCATTTTCTGCACCCTTTGAGCCAGACGGAATGGGTGCAAGTTCTGCACCGTTTATCCAGTCAGGATTGATGCGGTACTCGCGCGCGCGGCCTCGTCCACCGCCGGCGTTTGCCACCAGCAGGAGGAAGCCGGTCTGCTGCATACGGCGGATTTGGTATTGCACTGCGCGGGGCGATTGGCGCGTCTTCTCAGCGATGTAGTTGATCGACGGATAGATATGCGTGCCGTCGTCGTCGGCATGATCGGCCAGCTTGAGCGCGACGAGCATCTCGCCGCCACCCTCCGGGTACCGATCAAATACTGCGGTCATCAGCTTGACGCTCAAGCGGCCACCTCGATTGGCAATCCGAGGATCTCGTTCATCACGCCGGTCGCCGCGCACTTCTGCTCGCCACGCACCTGCAGCGTCTCGTCGTCGAGCAGCTCGCGCACGCGGCCGCAGACACTCGACAGGCGAAGATTCGTGCGATCGGCGATCTCCTGGCGCGTGAGCGTCAGGTGTTTGCTGTAGAACAGGTCGGCGATCATCTGCTTCTGCGTGCAGCGCTTCGTGCCGGTGACCGAGTCATAGCCGGCCAGTTGCGTGTGTGTGGTCCGCATGGTCACTCCGCCATGCCGCGCAGGCGCGCGGAAATGTTGAACAGCACCTGTGCGTGGGCGTAAATACGCGACTCGACGCGCTCGACCTCTTTCGTCTCAACGCGGCCATCCTCAAGCGTCTTGCAGATTTCCTTGCCGACGTCGCCGTGCGTGGCCCAAGCGGCGCCCATCAACTCGACGATCGCCGCGTCGTTGCAGTCCTCCATGCGTGGCGTCTGGATCAGCGCGTAACCGAGTTCGTTCGCAATCGCCTCGGCGATACGGATGTCGCCGGTGATCTGCGACATCCGCACCGCCTCGGCGAGCGTCAGGTGATGGGTTGTGTTGTTCGGGTTGACCTTGTTGCGCAGCACGGCGCCGGACATTCCCAGGCGAGGCGCGAGCGACTCAGTGCCGCCCGGATAGTCGTGTGCTACTGCATATGCTGCGTCGGTGATGTTCACATCGACTCCACTTGAACGTTGTGCACTGCGGTGAGGACTACTAAAGTGCAGATCAACAACAAGAAAACGGGGAAGGATAAAAATGAAATCGCTATGGGGAAACTTTGCTGCTGCCGCGCCCGATGGGACGGCGGCAGTTACTTCTTTGCTTCTGCTGATTGCGCTGCAGCCACTTTCAACGCCTCGAACTGCTTCACCAGTTCAGTACGCGCCGCGTCGTATTCGCCTGGATGGCGCGCGCCGCGCACGGCGATTGCGCACAGCGCCTCGCGGATCTGCTTCTGTTCGGTTGCCGTTAGCGCCATGCTAGGCCGCCTTGTCGATCACGGCGTTAGTCAGGAAGATGTCGGGCCGAGCGAGTCGAACGCCGGCGGGAATGCCCCGCACCTTCCAGTTTTGGACGCGCTGAGTTCCGCCGTCCGGATCGAATCCGAGCAGCTTGGCGAGTTTGGCGGGACCGCCGAGGCTCTCAATCAGCCGGCGGTCGGCATCGACAGTGAAGGTGGCGGTGTTCATGAGTCGCTATTAAACACCACGTTTAGTTTTGCCGCAAGCGGTTTAAACGCGCCGTTGAACAACAAAACGTTTACTTCGGCGACCATTGCGCGCATGCACGCGACAATGGAACGGTTATACGAAGCAGCGCGCCTCCTCCACAAAATCGAGGGGCCGGCTCAGCTCGCCAAATTTTTGAATATCTCGGAGCAACTGGTAAATAACTGGCAGCGCCGGGGCATCTCAAAAGGCGGGATGCTGGACGCGCAGAAGAAGATCGGGTGCAGTGCGACGTGGCTGGAAACTGGTGAGCTGCCTATGACGGCATCGAGTGCGACCTCCGCCAACCACGCCAGCAGCGCTACCGATTCGTCGAAGAGCGACCGAAAGAAAGCAGTAATCAAAACGCAACCTGAATCCGACCGGGATACACTGCCTGCCGGGGAAACAACGTCGCACCGCCTGCGCCGCGCCTTGAGCGATAAGTCCGTGTCGCCGACAGAGCTTGCGTCCGTGACGGGCGTCGGCGTAGAAACGGCCGCATTGTGGCTTGGCGGTATTGGCCCCGATATTTCGATGGCTCAGGCCGTCGCAATACAGAATACCTATGGCGTGAATTCGGTTTGGCTGCTCAAGGGTAAGGGAGATCCGGGGGTGGCCGTACGGTACGCAGATGCGTTCGACCCGATCACGGATCTTAAATGGCGCGGGGCGCCGGTGGTGGGGTTTGCTCAATTGGGCGATAACGGACATTTTGTCGACATCGAATACCCCGTCGGTTACGGCGACGGGTTCGTTGCATCGCCGACCGAGGACAAGGATGCGTACGCGCTCCGCTGCGTTGGCGACTCGATGCGGCCGCGAATCAAAGATCGTGAGTTCGTGGTGGTTGAGCCGAACCACGTGATCGAGCCTGGCGATGAAGTCCTGGTCAAATCGAAAGACGGTCGAGTCATGGTGAAGGAATTTCTGTACGAGCGCGCGGGCCGAGTGCACCTCATCTCAGTGAACGAAACGCACGCCCCTATTGCGATTGACAAAGACAATATCGAAAAGATGCACTACGTGGGCTGGATCGCGAAGCCGTCCGCTTGGCGGCCAGGCTGATTCACGCGATTCAAGATTTAATAAAAACCGGGGGCGGCAATGTTGTTTGTTGTGGTATGGCTCGTCTGCATGATCATCACGGCGCTGGTCGCTAGCTCAAAAAATCGAAGCCCTGCTGCTTGGGCGCTCTTGGCAATCCCATTCGGATTGATCGCAACTGTCGTCGTTGCGTGTAGCTCCAAGCTTCCTGACTCCGCCGCTGCGCCCAGCGGCGCAACGAATTCCGGCTCAGTGAAAACATGCCCACGTTGCGCAGAAACCGTTAAGGCGGCGGCGCAAGTCTGCCGTTTCTGTCAGCACGAGTTCACGGATCTGCCGCCGCCCAAAGCGGTGTTGCCATGGAAGCTCGAAGAGGACTGGGGGAACGGATATGGCATATTCCTTTATAAGGGCCACTTGCTTAAATACAACAAATCGGGCGTGAAGTGGCAATCCAGCAAATTTGAAAGCCCGGAGCTTGCCATCGCTTCCATCGACTCATACGAGAAGAATTAGAGCAGCACGCACAACCACCGCAAGTCAAAGCCCGCCAAGAGCGGGCTTTTTTGCGCCCACGGGAAAGCCAGCAGCAGCAGCAAACGCAACAACTAAACATTTTGTTTGACCCAAACATAAACATAGTGTTTAATTCGTCTCATGCACTCACCGACCTACCGGGAGACCTTGAGATGGATAACCAACAGCAGCACACCGCCAAGTCGCGTACACGCGATGAGGTGGACTACTTCACGCGGGGCATGTGATGACCCAATACGGTTACGCACGCGCCGAAGACGCAGAGCGCTGGAGCGGCCACGAAGAGACGATCGAGGCTGCGATCTACGACGCGCTGACGCGAGACGATCTGGCAATGCCCTCTGCCGTTTTCATCTGCGAATGCGACGCACCGGAAATCAGCTACGAAAGCCTCGCGGATGAAGTAGTTGAGCGCGTCGGCGAGCAGCTGTACGAAGAAGTCGGCGAAGTGGCTGACGCCTTCGGTCCGTTCGAAAAATCGGAAATGTCCGAGCTTGCTGATCTGATCAAAGGATGGGTCGAAAAGCAAGGCGCTATCTCTTGCTGGAAAGCAAACAACATCAAGCGCTATGCACCCGGCGACGCTGAGTACGATGCAGCCCTCGCACGCTTCGAAGCCGATCAGGTGCCAGCATGAACCGCGCCGCTTGCGATAACGATCTGCTCGCAGCTTGCGATCGGGTTCACGCCAGAACCGCCCTGATCGCCGTTCTGACATTCGTCGGCATCGGCTGCGGCTGGTTCCTGTGCGTGGCGATTCCGGCCGGAGCGCTGTGGAAATGATCAAGTACGCGAAAGCATGGGCAACCGCCCTTCTCGTTCTCGTCGTCTACTGCGCCGTCACCACGGCGATTGAAGCCCGCGAGGCCCGCATCGAACGCTGCAGCGTGGTTCGCTGCACCTGATCCCGTAAAGGCTCACCGATGAACACGTTTCCCGTGATTTTAGTACTCCTCTTCATGGCAATGGCCGTGGGCATGTTCGCGGGCTTCATTCTCGGGAGTCTTTGTGCGACTGCGACTCACGCCGATGCCGCCGATCCGTTTCTCGAACACGAATGCGATGCGCACTATCCGCGCATCGGCGATTGATCCAGCGCAAACCGGAGCCCTGACATGGTCTGCTCTATCACCACGGCTGCCCTGCTCATCCTCGCCATCCTTCTGGCGGCCGCCGCAGGCGCAGGGCTCGGATTGCTTCACCTGCGTAATCGCAAGGACTGATATGTCACGTTGCCATGTCCGTTGCCGTCATTGCGCGACACGCCGATGCCTTAGGCGTAACCCGAGGCATTACGCACGCCTTCCCGCGTGCACGGTGTGCGGCAAGCGCAACTATCGGGTCGATCGTTGGATGAACAGGCGCGACACCGGAAAAACGCGGTGCGACTGTGCCGGCTACTGGTTTCCGCACCGCCGTGGTTCGCTGTTCTGTTGGAACCGCGCCGACGGAACCGGCCGTTATCCCGGCGACGCCGATTTCGCCGATCGCAACTACGACGGCCTCGCGGCCTGAGCGAGCAGCGATGCCCACCATAGCCCAACTTGCCGGCATGTTGCCCCGCGACCCGAAGTTTCGCGAGTGGCTTTCGTCGGCAACGCAGGTCGAGCAGCTGACCGTCGACGAAGCCGCGGAGGTTATCCGACACGTATGCCAGATCGACAGCCGCCGCCGACTTGCCACCGACAAGGCCGCGGCCGATCGCTTTCACAACCTCTTGCGCCGCCCGTTCGCCGAGTGGCGCGCAAAGCAGCACTAACCCACCATTGATGGAGAAGCAGATGTCCCTCTTTGCATCGCTGCACCCACTCGCGCAACGCACCACCCTCACGCTGCTCATCACCGCCGAAGGCGACCAGCTGCGCGTGAACGTGACGCCGCGCGCGAACGGCGACACGAAGGGCGAGAAAACGCTCTACCCGCTGTCTATCCTCGCGACGCCCGAAGAACTCGACCGCGATTTCGCCGAAGCGGTTTCGATCTATGAGCCTAGCACGCTGTCGGTACTCGACCAGGCGCGCGCCGCGAGCGCCGCTAACGGCACCGTCGATGGAGGGACCAAAGCGCTACCTGCGCCCACGCAGAAAGGCACACGCGGCCGCAAGCGCACCGCAGAACAGCCGGCACCGGCCGAGAGCGATAACGAGGCCGACCCCGCTGGCGACACGCCGCCGACGGATCCGCGTCAAACGCAGATTCCCGGCATCGATCCGGGCGCCGAACCCGCCACTGCCGAAACGCCTGCTGTAGCTGCTGAGCAGGATTCCAGCAACGCACAGCCCGCCGTCGAGGAAGACGGCGTCGACCTGCTTTAAGGGGCGCGCGATGAAAACCGAAACGCTCGCTCGCGAATTCCGCTACAACGGCGCGAAGCTCACAGATCCGTCGCCGACGTTTTCGCTTCAACAGGTCCGCGACTTCTACGGTAATACCTATCCGGAGATCGTCAACGCCGAGATCGAGGGGCCCGAAGTCGTCGGAAACAAGAACGTTTTCACGTTCCGTCGCGCCGTCGGCACCAAAGGCGCAGAAGACGAGCTCATCAGCGTTCGCAAGAAAATCGGGCGCGTCCTCCAGAACTGCCGCCGGATGCCACCGTCCATCACCACGTATCTCGTCGAGGTCGAGCGCTTCGCGGGCGCGCACGTTTGCCCGCTGCTCGATGAAGAAGTCGCGTTCATCGATGCGCTGTACGCGCGCTACGTCACCGCCGCCTGCGCACTGGAGGCTACATCGTGACGCTCGACGATCTCCGCGCGGAGCTGGAACGCGGGCCGCTCGTTTCGTCCGGACAGCATCGGATTGAAGCGCAAGCCGCCAATGGGCAGCTCGCTCGCCGCCTGTACGTCCTCGCGTCGCGGCCTGTCGCTGGCGTGCGCCTGCAACTGCCCGTTTCCAGCATGCCGGTGCTGCCATGAGTTTCGCGCCGATTGCCCTGCCCGCGCTCGTCGATATTCCGGCTGCGTACACGATCAGCTCAGGCGAGTCGTTCACGTACCCGCTCGTGCGATCACTACTCGACTCCGGTGTGATCGGGCCCGAAGATGTCACGCGGCGCCCGCGCTCGGAACTCGCGCTCGCGACGGCCGCGCTCACCCGCCACTGGAATCGCATTACCAGTGGCATGCGCATGTTCGACTGGAATCTGAGGCTCGAACAGTCACTCGATGGCTATTCGTACGACTCGCTCAAGCGGACAGATCAGGTGTGGGCAATGGTGCAGACCACGCACGGCCCGGTCTCATGCAGCCATGTCTCCATCGGCGGTGCGATCACCGCGCTGGAACAGGTGCGTGAGGGATTGGGCCAGACCGTACTTGCAGCGCTCTATGACGCCTGCAACATGCTCCCGACGATCTGCACGCCCGCTTACGCCCTCGGTCTCGCCGAATACACCTACTGGTACGGCGAGTCGGACGAGTCTGTCGCTATCGAGGAAGCGATGAGCCTGCACGACTGCCAGTCGCGCGAGGAACTGATTGAGACGTTCGATTTCTTCACGCGAGACAAATTCTTCCGCGACATGCCGGAGTGGGCCGCCGAACCGAAACGGGTGCTGTCGCGCGCTCAGGTCAGGCGTGCCGCTGCTCGCGATGAGTTCGCCACCGAAGTGGTCGCGGCAATGGACACCATTTGGAACATCGTGCGGTTTTACGGCCCGTTCGCTGATGTCGGCACTGGCGGTGCCGGGCTGGATGCCATCGACATCGCTCTCGTTGTGCGGTGGACGGAAGATGATGCTGTCGGTCGGGTGATCGACGATTTCCTGCAATACATAGCCGATGGAGAATTCCTCGGCGCGGCATCCGCAACGCAGCTTGCCATCGTCGGCGGCGATATTGCGACGTGGCTCAGGCAGATGGAGTCGACCGCGCTGCTGGCAAAAGCTGTCGAGCGCCTTCTCACAATGCTCGGCCGCGAGGAATACCAGGCAAAAACACTCGTGCGGGTGTTCGCATGAAATCCGTCACGATCGCCCAGGACAACGACGTGGAACTGCAGCTCGACAGCGCCCTGCTGTTCTATCGCTCGGAAGGCAGGCAACACGTCTACGCGACGCAGCACGCGGCACGCGTCGTCGACGGCCGTCCGACGCTGCTACCCGGCGTGCCGATCACGCTCGACCAGTTGGCTGAGATCGCCGAGATCGGCGCGCGCAAAACCAGCTATCGCGGTTTCGTGCATGAGCGCGTCGTCTATTTCGCTCCGAACATGCTCGCATGGTGGATTCCAGCCTGCACCCGCCGGGTGTGGTTCAAGTCGGCCGACAAGATCGGTGAGCGCGCCGGCGACGCTAAACATCCGCCGCTGGTGTTCATTGTCAACCGCGACAGCTGGTCGATTTTCGCGTTGCGCGATAACGAGCGGCCGGGCCCGGCGACGAAGCTGTACACCGCGCCTTATTACAACGTCTGGGAAAACGGCGAGATCTGCGTCGGCAACGTCACGACTCCCGACGCCGTCAATACGGCCAGCATCAAGCCTTTCGAGGATGCATTTTTTCGCAGTCGATTCACCCACCCAAATAACGAACGACTTATCCACAGGCGCGGCGGCGCTGAACGTCTGTGGCTCGACCTGCTCGACGGCGCCGAATTCCCCTTGGACCGCCTGATCGACACGAAGCGAACGCTCGCGGACGTGATCGGCAACATCACCACTCTGGACTGACGACATGGAAAAACTACTCGCCCTTTTTCAAGACGCTACGCAGGCGGGCCTGCGCGACATCGCAACCGCACTTGACCAGTTTTCGAAAGGCGTCGCCGACGAGATTGCCCGCGCAAAGCCGCGTGCGATCGCGGCGGCCGAAGATGATGAAGCGCTCCCGCTCGACGTAGCGCTGTTCGATAGCGCGCCGACGGTTGCGGTACCGAAGCATGCACAGTTCGCCCCGCTGCTCGAAGTCGGCCATCGTTTCCTGATGACCGCCGAGGGCGTATTCGTCGAGGTGCGACGCCCGTGGCTCCATGTGATCCAGCAGCTGGCCAAGCACAACGACGTGGGCCCGAAGCCTCCGTACGGCCTGGTCATGCCGAAGATCGAGCTCGCGTTCGGCCGCCTCGGCGTCGCGCTGCCGTTCGTGCAGGCGTTCGCGGAAGAAGCGCAAAGCGCCCTGCCGAACGAGCACGCCGCTTGGATCGTGTGGGACCAAGACAAAAAGGAACTGGCCTACAAAGCACTGCACCTGTCGTCCGCCACGCCCGGCGCGATCACGTTCGAACGGCCGGAACTGCAGCCGCACGAATCGCTCGCGATCGACCTGCACAGTCACGGCGCAACGCCGGCGTTCTTCAGTGCGCAAGACGACGCCGACGACGCCGGCGAAGTGAAGATCTCCGCGGTGCTCGGCGGCCTCGGTGATGGTGGAACGCCGAGCGTAGCGTTCCGTCTCTGCGTGCTCGGGATGATTATTCCGCTGAAGGTGCCGGCGTCGGCCGTGTTCAAGGTTCCGGAGCCGGCATGACCCACATCACGCCCGCACATTTTCTCGATCGGCGCGTGAATATCGCGCTGATCGGCTGCGGCGGCAACGGCTCGCAGATGCTGACAGGCCTCGCGCGACTCAACCACGCGCTGACCGCGCTCGGCCATCCGGGCTTGCACGTCACCGCATTCGACGGCGATACCGTCAGCGAGGCGAACATCGGCCGCCAGATGTTCAGCCCGGCCGACGTCGGCATGCACAAAAGCGTCGTGCTGGTTCACCGGCTCAACGCGTTCTTCGGTCTGGACTGGCACGCCCGACCGATTCACGCGGGCCCGAGCGAGCTAGTGAATGTGGGGGCGGGAATTGCCGTCGTGTGCGTCGATAGCGCAGCTGCTCGAGCAAAGCTCGCGCCGATCCTCGCGAAGACCGCTGCGTACGTGATGGATCTCGGCAACCGCGCGAGCGACGGACAAGTGATTTTCGGGCACAGCTTTGCGCACGGCAAGAAACCTTGCGGGACGGCGCTGCGCTGGCCGTACGACGTGCTGCCGGAGCTGATCAACACGACGGTGCCGGAAGACGACACGCCAAGCTGCGGCCTCGCCGAAGCGCTCGAGCGCCAGGAGCTGTTCATCAATCAGGCGATCGTGACGCCAGCGCTCGGGATCTTGTGGGAATTCTTCCGGCACGGCCGCATCAGCTGGTGCGGCGCGTTCGTCAACCTCAAAACCGGGCACGCCCGGCCGTTGCCTGTGGATAACTCGGCGGTGGCGTCATGAGCTTCGATTACATCCGCAAGTATTGCGACGTTCCCGCCGAGCGTGGCCGCCAAGTGACCTGCTACGGCGAGCGTGGCGTCATCGTCGGTGCCGACGGCCACTATCTCTGCGTGGTGATCGACGGCGACAGGAGCGAGGAAGAGCGGCGCTATCACCCGACCGACAAGGTGGTCTACGGCGACATCGTCGACTCGCCGATGTTACGCGAATGGATGTGTCTGCCACCCTGGCGGGATGAATGGGAATCGGACGCCTGGTTCACCGTGACCGCCAGCACGCGCAGCAAAGCCCGGTACAAAGCCTTTCTGGATCTGAGCGACGTCTACGACCTTGAGGGCAAAGACATCATCCGCATTCGGGTAAAGGCCGTGCCGAAGATGCGCGATCTGCCACGCACCAAATCGCCGCCAGAAGACGACGACTTGCCGTTCTGACCGGGAATATCCGCAAAACGGATAAACGCCGTTTATCCGCAATACAGATAAAGCGAGATCACACCATGACCACATCTAACGTCTTGCGTTTTTTCTGGATCGGCGAAGAGTCTGAAATCTTCGCTGCCGCATCCATCCGCCAGCTTGCGTGCGACAACGGCCGCGCAGGCAATGGAATCGATCGCTGGGAAGATCACCCCGACCGTGGCGTGCTGTTGTTCGACGAGGAAGGCGAGACGATTGAATGGGGCGAACTTGACGCGATCGCCACGCGCATGACGCTGCGCAATCGCGGCGACGACGATCGCCCATTGGAAACCCTGCGCGGCAACCTGTACGACCTCTACGCGTGGACGGACGGCGGCCGCTTCAATCTGCCCGTGATGTTCTGCACGCAGTACAACTAGCGATGCCGCTCGATCTCATTGGCGGCCAGCACGCCGGCCCGCTGTTTGTGCCAGTGAAGCGCCGCTCTCCGATCTTGCGCACCAGCCGCCAGCACGGCATGCGTCGACGGGCGCGCGAGCGCCGCGCCACGCCGCCGTGGGCCGACAAGGGGAAGATCCGCGCGATCTACGCGGAAGCCGAACGCCTGACACGCGAGACGGGTGAGCAGTATGTCGTCGACCACATCGTGCCGCTGGCCGGCAAGTTGGTTTGCGGCCTTCACGTCGACTACAACCTGCAGATCATTCACTGGCTGCCGAACGCCCGCAAAAGCTGGATGACGTGGCCCGGCATGCCTTTCGAACAATTGGAGCTTCTATGAGTGAACCTACATTGCCCGAGGACCTCAATGCCGGCATGATCGCCGCACTGGCCAAGCTGATCGGCTCAATTACGGGTCTCGTGGCGCCCCCTGCTAATGCCTTTCCGCCGGAGTGGCACGCCGCGCTGAGCGATTTCTACCGCACCGCCAGCGAAATCGCGGCCGAGAACCTCGCATCCAAGGCAGCACCAACCGCGGTTGCGTTCGACATGCTCGCGCATCTTCAGCGTCAGCGTGTGTTCTCGGAACGTACGTTCGGGCCGGGCAAGCGCACAAAGATGGTGGCCGACCATATCCGAAAGGAACTGGACGAGGTCGAGGAAAACCCGTCCGACCTCGCTGAGTGGGTCGACGTGATATTGCTCGCGTTGGATGGCGCGTGGCGCAGTGGTGCGTCGCCGGCGCAGATCGTGGCCGGGATCGAGGCGAAACAAACGAAGAACGAAGGTCGAACGTGGCCAGACTGGCAGACAGCCGACCCCAACAAGGCCATCGAGCACAATCGAGCGCTCGACGAAACTCCAATATCCATTCCGCAAACGGCTACCGACGCAGCGCGCGATGTTCTCGCTGAGCGCCAGCGTCAGGTGTCCGTCGAAGGGTGGACAGTGGACCACGACGACGAGCTCGACGGTGGCGAGATAGCGGCGGCGGCCGCTGCTTACGCGCTGTGCGCAGCTGACAACCTGCACCCTCAGTCTAACGGCGACGGCGATTATGCAGACGGCACGCCCCCTGACATGTGGCCTTGGCACGAAGATTGGTGGAAGCCAGCCACTCCGCGCCGCGATCTTGTCAAAGCCGGCGCACTAATCCTCGCAGAGATCGAGCGACTGGATCGAGCATCGATCGCGGGGTGCCGATTCGAATGAAACTCCTACGTGCGAAGCCTTCGCGCTTGGTCCGAGATGACAGCCCTGTGTATCGCAAATTCCGCCGCCCACTCCCGAAAATCGTTGATTCGTTCCCCGTTTACCTCGATAGCACCTACCGGGCGAGTGAGGCGTCCCACGCAGTCGCGCAAAACCCTCTTCGCGGAAAGGAAAGCCGTCATCGATTCGTACGGCTGAACCTCGTGCAAAGGAAGCTGATCGAGTGCTGTGAGTGCCTGCAAGAATCTCGCTTTGCTGGAACCGAAATGCCTAGGTTGAGGATTCTGAGCCGAGTCCCACTGAAGAATCAGCTCATGAAGCGCGATTTCGACGTCTTGAAATATCGCAAGTATCCCGTCGAGAAGTGCCAGTCGGCCGGAATTCATTTGGTGGCGCATAGCTCGACTCTGCCGCCAAAAAATAAAGACTGTGACGGCGATGCCCGCAATCGCGCCGATCGCTTGTACCCAAGCGGCACACACCTGCTGCGTCGCAGCTGTGGAAGGATCCATGCGTGAACTCCTAATTGTTTTTGTGCTTGAAGGAGTTAGAGAAATCCTAGCGGAACGGTAAAGCGTCCTGTTTCCAAGGCGCTTTACCGTGCGGGATTCGAACCCGCGACCTTCTCCTTAGCAGGGAGGTGCTCTATCCGCTGAGCTAACGGCCTACATTGCCGCCTCGTGAGAAGCGGCAACGGGAACGAGTCTATTTGAGCAAAGAAACAAAATCAATATGTCTGACGAAGCACACCGTGTAATCGAAACAACGAAAAAGCAATGGGGGATCAAGTGAGCATTGTCTCGAACGCAGAATTGGTCGAGCTGACTGGCGGCCTGACGCAAGGTGCCGCACAAATTCGTTGGATCAAGAGAGCGCTCGGCATCGACGCGCCGCGTAAGGTCGATGGTCACCCGCTTCTCACATGGGAGCAGGTCAACCGCGAGCCGGGCGCACAGCGCCGCACGGCTCCAAAGTGGAAGAACGCCGCATGAGAAAGCCTGTGCGCGACGGCCTCCTGCCACGCATGGAGCCGCGCAAAACCAAAAAAGGCTTCACTTATCGCTATCACCCGGTCGGCGGCAAGCCGATCAACCTGGGCAGCGACCGTGTCGAGGCGATCCGCAAGGTGCTCGACATGACCGGCGCCGGCGACGACATCGGCACGATCGCGCGGCTGTGGGAGCAGTTTCAGGAGACTCCCGGCTGGAAGCGCTATTCGCAATACACACGGGCAGACTATACCCAGTGCTCGCTCAAGCTACTGGAGATCTTCGGCGACGTGCGGGCATCGGACATCGATGCGACCGACGTCGCGCGCTATCTGCGGAAGGAGCGCGCCGACGCGCCGGTCCGCGCCAACCGAGAGGCCGCGCTGCTATCCAACCTCATCGGCCTGGCGATAGAGCGCGGCGAGGCGAAGCACAACCCTTGCCGCGAGGTGAAGCGCAATGAAGAGCAGCCGCGCACCGAGGCGCCCGAGCCGGCCGATTTCGCCGCGTTTGCACAATGGCTTTCCGCCCAAGGTGGCCAGCGCGCAATGATCGGCATGGCAGCTGAGTACGCCGCCGGCGCAGGGAATCGGAAGGTGGAGTTTCTGGATCTCGCGTGGCCGCAGATCGACCGGGCCGCCGGCCACATTCGGATCAAGCGCGCAAAGCAGCGCGGCAAGAAACGAGGCGAAGTGATTGAGCAGATCGAGATCACGCCGCATATCACTCACCTGCTCGATCGGCTCGACGCCGTTCGCAAAAACGATTGCCTGTATGTATTTCCAAACCGGTCAGGTAACGCATATACGCAAGCCGGGTTCAAGGCTATGTGGCAGAAATTGATGGTCGAGGCGCTGCAGAAGCAAGTCATTGCGCACCGTTTCACGTTTCACGACCTCCGGGCCTATTACGTGACCCAACACAAGGCGGAACGCGGCGCGCTTCCCGACCTGCACGCCAACCCGGCGACGACGGCGCGCGTCTACGACAGAAGCCGGATTGTGAAGCGGAAAGCACTGTGAAACGTGGGAACGAAGTTGGAAAAACCCTTAATAATCAGCGCCAAGTTTACGACTTGCATTCCCATTCATCGCTCTTAAACCCTTGTTGTGGCTGTATGGATATACAGGATTGTGATTCCTGTTGTCGTGGGTTCGAGCCCCATCAGCCACCCCAAAGAATTCAAGCGGTAAAGTTTTATGAACGGCGTTGTGAGAAATCACTGCGCCGTTTTTGTTTTGGCTTGGCTGTACGGTTTTCAACCGCTTCAGCGCGCCGCGCCGGAAACGTTAGCTCCGCCCTCATCCGTTTCAGCCGAAAGCCGTCCCGTGTTGCGCAGGGCCGATAGCACATCCTCGATTCGAGCGTCGTCAAGCAGGCGCCGGCCGGCGCGCAGGCGTCGTGCGTTCGTCAAATCAATGGCACGCTGCAAATCGGAAGTTTCAGCGGCGATATACACGGCCATCCCGTAGCCGTATCGATCGGCGAGTGTGTAGTCGAAGAAGTATTTCATGCTTCCGTTTTCGGCAGCCGCACCGAAAACTTTACAGCGAGGCCGTCAAGGCTTCTGATCACGCCTTCCCCGTGGCGTCATTCCCGATACCGCTAATCGCCCTGGCGCCCTGCCATCGCCAGACACGGCACCTTCGCCGGAATGAGCCCATCGCCGGTCAGTGCTGACTCGCATTCAGCAGCATCCATATCTGCTTGTGAGGCTCACCCGCCAGAATGCGAGCGAACACCGCCTTGCAGCGTACGCAGGTGTAGTGCTCCTCCACCCGCACATCCTTGACCGCCCCTCGATTATTCAGCGTCAGCCTGCCGTGCGGGCCTCGGCTGGCCGGCTGGCCGGCTGGCCGTAAAGCTCGGCGCAAGCGGCGCACGGTTGAATCCATAGGTCCATCAGAGTGCTCTCCCAAGCCACGGATTCAGATCGATATTCGCTGGAATCACGCTCCGTCCGCCACTTTTAACCCCGCCGTGATCCGGGCCTTTAATCCCGTGAAACCCGTGCCAGACGGGGTCGGACCGTCGCTCACGCTTGTCCCGCCTACGTCAAGCCGATTATTTCAGAATCAAGAACAGTAATTTCAGATTATCGGCACAAATTCTCGATAGTAGGGGTATACACTGCTTTCCATCGACGTTGCAGACACACCTCACCGGCCCCTGCGACGCCTTCCTTGAAATGAAGTCGAAACGTTCCCGGAGTCACACCATGAAGACCAAGCTCATCGCCGCCCTGCTGGTTGCTGTTTCTGCCTCGATCGCCGCTCCCGCTTTCGCTAGCGGCTACGGCCCGGCACCGTTCTACCGTCCGTCGGTCGGCGCACCGGCTTCGCAACAAGGCCAGAACGCACAAACCGTCGCAGCTGAACGCGCTAATGCTGAATCGAATGCCTACGGCGGCGTGAAGAACGTGTCGTCGCAATCGGGTGCCAAAGAGCCGGTTTCGGGCCCGCAATCGGTTTTCTTCGGCCACTAAGCAGTAGCCGTTGAACCGGCTACCTCACGAGAGCAACCGGTAAACTGGGCGCCGCGCATGCAGTATCGATGCTGGCGCCCAGTTGCGTTTACCCGTTCCACAACCGTTCCTCTGCGGCTCCACAACCGGCCACTGCTGCCAGCGTGCTGCTCATTGTCACCGCTTCGCGACGCCGCGGCGGCTTATTTCTCCTCGGGCGACTAAACGGCAAGGCCCGCGTCGATCACTGAGCGCGCCGCCTGGAAGCCTGCTTCGGCGGCGGCATGCTCCGTGGACCACAAGCTGTCTATATGCACGAGCCGCCAGTCGACCACCACCGCGTCGTCCCGCAACACCCGAAAATGTGCCTTGACGCCCGTCAGCACCTGTTCGACGGCGACGTCGATGTCGTAGTCCTGATAGCGCTCCTGATAGTCCCCCATGTCGAGGCCTTTCGGCTCCATGTTCGCCTCCGTGATATCGCCGCGAATATGACGGCCAGACTCGCCCGGCGAGCGTGCTCGACGGCTCGCGAAGCGAAGCGACGCGGCGCTGCTCCGACGATCAATCGCAATCGCCCGACAGGTATTGCCGGCCGTTGCAGGTAATCTCGACGTTGCCGCCGCTCGCATCGGCAACCAGTCCGCCCGCCAGCAATTCGGCAGCAACGGACTGCGCCAGTTCGGGCGCCGGCTGTCCGACGCCGACATCGTTCAGACGCCGCAAGGCTTCAACCGCTTCGGGACTCAATGACTTCGACATGGCCGTCTCCGTCTACATGATCAATTCATCCTAGCAAGTTTCGGGGGCGTATGCAGGCCATGTACGTGCGGGCGCGTCGAGGCACGCGGGTTGCGTGGCGGGAGTCATCCCATCAGCGTGACGGCGGCGAAACCGGCAGGCGGCGTCGCCAAGGAGAACGGCAATGGAGCGCAACAGATGGACAGTGCTGACAGCGAGCGCCGCGCTGGCGATAGCCGGCACGAGCGGCACCGCGACATTCGCGCAAACGGCGAAACCAGGACAAGCGCAGCAGGCAGAACAACCCACGCAAAAAACGGCGCAAACCACAGCGCCGGGCGACAATTCATCGATGGTCAAACCGCCCGAGTCCGCGTCGGGCTCAAGCGGATCGAGCAATCCTGACAACATGCCGATCAAGCGCCCGCGCAAGCCCACCAACGACAGGATGATGCACGAGCCGCCCGCGAGCGGCGCGAACGCGAAATAGCGCGGGCCTCACAGGCGCGCGATCGAAACCTCCGTCGACTTCACCAGCGCGACCACCTCCGAGCCGACCTTCAGCTCGAGTTCGTCGACGGAGCGCGTGGTGATCACCGAGGTGACGATACCGAACGGCGTATCCACGTCGACTTCGGACACCACAGGTCCGCGGATGATTTCCTTGACCTTGCCTTTGAACTGATTGCGTACGTTGATTGCGGAAATGCTCATATCGGGTGACTCCAGAGAAGCGATTGAGAACAGTCAGTCAAGGAATGTCAGACGGCCCAGCGGACGTCTGTCGGCCGCCTCGCGCGGCCTTCGTCACGTGCGTCGTACGCACGATCGGACAACGCGTCGTCATTCGGCGCCGTCTTCAGTACGCGCTGCAACACATGCTCTTCGAGCGCGGCGAAACCGGCCGACGCGCGCGCGCGCGGACGCGCCAGCGGCACCGGCTGATCGAGTGCGATGCGTCCTTCCTCGATCAGCAGAATCCGGTCGCCGAGCGCCACGGCTTCATGCACGTCGTGCGTGACCAGCAGCGCGGTGAATCGATGTTCGCGCCACAGGCGCTCGATCAACGCGTGCATTTCGAGGCGCGTCAACGCATCGAGCGCGCCGAGCGGTTCATCAAGCAGCAGCAATTGCGGCCGATGCACGAGCGCCCGCGCCAGCGCCACGCGCTGACGCTGACCGCCGGAAAGCTGCGCGGGCCAGTCGTTGGCGCGCTCCAGCAGGCCGACTTCGGCGAGCACGGCGCGGGCATCCTCGCGCGCGCTGCGGCCAAGGCCCAGCATCACGTTCTGCAGCACGCTCTTCCAGGGCAACAGACGCGCGTCCTGGAACATGATGCGGGTGTCGAGCGCGCCGCCGTCTTCGTTGCGCTTTTCGAGCACGCCCGCGGTAGCCTTTTCCAGACCGGCGACGAGCCGCAGCAAGGTGGATTTCCCGCAGCCGCTGCGGCCGACAATCGCCACGAAGCTGCCGCGCTCGATCGACAGATCGAAACCGGACAGCACCTTGCGTTCGCCGTACCGCTTGCCGACGCCGCGCAACTCCACCGAATAATCCGCGGCGCGGCGGGCGTCGTCGCGCGCCAGTGCGCCGGCCGGCAGTTGCGCATCACCCCGCGCAGCGACGCGGGCATGATGATGCGTCGCTTCGGCGTGCTCCTGGTCCGCGGCTTCGTTCGCGTCGTGATCGACGGTGCGTGCTTGCGCCAGTTCGGCTTCGAGATCGCTGCCGGCAATCCCACCGAACGACGCCGACAATGTCGTTGCGTTCATGGCTTCGCTCCTCGTTGGTAGGCCGGATGCCAACGTAGCGAGACGCGCTCGAGGCTCTTGGCCAGCACGTCGGCGAGCTTGCCGAGCGCGGCGTAGAGCAGAATGCCGACCACCACCACATCGGTTTGCAGAAACTCGCGCGCATTCATCGTCATGTAGCCGATGCCCGATTGCGCGGAAATGGTCTCGGCGACAATCAGCGTGACCCACATCAGCCCGAACGCGAAACGCACACCGACCAGAATCGACGGCAACGCGCCCGGCAGAATCACATGCCGGTATAACGCGAAACCTCTCACGCCATAACTGCGCGCCATTTCGATCAGATTGGCATCGACTGAACGGATGCCGTGGAAGGTGTTCACGTAGATCGGGAAAAACACGCCCAGCGCGACGAGAAACACCTTCGCTTCCTCCTCGATGCCGAACCACAGGATCACGAGTGGAATCATCGCGAGTGCCGGGATGTTGCGGACCATCTGCACGGTCGAATCGAGCACGATCTCGGCGGGTTTGAACAGACCCGTGGCGAGCCCGAGCACGAGCCCGATGCCGCCGCCGATCGCAAAACCCGACACCGCGCGCCACGTGCTGACCTTCACGTCCGCCCACATTTCACCGGACTGGATCAGCGACCACGCGGCCTTCACGACCGCGAGCGGTTCGGGCAGCACGCGCGTGGACAACACGCCGCTCCTCGCGGCGAATTCCCACAC
Organism: Paraburkholderia sp. USG1; assembly: GCF_031570135.1. Classification (NCBI taxonomy): domain Bacteria; kingdom Pseudomonadati; phylum Pseudomonadota; class Betaproteobacteria; order Burkholderiales; family Burkholderiaceae; genus Paraburkholderia; species Paraburkholderia sp. USG1. Next base: position 195,774 of record NZ_JAMWXW010000012.1, on the reverse strand, counting down.
CAGCAGAATCGCGAGCGGCGCGAGCCACGGCGCGAGATGCGCGCCGATCCGGCGCAACGTGTTCAAACCCGCGCCGGCCTCAACGGTTTCGTCCCGATCCGTACTTACAGTGGATTGAGCCATGCTTGCCTTCCTTATTGCCTGTCGATGATCGTGCATGCCGTTTGCAGCACTTGCACTCAGCTCGAACTGGCCGCCTTCGGCAGATAGTTGTTGCCGACGATCTCGCCGAACGGACCCGACAGCGGCCCGTTCGAAACCTTGTTCAGTCGGTTCGGCAGCAGCGGAAACACGAGTTCGGCGAAGCGATACGACTCTTCCAGATGCGGATAACCCGACAGAATGAAGGTCTCGATGCCGAGGTCCGTGTATTCCTTCATGAGCGCCGCCACCTGTTCCGGGTTGCCGACCAGCGCCGTGCCCGCGCCGCCGCGCACGAGGCCCACGCCCGCCCACAGATGCGGATAAACCTCGAGCTCCGCGCGGCCGCCGCGCTTGCCGCCGTGCAGCGCGGCCATCCGGCGTTGCCCTTCGGAGTCCATCTTCGAGAACGAGGCCTGGGCACGCGCGACGGTTTCGTCGTCGAGCTTGCTGATCAGCTTGTCGGCGGCGGCCCACGCTTCTTCTTCGGTCTCGCGCACGATCACGTGCAGACGAATCCCGAACTTGATCTGGCGGCCACGCGCCGCGGCGCGCGCGCGAATGTCGGCGATCTTCTTCGCCACTGCGGCCGGCGGCTCGCCCCACGTCAGATAGGTGTCGATATGCTCGCCCGCCATGTCGTGCGCGGCCGGCGACGAACCGCCGAACCACAGCGGCGGATGCGGGTGCTGCACGGGCGGATACAACGCCTTGCCGCCCTTCGAGCTCAGGTGCTTGCCTTCGAAGTCGATCGCGTCGTTGGTATGCGCGGCGGTGAGCAGCTTGCGCCAGATGTGCAGGAATTCGTCGGTGATTTCATAGCGCGTGTCGTGGTCGACGAACACGCCGTCGCCTTCCAGTTCCGCCGCATCGCCGCCGGTCACGACGTTGATCAGCAAACGCCCGTTCGACAGACGGTCGAACGTCGCCGCCATGCGCGCGGCCAGACCCGGCGACGAGATGCCCGGGCGAATCGCCACCAGGAATTTCAGCCGTTTGGTCGCGGCGATCAGGCTCGACGCGACCACCCACGCATCCTCGCATGAGCGCCCCGTCGGCAGCAGCACGCCCTCGTAGCCGAGCGTATCGGCGGCGACGGCGATCTGCTGGAAGTAGTCGTAATCGGCTGCGCGTGCGCCTTGGGACGTACCGAGATAGCGGCTGTCGCCGTGAGTCGGAATGAACCAGAACACATTCATTTGCTGCTCCTGCATGGTCGAAACTGGATTGAATGGAAACGGTGCGTCGAGTGCCGGCGCGCACGCGGCCGCGCGCATCCATCCGGCACGCAGCCGGGCGGTGCATCGCAAGGAGGCGGAAGAAACGCGGTAGCGGCGCTGGCTAGCGGCGGCAGCGGACCCGCCGGCGCGCGTGCGCCATGTGGCGGGTGAAGATCGGCATCAGGCAGGACATCGCGACGGCTTCCCTCGACCAAACGTGCGCGTCATGCGCTCGATTAAACAGCGACGGCGGCAAACGCCGTCTGTATGGAGAAACAGTCTAGGGATCGGGCTGTCGCTTTTGAACGATTTTTTTTAGCTTAGGTTTTCCACTTTCGTGATTAGCCCGACGCTAAAGCATACGGATCTTGCGCGTGATGCATGCGCGCAAGCGCGTGCGCCTCGCGGGAAAACGCCGGCCGCGCCAGGTTTTGCGCCCTATCCGGAGCCTGGCGTAAAGCGACAGCTCGGGGGGCGCTCTATATAATGGCGCACGTTTCCAATAACCCGGTGCAGGCCACGCGACAGCACGCCGCCTGTACCCTGGCGGTGCAATGCATGCAAAAACTCATCCTGCCGTTCGTCGCCGGTTTTCTGGCTTCCCTGTTCTTCCACGAATCGACGCTGGCGCTGCTGCATGCAGCCGGGATGATCGACCCAAGCGGTTTTTCGACCGCGCCGTTTTTACCGCTCGGGCTGCCTGAGTTCATCGCCAACGCGATCTGGAGCGCGTTCTGGGCCGTGCTGATGGCCTGGCTCCTGCGCGTCGCGCCGCATCGGCGTGCGCCGTGGGTGCCGGCCTTCGTGTTCGGTGGTATTGCCTTGACGGCGGCGGGTGTGTTCGTCGTCGATCCGTTGCGCGGCATCTGGCCGAGCGGCAACATGCTGCCGCGCCTCGCGGTGGGTTTCGCGGCGAATGCCATGTGGGGCTGGGGCGCGCTGGTGTTCATGCGCGCGTTCATGGCGAGCGAAGAGGAAGAATAGGAGCGAGCGGTGAGCGGCCGGTCTGACCGGCCGTTACATGGTTCGCAATGCTGCCATGCCGTTACGCCATTACGCCGTTATGCCGCTGCACCGTTATGCCACTGCACCACTACGCCGTTACGCCGCTCCCAAGCCGGCATAGTTTCCCGCTGTTCCGGGCTTAGGGCCTAACCGCGCAAATCCCGCAACGGGTGTTCGTTAGCCGGCCACGGACTCTCGAACATCTTCTCGACCTCAACGGCATTCACATCCTCAATGCGCGCAAAGCGCCAGCGCGGCGCGTTGTCCTTATCGATGATGCGCGCGCGAATCCCTTCGATCGTGTCGCCATGCAGAAAGCTCGAGCGCGTCAGATCGAGGTCGCAGCGCAGCACGTCCGCCATCGAACCCTCGGCGCGCGTCACCACTTCCAGCGACACCGCCATCGACAACGGCGAACGTTCGCGCAAGATCCCGATCATCTGTTCGGCCCAATCGGCGGCCTCGCCGTTGCGCTCGCTCTCGAGCGAGGCGAGAATCCGCGCGACATCGGGTAACGCGAAGTGGCGGTCGATCAGCGCACGCGCGTTCGCCAGCAACGACGCCTCGGGCCGCGGCACGACCTGGTGCGCCAGCGCCTCACGTTCGATGCACGCCACCACGTCCGCGCCTCGCTCGAACAGCTCGCTGCGCAGCGTATCGACGAGCGCGGGCAATGCCGCGTCCTCGATGTAGGTGTCGGCCAGACCCGCGTAGAGCGCGTCGGCCGCGTCGATCGTCTCGCCGGTCACGGACAGATAGCGCCCGATCGCGCCGGGCGTGCGGGCCAGAAACCAGCTCGCGCCGACATCGGGAAAGAGTCCAATACGGGTTTCGGGCATGGCCATTCTGGTCGAGTCGGTGACGACGCGCAGGCCGCCGGTGCGATGCGCGCCCTGCGAAATACCCATGCCGCCGCCCATCACGACGCCGTTCATCAACGCGATATACGGCTTCGGATAAGTGAAGATCGCGTGATTGAGCCGGTATTCCTCGATAAAAAACGTGTCGCGCGCGTCATGCTCGCCGCGTTGCGCCGTCTCGTACAGAAAGCGGACGTCGCCGCCCGCGCAAAACGCGCGCGGGTGCTGGCTGCGTATCACGACGGCGAGCACATCGGGATTTTCACGCCACTGGTCGAGCGCCGCGTGGATTGCGCGAATCATGCCGGTGGACAGCGCGTTGAGCGCTTTCGGCCTTTCCAGTTCGATGAAACCGATGCGGTTGGCTACGTAAGTCGCGACTTCGTCGCTGACGGCGGGCGAGGCGGAAATGGACATGGGGAGCTAAGCGCAACGGCGCAAAGTGAGGTGGAATTGAACGTTATCATGCACTCGGGGCTTTGCGCCTAACGGCGGGCGCGGCGACACCGGCCGTTGCCGCTTGCGCCGGCTTCTTGCCCGACGGCTGAGCGACGGGTTCGCGGTGCGGTTCCGGCTTCGGTTCCGACTTCGGTTCCGACTTCGGTTCCGACTTCGCCGGCGGCTCGGCGCTCGCGCGCGGAGATTTCTTCTTGCGCGTGCCGCCGGTAGTCGCGCTGCTCCGCGACCGCGCGGAGTTTTCCGTTGCCTGCGACGCACCCAGCCAGGTATCCAGCGCGACGGCCACGACAGTCTCGAGCGATGTAGCCGGAAATACCGGACACGTGAGATTCAGTGCAACGATGCCGTGCAAGGTCGCCCAGAATGCCTCGGCCCACACCGCCAGATCCGTCGATGCCGGCAACCCGCCAGCCGCTTTGAGTTCTTCGAGCGCGGCGATCATGATGTGCAACGCGGCCTCGCCGGGGTCGTCCTCGGGCGCGGCCGCCTCACCGTTCGCCGCCTGCGCCGCCGCGATTCCGGAGTCCTCGTCCCGCGCCGCCTTGTCCTTGCCCGCACCTCTCGCCGCGCCGCCCATTGCCGCGCCGGTATAGCTCGGATCTTCCATAAAGATCAGCCGGTACGTTTCAGGATGCGCGACGCCGAACGCCACGTAAGCCCGCCCCAGCGCCTTGAGCCGCTCCGCCGGATCGGCAAGGCGCGCGAGCGGCACGAATGTCTCCAGCAGTTGCGCATAGCCTTCCGCGCACAACGCCTGCGCGATCTCGTCACGACTCGCAAAGTGAAGGTAGAGCGTGGCCGGTGAATATTCGATGGCGTCGGCGATCTTGCGCATGGAGAGCGCGGCAAAGCCTTCGCGCATCACGATGCGGCGGGCGGCATCGAGGATGCGCTCGCGCAGTGCCTGTTTCTGGCGGTTCTTTCGTTCAGCGATTCCCATGGCGAACATTCTCGGGTTGACAAACTGAAAAGTCAAATTAAACTGAACACCGTTCACTAAACAGTGTTCACTAAATTTTCAACCGTCAGACAACGTTAGTCCATTTATGCGGCCGCGATACGGCGCCGCTTCGAGGAGTCGTCATGCAAGGCACAGGCAAAGTGGGTTTATTCGGAGCCGCGGGCGCGGCCGGTCAGAGCATTGCTGCGGCGCTCGGCGCTGCGGGCCGCGACTACCGGGCCGTCGGCCGTTCGCGCGGGCCGCTGGAGGCCGCGTTCGGCCGCGACCCGCGCGCGGAGATCGTCACGTGGAATCCGGACGACCCCGCTTCGATCCGCGCGGCGGCAGAGGGTCTGCAGACTGTGATCTATCTGGTCGGCGTGCCCTACGATCAGTTTGCCGCGCACCCGCCGCTGATGGAGCGAACCCTCGCCGGCGTCACGGCGGCGGGCGTCGAGCGTTTCATTCTGATCGGCACGGTGTATCCGTACGGCCGCGCGCAGGGCAATCCGATCAGCGAAAAGCATCCGCGCGAGCCGCACACGTTCAAAGGCCGGATGCGGCTCGCGCAGGAAAATCTGGTATTGGCGGCGCACGGACGGGACGGCCTCTCGACCCTCGTGTTGCGTCTGCCCGACTTCTACGGCCCATGCATCGAGCGCAGCCTGCTGAACGGCGTGTTCGAAGGCGCCGCAACCGGCAAGCGCGCGCAGATGATCGGCCCGCTGGACGTCCCGCATGAATTCATCTATCTGCCGGATGTCGGGCCGGTGGTCGAAAAGCTCACGCGCACGCCCGCAGCGTATGGGCGCTGGTGGCACCTTGCCGGCGCGGGCACCATCACGCAGCGCGAAGTCGCGCGGCAGGCCTACGCGCTGGCCGGCCGCGCACCGAAGCTGATGGTGGCCGGCAAGACGCTGCTGCGCCTGCTCGGCCTGTTCAATCCGTTGATGCGGGAACTGGTGGAGATGAACTACCTGATGACCGAACCGGTCGTGCTCGACGATTCGGCGTTGACGGAACTGATCGGCCCGATCGCCAGGACGTCTTACGAGGAAGGCATCCGCCATGCTTTCGACGCCGCGCGCGAGGCGGCAGCGCCGAAGGCTGGAACAAACGGCAGCACCGCGAACGCGGTTTGATCGGGCGCGCGAAGAAGACAGACGCGCCAGGAGCGGCGCTCGCGCCTCGTTACCGGCCAGCGAGCGGCCTTTTGCGCCGATGTATGCGCCGATGTATAAAAGCTCGCCCAGGCTCGCCCCGTCCGCTCAGTTCCAACGGCCGCGCTCAATTACGGTCAGTTGTCATCAACCGGCTACGTTGCCCGGTGGAAAGTGGCCGCTTTTCAGCAGCACGGGCGTGCCGTTACTGATCTGCAAGTGCTCGCGCGCCACCGCCTCGATGCGCCGACGCCCGGCGTCGAACGCGCGCATCCAGCCTTCCAGGTCTTCGGAATAGGCGCCGAAGTGATCTTCGAGCGCTTCGACCGAGATCGCGCACGGCACGGGCTCGCCGTCCACCAGCGCGGGAAAGACAACGGTCAGATTGGAGTCGCGGTAAGCGGGCGCGTCCGCAGGAAACCGAATTTCCATGGTCGCCTCATCAGAAAGATCCGACAGGAAACCGGTGCCGGCGAGAACCGGCCGGCCCCGGACAACGTCGATATGGTACTCGCGCGGCCGGACCGCGGTCCAGCCTGCCGCGGCGCTTTCATCGGCGGTTTTGTCGATGCTCCAGGCGACGGCCTTTTCCCCTTGACGCGCCGCCATCAACTGCCTCCCAGCAGGCGGTCGACGTAATCGCGCGCCGCCTGCTCGACGAACACGAGCGCCTCCTCTTCGCTGCCGAAGCGCTGCCCGTCGCCGAGTTCAAGCAGCGTTTCCATCCGATGAGGATCGTCCGGGCCATGTTCAGCGAGACTCACCGAGCCGACGTAAGTGCCGCTCGCGCCGCCGGCCGATGTAGCCGGTGTGTCGACCGCCGGTACGAGGCGCGCGGCGGCGCTAATGTAATAACCGCGATAAGGGCCGCTGACCCGTTCAGCCATATTCGTTCTCCTCGTTGCAATTCGAGTTCATGAGCGGACGCCGCGTGGATCCGCGCCCGATACGCCTGTCTGCGTCGACCTCCGTTGGCCCTACGGTGCACATGCTCCGCCCGAGTTGCACGCAAGTCGGCACGCCGCAGCCAACCAGTATGTAAGGCGCCTTGCGAGCCGATTAGTTCTGTAGCGGCCAGCAACGCGATTTCTCGATCGCACTTGTTCGGCTCGCGCCGGTCGAACGGGACCACCGGCACGATCCGTGCCGCCGCGACGACGCCTTTTCCAGTTCAGCGAGCGCAATATGGGAAAATATTTTCTGCAAGACCACGAACTGCCCGAACCGGATGCGGCAAACAAATGGTTTGCCTACGCGGAAAGCCACGGCATCGACATACCGAAAGCCATCAGCATCTGGGAAGACGCGGCCACCGAGAAAGGCACTGAAAGCCGCCGGCTGGTCAGCGCGGCGGGCATTACGATCGAAACGCCCTGAGATCGCCGTGAATCAGCAGCCGCGCCCGGTTGGCGCGACACGCCCGAACGTCTCAATCTGAAAGGAAACATCACGATGCATTTCATGACGCAACTGCGCCGCGCCGGCCGCCTCGACCGCCCCCGAACCCGTGCAGCGCTTGCGCTGGTTCGCCGGACGTCGCTCGCGGCCGCCCTTCCCGCCGCCGTGCTGTTGGGCGTGGGCCTCGCCGGCTGCGCATCGTCGAACACCACGTCGCTGATCAACCTGCCGAACGGGCAGACCGGTTTCGCCGTGAATTGCAGCGGCGCCGACGCCGCTTCCAGCTGGGCCTCGTGCTACGTGCAGGCCGGCAAGGCATGCGGCGCGACGGGCTATGACATCGTGTCGAAAGACAATGACGAAGGCGGCACGGCGGGCGGCAGCGTCACGAACGTCGTCTCCGCCAACGTGAAGAACCGTTCGATGATCGTGCGCTGCAAATAAGAAGAAGCGAACCCGAAGCTCGTGGGTCGGCGCGAGTGCTCAGTGCGCCTGCATCTTCGAGAACATGTTCAGCACGGCGACGCCGGCAATGATCAGCCCGAGGCCGATAATGGCCGGCACGTCGGGCACCTGCCGGTACAACACCACCGCGACCAGCGTGATCAGCACGATGCCGGCACCGGACCATACCGCATAGACGATGCCGACCGGAATACTCCTGAGCGTCAGCGACAGGCAATAGAACGCCACGCCATAGCCGAGCACCACCACCGCTGAAGGCAGCAACCGCGAGAAACCGTCCGACGCGCGCATTGCGGAGGTTGCAATCACTTCGGCCACAATGGCGATGCCTAGCAATGCATAAGCGGGCAGCCGCATCGCTTCAGGCCTTTGCAAGCGCGAGCTTGCTGTAGTCGTGGCCGAGGTGCGCGCACAGCGCTTCCACCACCAGTTCGTGATCGGCGCGTTGCGGCAAACCCGACACCGTGATCGAACCGATCACGCCCACGCCCGCCACCGTCAGCGGAAACGCACCGCCGTGCGACGCATATTCCGTATTGGGCAAGCCGTGCTTGTCGGCGAGCGTGCTGCCGGCCTGCTGCATCTTCAGACCGATCGCGTACGAACTGCGGCGAAAATGCGCGACCGTATTGCCTTTGCGGCGCGCCCAATCGACGTTGTCCGGCGTGGCGCCGTCGAGCAGACTGAAGAACAGCGGCTGGCCGAAAGTGCGCACGTCGATCGCAGCGGGGATGCCACGCGCCTTGGCGACCTCATGCAGATAGGCACCGACCTGCCACGCGCGGTCGGGATCGAAATGGGGAAACACCAGGGCATGTTCCTGAGCGGCAATCACCTGCAGATCGTGAGCGATATCCATGAGGGTTCGGGGCAACATAGGAGGTGAAGCGTACGCCGCCGTGCAGACACGGCGGCGCCGCGAAGAGAACCTGAATTCTAGCGCAGCGTCTTACGTGTGCCTTCCGGCATGCGACGCGGGCAATGCGTGCGGCGACTTTGAGGAGATCGCGGCGCCGGCCGCGAGATAGGTGGATTGAAGCCGGTTCTTAATTAGCTGTTGCATAGTCATGCACTTTCTTCTATAATCTTTTCTTCGACGGACGCGGGGTGGAGCAGTCTGGCAGCTCGTCGGGCTCATAACCCGAAGGTCGTAGGTTCAAATCCTACCCCCGCAACCAAGTGCATCAAGACTCCGTCGGCAGGGCAATTGCAATGCTTTTTGCTAATCTGTCCCGAACTGAAACCCGCCACGAGCGGGTTTTTTGTTGTCCGCTCGCTTTGCGAATGACTCGCTGCGGTTAATCAGCAAGCTGGCGAAGGCGGAACTCTCTTCGTTCACTCCCACACTTCCGGCAAAGTCCGCCACTCGCATTTCCGGACCATCAGCGATCCGGTCATACCGATAGATGCTCGCGTCGCACCGGTCGCTAACTCACTGGGCTGTGTCGAAAAAGGGTGAACGCAAATGTACCTCGCGCTCGTTGGGTGGGAAGGTCGCTAATCCTTGCGCCGCGATAAATCCATGCGCAGCGTTATCAGGTGTGGGCAATTCACTGCGTTGGGCAACAATGAGTGCAACCCGGTGCGGCGCGAATGCCCGCTCGCAGTCGATCCGACACATCCACATAACGCCTTGGGCCTGGCTTCGTCGTCACGGCCTGCGGAACCACGTCATCCAAAAAACGCTCAAGATCGCCGCTTTCAGCTCTATCGGCAGTTCAGCGTACTACGGATGAGTTCTCTCCTGAGGCCGGCAAGCTTTTCGTCGTGCCTGCCGAACGCGCCCTCCCGCGCCCCTTGATCTCGTTCATTTGCATGACGGACCACCTGCAATCCTCCGTCCGCAGCTTCGGTCGGCCGCGGTCGGGTTCCATATCACGCTTAGCCTGGACGTGCCAACGTCGTTCGATCCCCTCACGCACGACATGCGCCCTTATTTTTCGGATCCGTCTGATAGCTGCGTTTTCTTATCCCCTTGACGATGACAAGTTAAGGCACCCGTCTATTCGCCCCACGGTCGGGCGTGCCGCTGGTCCGTCGTTTTCGTCTACTTGATCAAGTCTTGGAGATGTCAAATCGGCAACGCAAGAAAGGGCATTTCGACTTCCAACCATCGGCGAGCATCGCGTGCACGTAACTACCGGCCGGGCCGCCCCAAGGCAATAACCGTCGCTCCAGGCATCGGATTAGGGAAAGCGGATGAATTACCAAACACGTTTTAACGGAGCGAGAATTCTGGCTCGCGTTGTCGCCACACTCGCCTTCCTGTTCATGGCTGCTCATGTGAGTGCAGATGGCGGCGACTCGCTTTGCCTCGGCCTGTACGGCAAATCCGGCGCTTCGCCGGGGACGCCTGCGTGCGTTTTAACCGTTATGTCGAATACCCCTGTTGGTATGGGCAGCTACAACTGCCCAAACAATCGACCACTCATCGAGAGTTGGTGTGGAACACCGTCCCCGACCGATCCAGACAAGAACTGCGCGGCTGCCGATCCAATCCTTCCGGCAAACGGGGTCACCACGATAACGGAAGCTGATTTTGCGAGCGGCGACGATACGCCTTTAAAGTTCACCCGCTCATATCGGTCATCACCGTTCATCAGGACCGACGCGGGTATTGGTGTAAGTTGGTTTCATAATTGGCAAAGACAACTCGGGTTGGCAAATGCAGCCGGAAATCCAGCGCAAATCAGCGCGTATCGGTCAGATGGAGGTCGATGATTCAAAACAGAGATCACGTTAAAGGAGTTCCCGATCTCTTCTATGCGCAAAGAGTCGAGATGCTGGCGTTTGATGGAAAGATTGAAATATCGGGCGATGCAATGGAGATGCGGCATAGCGAAGTTCGGTTGCCTACGAAGACGCAGGCGTAGTCAATGGACAAGGGCGCAGTAACGCGCTTCTCCGAGCAATGCGGCCGCGATAGATGACCGTACATGAGCTATGGCGAGAGCATTGCGCTCGTCGGCAGCTTTTTATTTTTCGAGTGTCCGGCGAGCCCGTTCCCCACGCCTCGCTCCAACTCGCGAATAGCGCACCTTCGCGACACGCATCGCGGATGTGGTCGCAAGCACCCCCGAAGTGCGCGGGGTCCAGATCGAGCTCCACGAAGCGCCCCTCTCCCGGCAGTCTTCCGCACGCCCCTGAAGGAACCCACCCACCCCCAGCTCCCGCACGCCACCTTTCCCACCTGAGTAAAACCGCGCCCCAGTGATAAACTCCTATCACCCTTTCCTGCCCCTTTCCTATGAAATTCTGTTCTGTCTGCGGCCACGGCGTCAGCCTGAGCATTCCGCCGGGCGACAACCGCGAGCGCTTCGTATGCGCCAGTTGCGGCACGGTGCATTATCAGAATCCACGCAACGTGGTCGGCACCGTTCCGGTGTGGGACGACAAGGTGCTGCTGTGCCGTCGCGCGATCGAACCGCGTTACGGCTACTGGACGCTGCCGGCGGGCTTCATGGAAATGGGTGAGACAACCGCCGAGGCGGCGTCGCGCGAAACGCTGGAAGAAGCCGGCGCGCGCGTCGAAGTGCAAAATCTCTTCTCGCTGTTGAACGTGCCGCACGTGCATCAGGTGCATCTGTTCTATATGGCGCGCCTGCTCGATCTCGACATTGCCGCCGGCGAAGAAAGTCTCGAAGTGAAACTCTTCGAAGAACATGAAGTCCCTTGGGACGAAATCGCCTTCCCCACGGTCGGCCAGACCCTGCGTTTCTTTTTCGCCGACCGCGCCGCCGGCAGCTTCGGCCTGCACACGGGCGACATCTTCCGCTCGCTGCGCGAAGGTTGAGCGGCGCGCATGGTTCCCTGGCTCGGACCCGACGATCCGTTTCCTCCCGTCGAGCGCGCGCTCGGCGCGAACAGTGGCGCGCCGGGCCTGCTCGCCGCCAGCGGCGATCTGCTGCCGTCGCGCCTGATCGACGCCTATCGGCGCGGCATCTTCCCGTGGTATTCGGACGGCCAGCCCGTGTTGTGGTGGAGTCCCGACCCGCGCATGATCCTGCGCCCCGCCGAATTCAAAGTGTCGCCGTCGCTGCGCAAAACGCTCCGGCGCGTGCTGCGCGACGACGCGTGGGAAATCCGCGTCGACCATGATTTCGCCGCGGTGATGCGTGCCTGCGCGCAGGCGCCGCGACGCGGACAGCGTGGCACATGGATCACCGCGGACGTGGTCGAGGCGTACTCGTCGCTGCATCGTGTGGGCGACGCGCATAGCATCGAAACCTGGTTCGAAGGCAGGCGCGTGGGCGGTCTGTATGGCGTGTCGTTCGGCAAGATGTTCTTCGGCGAATCCATGTTCGCGGAGGTCACGGACGCGTCCAAAATGGCGCTGGCCGCGCTTGTCGGACACTTGCGCCGTCACGAAATAGAAATGATAGACTGCCAGCAGAACACGTCGCATCTGGCGTCGCTGGGCGGTCGCGAGATAGCGCGCAAGGCGTTCATCGCGCATGTTCGCGCGTCGGTCGAGGCGCCGCCTATTCCCTGGCACTTCGACAAGACCGTGTTGCTCGAGATCGTCGCGCCGGCGGCGTAGGAAGAATCAGGCCGAATCCGGACCCGCCGCCCACCGAGCCGCGGGTCACGAGCCGCGGGTCGTCAACCGCAAGGCGCCGGGTTTGCATTACCAGAGACGCTTCGAGAGCTGCCAACGTGACTCATCCCAACGAGCTGCCTCTTTCCCCGCTTTCGGCGCTGCAATTTTATGCAACGGCGCCCTATCCCTGCAGTTATCTGGACGGGCGCATCGCGCGCTCGCAAGTCGCCACCCCCAGTCATCTGATCAACTCCGACGTCTACACCGACCTCGTCAAGGCCGGCTTCCGGCGCTCGGGCGTGTTCACCTACCGGCCGTATTGCGACGGCTGCCGCGCCTGCGTGCCGGTGCGCGTGCCGGTCGACCGGTTCGAGCCGAACCGCACGCAACGCCGCGTCTGGAAAAAACATGGCGAACTGATCGCCACCGTCGCGCCGCTCCACTACGACGAAGAACACTATGCGCTCTACATGCGCTATCAGTCGGCACGGCACGCGGGCGGCGGCATGGATCGCGACAGCCGCGACCAGTACGAGCAGTTCCTGCTGCAGAGCCGGATCAACTCGCGGCTGGTCGAATTCCGCGAGCCGCCGCGTGAGCGGCCAGAGCAGCCGGATGCACCCGGCATTCTGCGCATGATCAGCATGATCGACATCCTCGGCGACGGGCTCTCGTCGGTGTACACGTTTTTCGAGCCGGGGCTGCCGCACACGAGCTTCGGCACCTACAACATCTATTGGCAGATCGAGCAGGCGCGCAGCCTGAAGCTGCCCTACGTGTACCTCGGCTACTGGATTCGCGAGAGTCCGAAAATGGCGTACAAGGCGAATTTCCACCCGCTCGAGGGTTTGATCGACGGCGCCTGGCGTGTGCTCGACCCCACAGGCGTGGATCTGCCGCCGGTCGATCTGGCGATTCACGGCAAACGTCCCCCGTTCAAACCGTAGCTCGCTTCAGCCGGTCGCGGCCCGATCCCGCGAGTAGGCCCCATTAATGCGTCAAAGTCATGGCTTAAAGCCGGTAAAATGGCGGGTTCCCATTTTCCGGCCGCCCGGCTTCGTCCCGTGTTCAGTTCCCTCTACCCGCTCGTACGCGCCCAACTCTTTCGCATGGACGCGGAAGACGCCCACCACCTGACCTTGCGCGTTCTCGGCGCCGCCGGCCGCACCGGCCTCGCCGGCGCGCTCGCGCCGCGCGTGCCGGATGCGCCGCGCACCGTAATGGGGCTGACGTTCCGCAATCCGGTGGGGCTCGCCGCGGGCCTCGACAAGGACGGCGCGTGCATCGACGGCCTCGCCGCGCTCGGCTTCGGCTTTATCGAAGTGGGCACGGTGACGCCGCGCGCGCAGCCGGGCAATCCGCGCCCGCGCATGTTCCGTCTGCCGCAGGCGAACGCCGTGATTAACCGCATGGGCTTCAACAACGCGGGCGTCGACCAGTTCGTGAAGAACGTGCAGGCTGCGCGCTATCGCGGCATTCTTGGCCTGAACATCGGCAAGAACGCCGACACGCCGATCGAGCGCGCCGCCGAAGACTACCTGTACTGTCTCGAACGCGTGTATCCGTTCGCCAGCTACGTGACGGTCAACATCTCGTCGCCGAATACGAAGAATCTGCGCCAGTTGCAAGGCGCGGGCGAACTCGACGCGCTGCTCGCGGCGCTCAAGGACAAGCAGCAGCGTCTGGCCGACATGCACGGCAAGCTGGTGCCGCTCGCGCTGAAGATCGCGCCGGATCTCGACGACGAACAGATCAAGTCCATCGCGGACACGCTGCTGCGCCACCGCTTCGAAGGCGTGATCGCCACCAACACCACGCTCTCGCGCACCGCCGTCGCCGGCATGCAATACGGCGACGAAGCCGGCGGCCTGTCGGGCAAGCCGGTGTTCGACGCGTCGAATGCAGTGATCCGCAAGCTGCGTGCGGAAGTCGGCGAAACGGTGCCGATCATCGGCGTCGGCGGGATTTTTTCGGGCGAGGATGCGCGCGCCAAGATCGCGGCCGGCGCGTCGCTGGTGCAGCTCTATACCGGCTTCATCTACCGCGGACCGGCGCTGGTGGCCGAATGCGTTCAGGCGCTTCGCTAGGCGCGGCCCCCGCCGAGCAGCACCCCAAGCCGCTTTGCGTCCGTAATATAGACATAAACAAACGGTATTTTGGTTTCGATAGTCTGCTTTGTTATGCTTTCGTCTGTTAAAACGCCAGACGAAAAAAGGAACTCGATGAAATTTGGCTTGTTGAAAAAGATTCTGGTCGCCGGTCTGATCGGCGCGTCGTTCACAGCCGTCACCGCCCACGCCGACGACCTGCTCGACCAGGTCAAGCAGCGCGGCACGCTGCGTATCGGTCTCGAAGGCACCTTCCCGCCGTTCAATTCGAAAGCGCCGTCGGGCGAACTGGTCGGCTACGACGTCGACATCGCCAAAGCCGTGGCCGCGAAGCTCGGCGTGAAGCCGGAATTCGTCACGACCGAGTGGAGCGGCATCATCGCCGGTCTGCAGGCGGGCAAGTTCGACGTGATCGTCAACCAGGTGGGCATCACCGACGCGCGCAAGCAGGCGCTCGATTTCTCGCCGGCCTACACGTACTCGGCCGCGCAACTGATCCAGCGTAAGGACGACACGCGCCAGTTCAAGTCGCTCGAGGATCTGAAGGGCAAGAAGCTCGGCGTCGGTCTGGGCACGAACTACATGGACATGGCGAAGTCGGTGCCGGGCATCGACGTGAAGACGTATCCGGGCGCGCCCGAATACCTGCGCGATCTGGCCGCCGGGCGTCTGGACGCGGCGCTCAACGACCGCCTGATGCTCGCGTACCTGATGAAGAACTCGCAACTGCCGCTGCGCACCGGCGCGAACGTCGGCGCGGGCAACCCTTCCGGCATTCCGTTCAAGAAGGGCAACCCGAAGTTCGCCAAGGCGATCGACGACGCGATGACCCAGCTCGAAGCGGACGGCACGCTCTCGAAGATCTCGGACAAGTGGTTCGGCATCGACGTCAGCAAGCCGATCAAGTAAGACGCGCTGGCTGGAACGAAGGGCGGCATCGTCGGCGATGCCGCCCTTCGCGCTTCTGCAGCAAAGTTTATGATGTGCGCTTTTGCGCGCCTAACCGACCCACCGCGACCACCGCTCATGTCCACCACTTCCCTGCTCGTTGAATCGCTGCCCGTGCTCGCACAGGGCGCCGTCCTGACGGTCAAGTTCGCGGTTCTGTCGATGATCTTCGGCCTGATCGCCGGTGCCGTGCTCGCGTTGATGGGCGTGAGCCACAGCCGCGTGCTGAACTGGATCGCGCGCATTTACGTGAGCGTGATGCGTGGCACGCCGCTGCTGGTGCAGATCTTCGTGATCTATTACGGCCTGCCGAGTTTCGGCATTTCACTCGACCCTACGCCGGCCGGCGTGATCGCGTTGTCGGCGAACGTGGCGGCGTACCTGTCGGAAAGCATGCGCGGCGCGATTCTGGGGATTCACCAGGGTCAGTGGCTCGCCGCCTATAGTCTCGGCCTCTCGCGCCGCCAGACGCTGCGCTATGTGATCGCGCCGCAGGCGTTGCGCATTGCCGTGCCGAGTCTGTCGAACAGTTTGATCAGCCTCATCAAGGACACCTCGCTGGTGTCGGTGATTACCGTGACCGAACTGCTGCGCAGCGCGCAGGAAATCATCGCCTCGACCTATCAGCCGCTGCCGCTCTATCTCGCCGCGGCCGCGGTCTACTGGGTGCTGTGCCAGGTGCTCGAAAGCGTGCAGCGCTGGTACGAACGGCGCCTCGCGCTGCCGTCGCGTCACTGAATATCCGGTCGCGCCCGCTCTAGCGGCTCGCGACCGCCGACGTCGTACTATCGAGCGGCGCGCCGAAGCGCTCGAAGCGCGGCGCGTAGTAATGGTCCGGGTCGAGCGAATACGCGACGCGACGCGTGCGGCCCATCAGCTCCTTGCGCGGAAAGAAACCGAAGTAACGCGAATCGGCGCTGTCGTCGCGATTGTCGCCGAGCATCAGATACTCGCCGGGCGGCACGATCACCGGCCCAAACGAATCGCGCGGACTCGGCGCTTGCGGCGCGAGCCGCACGCTATGCGCGACGCCGTCGAAGCGCTCGGTCAGATAATCGCCGGGCGAGGTGGCGTCGCCGGGCAGCGGCTTGAGTTTCAGCGACTGGTAATCGGCGCGCACGCCGTTCACGTACAACACGTTCTCGCGCATCGCCACGCTGTCGCCGGGCAAACCGATCAGACGCTTGACGATCAACTCATGCGCGGCCGAAGAATCGATCGTTACGATATCGCCGCGTTGCGGATCATGCAGATGCGCGATGGCGATATGCGTAAGCGGCACGCGCAGATCGTAAGCCATCTTGTCGACGAGAATCCGGTCGCCCTCACGGATGGTCGGCAGCATCGAGCCGCTCGGCACGACGTTCCAGTCGGCCACGGCGCTGCGAAACAGCACCATCAGAAAGAGGAACGCGACGAGGCTCTTGTTGTCGCGCCAGAGTTTTCCGAGCATGCGCATGGCAGGCGGCTCCATTGGAAGGGATTCGAAAGCGGCGGACATGTGCGGCGTTTTCTCTCGCCGCATGCCCGCGCAAATCCTACCACCGCAGTTGGACGCAACGGCGAACGTCGGCGGCGAATCGGCATAGCAGGTTCGCGCGATCGCGCGGCGGCCGCATCGGCTTGCGCGTCTCATCAGACGCGCACCGTGTTCGCGCATGGCCGCGAGATGCGCGCCTCGACGAACGCTCAGCGCGCCTTCATTCGCCCGCGAACTTCACCCCGAGCGCCGCACGCGCCGCGTCGGCCATCGCGATCATCTGCAACGACTTGCTGTGCGGCATCACCGGGCTTTCCAGTTGCCCCGCCCGGATCAGTTCGCAGAAGTGCGCGGTCTCGTAGTTCAGGCCGCCGCCTTCGAACGGTTCGTCGAGTTCGACCGCGCGTCCGCCGGCATACCGGATCGTCGCGCGCGACGGGTTCCACCACGGCTCGTGAATCGTGACGTGGCCGCCTGTTGCCATCAGCAGCGCATCGCCTTTGCCATGCAGATCGAGTCCGCAGAACACCTGGGCGATGCCGCCCTCATGCAGGCTGTTCAGGCTGGCGAACGTATCGACGCCCGTCGCGCCGAGCCGCCCGAGCGTCTGCACTTCACGCGGCGCGCCCAGCCAGTCGACGGCGAGAAACATTTCATAGATGCCGATGTCGAGCAGCGCACCGCCCGCATGCTCGAACGACAGCGAAGGATGATCGTCCGGCACGCCCGGCACCGAACAACCGGCCCGCACCAGCCCCACCGCGCCGATCGGATCGGCGTCCAGATGCGCGCGCAACTTCCTGTAGAGCGGATAGAACGGCGGCTTCATGGCTTCCATGAAGAGCCGCTGCGCGGCACGCGCCGCGTCGAGCACCCGCTCGAGTTGCGGCTGATTGATGGTGGCCGGTTTTTCGCACAGTACATGCAGCCCGGCCTGCAGCGCGGCGATCGCGTAGCCGGCGTGACTGTCCTGGACGGTGGCGATATAGAGCGCGTGGATACCGCTCGCGAGCAGCGCGTCGAAGCTTGCGCAAACCTCGCCGCCGAACTCTTCGGCGAAAGCGCTGGCGGGTTCCGCGCGGCGTGACCACAGCGCGGTCAGTTGCGCCTGCGGCACATGAGCGAGACCCTGAGCGAAGCGACGGGCAATGCGGCCCGTCCCGACGATCCCCCAGCGGATCGTGCCGTCCGCGGGGATTTCCTGCATTGCGATTGTCATCGTTTCTTCGAGTCCATGCAGTTCAGAACAGGCGCTATTGTCGCGCATGCCGCACACTGCCGCGTGGGCCTGAACTCGCGCCCTCCGTGCTGCACAGTCTCACAAGGAAAAAACAGGGAACCGGCGTGCCGCCGCAGCGGCCACGCTCAGCCGCGCGCCGGCGGCTCCGCCGAAAACTGGCTGCCAACTTCTTCCGCGGTGTAATCGATCATGGCGAGCGAGGCGATTTCCGCTTCTTTCGGATCATGCCGCTCGATCGCATCCACCACGCGCTGGTGTGAATTGACCGCCGTTTCCCACAGTCCGTCCCTGTCGGTGACGATGGGGTTGACGGTCGAAAGCGCACCGCGAATGATCGCGGCCATCTGCTTGAAGAACTGGTTGCCGCTCGCGACCACGATGCGGGTGTGGAACAGTTCATCCGCTTCCTGATAGCCGGGCTCGCCCGGTCGGATCGTGCGGAACGCCTCGAACGCCTCGCGAATCGCGGCGATATCCGCCGCGCTTCCGCGCGCGGCCGCCTGCGCCGAGGCGCGCGGTTCGATCAGAATGCGGAACTCGATCACGTCGCGCAGAAACAGCGGATCGGGTTTCGCGCGAAAACGCCAGTTCACGACGTCCTCGTCGATCATGCGCCAATCGCTCATCGGCCGGATGCGCGTGCCGATTTTCGGCCGCACGTCCAGCATGTCGCGCGCGAGCAGCATCGACAGCGCCTCGCGCATGACGGTGCGGCTGACGTCGAACTCCTTGGACAGCACATCCTGCGGTGGCAGTATGGCGCCGTATTTCTCTTCGACGATGCCCGTGACCAGTCCATCCATGACTTTGCTCACGAGCGATCGATCTTTGTTTGCCTGTTCCATGACACTCTCCCCGAAGCGGTGTTTGCCCCCGCGTAGCCTGTTGATCGAGCGGCCCTTGTGTGTCGTTTTATTGGTGTGACCTGGTTCTTCTACGATACGTTGCTAGCTTCAAAACGCTTGCGCCAGTTGGGACACTTCCTGACAGGGTTATCCCTCTGAAGAATTGTTTCTTCCGTGTAACGCCGCATATTTTGACGGGCCATAAGCTTGCGTCTCAAGCGTGCCTGCGTCGCGAAATTTGCATAGTGCGAAGACGCACGTTGCGAGACGAATTGTCTGATCTGCAACGCGCGAGGCGGATATCGACTGGCGGAAAACGACGGCCGGCGTGCGTATCAGTTCGCATCAGCATGTGCGGACCGCGAGCGACGGCGAGTCCTGGGTCGACTCTTGCGCCGCCCCCTGCGTTGCTCCCTGCGCCGCCACCGAGCCATAGCGCCCGCCGAAAAAAATCAGCGGCGCGTGCTCATCGAGCGAGAACACCAGCACCTCGCCGACGAACAACGTGTGGTCGCCGCACGGATGCCGGTCCACCACGCGCGCCGCGAAACGCGCTGCCGCGTGTTCGAGGAGCACCACGTCCGGCATCCCCTCGACCGCCGCGAAGCGCGGCGCGAGCCACCTTTGCGGCTCGCCGGCGAAGTGACGGCTATGCGGCTCCTGCGCCTCGGACAACACGCTCACACCGAACAGCGCGCTGTCCATCAAACGCTCGTGCATACGCGCGCGGTGTCCGACCGAGACGACGATCAGCGGCGGATTGAGCGAACCCGACATGAAGGCATTCGCTGTCATCGCATGCAAAGCGTCGCCGCTGCCCGTCGAGATCACCACGACCCCGGTCGCGAAGCGCCCCAACGCATGACGAAAGCGCCGCTCGTCGAAAGCGGCCGCTTGCGCGGGTGGCGGTGCTTCAGCGTGACGTACCCTTGCCTGCATGGTCGCTCTCCTGATCGCGACCGTACTGGTCGTCGAAACGCACGATGTCGTCTTCGCCGAGATAGCCTCCCGATTGCACCTCGATCATTTCAAGCGAAGTCTTGCCCGGATTCTCCAGCCGGTGCGTGACGCCCAGCGGAATGTAAGTGGACTGATTCTCCGTGAGAAGGAAGCATTCCTCGCCGCGCGTGACGCGCGCCGTGCCGCGCACCACGATCCAGTGCTCGGCGCGATGGTGATGCATTTGCAGCGAAAGACGGCCGCCCGGCTTGACGACGATGCGCTTCACCTGAAAGCGCGCGCCGCGCTCGAGCGAGTCGTAAAAACCCCACGGCCGACCAACCTTGCGATGCTCCTGTGCTTCCGCGCCATGCTCCAGCTTGAGACGGCTGACGACCGCCTTGACGTCCTGCACGCGGTCTTTCGCGACAACCAGCACCGCGTCCGCGGTTTCGACCACCATCACGCCGCTCACGCCGACGCAGGCGACGAGCCGGCCCTCCGAATGCGCAAAGCTGTCGGTCGAGCCGGCGAACATCACGCGGCCGCGCGCGACATTGCCGTCGGCGTCCTTCGCGGACGCTTCCCACACCGAATCCCACGCACCCACGTCCGACCAACCCGCGACGAGCGGTACGGCCACGCCGACAAGCCGCGCGTCGCTGGCCACACGCTCCATCACCGCATAGTCGATCGAATCGGACGGGCATAGGGCGAACGCTTTGCGCGCGAGATGCAGGGCGCCGTCGCCGTCTACCGTGGCCTGCTCGAACGCGTCCGCGCACGCTGCGGCGATCGCCGGCTGGCACAACTCGATGGCCGCGAGCCACACCGAGGCGCGCACCACGAACATGCCGCTATTCCACCAGTAATCCCCGGAAGCGACGTAGCGCTCCGCGAGTTCCGGATCCGGCTTCTCGACGAACCGCTCGATGACGCGCGCGCCCCGCGTGCCGAGCGCCGTACCCGTGCGGATATAACCGTAGCCGGTCTCCGCGCGCTTCGGCGGCACACCGAGCGTGACGATCGCGCCGCGCGCCGCGTGTTCGAGCGCCTCGGCGAGCGCCTTGCCGAACGCAACGTGATCGCCGATCAGGTGATCCGCCGGCAGCGCCACGATGACCGGATCGTCGCCCTCCACAGCCGCCGCGCGCGCTGCCAGCGCGGCAACCGTCAGCGCGGGCGCGGTGTTGCGCGGCACCGGTTCGAGCACCATGCGCACCGGCCGGCCAGATCTCTCCAGGCGTTGCAGACGTTCGAGCGTTTGCAGCCGCAAATCCTCGCAGCAGACCACCAGCGGCGCCGCGATAAAGCGCGTACCGGCCGCTGGCGTCTCGTGCTCCACCGCGGCGAACGACGCGTCGAGCCGGCGCAGCGTCCTTTCGAGCAGCGATTCGTCGCCCATCAGACCGATCAGCTGTTTCGGATTGCGCTCGCGCGACAGCGGCCACAATCGCGTACCCGAGCCGCCTGCGAGAATCACCGGCTGCACGGACAAACGCGTGGCCGTTCCGGTCACGCTCGCGGTCGCCGCGAGCGGATTGCCTGGTTCTACGATGCGATTCATTTGCGAGTCCCCGTGTATGGTCAAACTGGCCTGGTTCGTTGTTCCGGGTTATCGTCCGCGCGCTGCGGGCGATGCCGTGTCTTTCTTTGCTTCAGCGCTCGTCAATCGAAACGGTAAGCGGCCAGCGGTTTGTGCGCGATGAAGTGAAACCACCACGCGTCGCTCTCCTCCACGTCGTCGGCAATGCGATCGCCTGCGCAACTGCCGAACACGGCGTCGCTTTGCAAGCCGACCTGCGCGAGTTGCCGGCGCTGCTCACTCAATGTCGTGTAGACGATCACAATGCCGAAGTTGTGGGCCGCCGCGGTCTTGATCGCGTAGCGGCCGTAGTCATGATTCAGCTTCACGTTGCGCAGATAGTTCAGCGTGCCTAGCTGAAAGCGTCGCACCGAACGCAGGGTGCGCCAGCCCAATCTAAGCGGATTGAACGTGAATTGCGGCAGCAGTTGCCAGATGTTTTCGCGGTAACCGGGGCCGCCGCGGTTGTGCGATGAAAACAGCACATAGCCGCCGGGCCGCACCACGCGATACATCTCCTGGAGAATCTTCACGCGGTCGTCGTAGTCCACGCAGTCGATGCCGTTCCAGCTGAATTCCGCGAGTCCGAAATGCCCCGATGGCAACGCGGACATGTCCCGCGCATCCATATGCCGAAGGTCGCGTTCCGGATAGCGCGCCTTCGCGAGATCGAGCAGCTTCAGCGTGTAGTCGACACCGGTGTAGTCGTTCGAAATCGCCGTCATCAGAGGAATCGTGCGGCCGGTGCCGACACCGATATCGAGCAGCGGCTCGCCCGCGCAACGCGGCGCGAGCCAATCGAATGCCGCCTGCTCGCCGGGATCGGAATAGGTCTTGTCGAGCGTGAAAACGCGCGCGGCGTCGGGCGAATTCCATGCAACCTGGTTGATGCGGTCCAACTCGGAATGACTGTTCATGGCGCGCTCCCTTCAAGCGTATGTGCGCCGGACAATCCTCGCGCATTCATTACGCTTCCCCGAATAGACGAAACGCGCGCGCACGCTTTACAAGCCATTGCGTGGCCCGGGCGCGCCGCCAGCCGGCGCGCCGCGTGGGCGGCTCGCGGGCGGCAACGGCGTCGGCCATGTGGCTCTCGCTAAAGCTGCTGCGATAAAACTGCTCGAAATACGACATCACATTTTCCTGCGCGCTGGACGACAGGATTGCGTGATCGGTATGCTCGCAAAACCCCGCGCGAACATGGTTAAAGCGCTGCAATCGGGCACCACGTACACCGAAATGGCGCTCCAGTTCTTCGACGCCTTCGTCGAGCACGCCATAGAGGAGCCGCGTCTCGACACCTTGTGCATCCACGGCGGCAATCAGCCTGCGCTCTTCCCGAGCAGCCAGCTCGATGCCGCAAACACGTTCGAGCCGGTCGGCAAACGCAAGAGCGAAGCGCGCCGCGAAGCGTCCCGCGAGTTCGCGCGCAACCGGCCAGCCGCCCGACTGCCCCCTCAGCACACGCAGCCATTTGCCCGGCTGGCACATCGAGCGCAAATAGCTGCGTGTCGAACCGAAAGCGGCTACCGCGACGGTCGGCTTGCCGTGCTCGTCGCAGATGTTCTGCCAGACGAACTTCTGCAGATTCACCAGCACCGCGCCGAGCACCGCCGGCTCGCGCGTCGCCGCATGCAGGCCGACATAGGCGCCTGCGCAGATGCCGAGCAATACCGCGCCGCGATGGCCTTGCGCCGTCAGAAAGCGCGCGGCGCAGGCGGCGTCGTCGACGCCCGACTGCGCGTAGAGCGCGTCGAGGCTCAATGCGTCGAGCGACGGCATGCTGTCGCCTAGACCGCCGAGATCGACCCGCAACGAGGCAATGCCCTGTTGCGCGAGACGCCTCGCGAAGCGCACGCCGAGCCGCGCATTGCCGATTCGCGACACGGCGCCTGTATTCAGCAACAGCGCGGCCGGCGCGGCGGCCGCGCCGCGTGCTTCGGGCCGGCAATAGATGCCGAACAGCCTGCCGCCGTCGAGCCATACCGGCGTTTCGATCACACCGGGCTCGACCACGTGGGCCGTCTCGTGATCAGCGGCATGTTGGTCATTAGCATTGGTATCGCCGATCTTGCTCGCGCGCCCGGATGCACTCGCACGGGCCACGCCGTCCGCCAGCCAGTTTTCCATGGACTGGAATGCCGCCTGCGGAATCTCGCTGTCGAGCGACTCCATCATGAACTTGCTGTACTCGTCGAACGACTGCCGGTCGACGTCGATACCTTGCTCGCGATAATGCGCAGCCAGCGCGTCGATCCGCATGGGATCGAGCGAATCGAGTATGAGAACGCGGCCGGCCGGCCGCTGTGCATCGCGTTTCAGATCGACGGCGCGCAAACTCTCCAGGGTGTCCCGATAGAGACGAAAGCCGTATGCCTCCACAAAAGCGTCGGTATCGGGTTCGGCCAGGCAATCCATCGCAGCCGGAATCGACAGCCATTGACGATAATGCGCACGCAACTCGCGCTGATAGTTCTTGCCCGACAGAACGGGCGCGAGCAGCACGAGGCCGTCCACGCCGCCAAGCTCCTGAGCGGCCAGCGCGGCGAGCGTGCCGCCGAGCCGCATGCCGCACAGCGTCACGCGTTCGACACCGGCGGTCTCGCGCAGCAACGCCACGGCTTGCCTGATGCTGTCGATCCATGCGCGCCAGCGGCCGGGTTCGTTCGCCTCGCCCGCCGAATCGCCCGTGCCCGGATAGTCGAAACGCAGCACGGGCATGCCGCGCGCGGCGAGCCGCTCGGCCAGCCTGCGCATGCCGCGATAAGTGCATAGCGCGTCGTAGCCGAACGGGTAGCACAACACCACGCCGTCCGCCCCGCTCGCCGGATGCAACCAGCCGAACTGGCCGCCGAACACTACAGGCCTCACGCTATGCTCCTCACGAGGTTCTCCCTTTCAACGCATTACATCAGCCATCGCATGATTGGTCTGTACGTCCCGCCACATTGACTCGGAGTCCGATATATCGGCCAACGACCGTGGCGCGGGTGATCAGCAGCGGGCAGCGCCATCAATTGCCGTGCGGCGCGCGCAGCGCGAACGTCGAGCGCGCGGCAAGCAGCACGTGATAGAGGAAACGTGCGCGCAGTCTGTCGCGCATCGGGTAATGCCTCGACAGCAGCACACGCCAGGCCGCGGCAGGCTCGCCCGCACGCGCATAGGCCGAGGCCGCGCGCGGCGCCACGCGGCGCAGGGCATCTTCGCGCGCGGCCTGCGCCGCGGCGGGCACATGGCTCTCGCGTAGCTGCGCAAACGCGTGCATGGCGGGCAGCGCATGCGTCGAAATCGACAGCGCCGTTTCACGCGATACGGACACGAACTCGTCCACGAAGCAGATCGCCGTTGCCGCGACGCTCAGCCGCAACCCGAAATCGAAGTCGCACGCTTCGCCGACTTCCGCGGCCGGCCGATACGCGATGCGGCGCGCGTCCACGGTATTCACCAGATAGCCGTTGTTCGGGAACATCTGGTCGATGCCGGCCAGCGCCGGCACGGGCAGCCTTCCGGCACGCCCTGGCACACGCCGGTAATCGCGATTCAGGCGTTCGCTGGCGTCGGGCCGCGGCGTGCCGTCGTCGGCGATCACGCGCTGCTTGCCGAATGCCGCTGTCAACTCTGGACAGGCTTGCCAGCAAGCGTCGAGACGGCTCAACGCATCCGCTTCGAGCAGATCGTCGTCGTGCAGCAGTACGAGCCGGGCACCGTGTGCGCGCGCGAACAACCGGTTCACATTGGACGCCTGGCCGAGCCGCGGCACATTGCGCTCGTAACGAATGGACCGGTCGCTGTGCAAGCGGCAGCGCTCCACCACCTGCTGCGCGCTGTCATCGGTCGAATCGTCGCCGATCACGATTTCGAACTCGCCATAAGTCTGCGCGAGACAACTCGCGATGGCCTGTTCGAGCAGCGCGGGCCGGTTGCAGGTGGGAATGCAGATGGAGATCAGCCGCGCATCCAGTTCGGTCGCGCCGCTTCCCTGCTGGTCGCCGGTGCGATCAACCATGTGTGCTCCGCAAACAGTTCGCGTTCAGGCCGCTTTGCATTCTGGCCCGCGAGCGGCGCTCGAATCCGGCACGCTTCATTGTCAAACCCCGTTTGATGAATGCGCGGCAAACCGCCGCCGCGCGCACTACCTTCTGATGATTTGCATTTAACCCTGCCCGATGGCAAGTATCTGTACGGCCACACACATAGACGCGCTGGGGGCCAGGGCAATATCGAAACCTGCGACGGACCGACGCCGTCGCGTAAAGCGTGCTGCAGGGTGCGACTACGCACCGACAGCGGCCAGAACGGACCACACCATTGCAGGAATTCAGACGCCGGACCGCGCACCATGGAAAGAAGTATCGTCAGGAACATCGTCATCAATTTCGCCGGAGCGATCGCTCCAACGTTCATCTCCCTCGTCACCGTGCCCGCCTACATTCACCTGATGGGCGTCGAGCGATACGGCGTGATCAATCTGGTGTGGACCTTGATCGGCTATTTCAGCGTGCTGGATCTCGGCACGAGTCTCGCCACGGAAAATCAGATCTCCAAAGCACGCGCCGCCAACGACGACTCGATCGAGCGCATCTTCTGGAGCGCGTGGTTCATGAATCTGGGCACCGGCATCGTCGGCGGCCTGCTCATTTATGTCGGCACGGTCGTCTATATCACGCACGGCGTGAAGATCGAACCCGCCTTCCAGCGCGAAGTAATGGCGAGCCTGCCGTGGATCGCCGTGGCCGTGCCGATCGCCAACGTCTCGTGGGTATTTGCCGGCGCCATCAATGGCGTGGAACGCTTCGCCAGCTTCAACATCAACCAGACGCTCGGCACGGCGCTGTTCCAGTTGCTGCCGTTAGCGGCGATCTTCTGCTTTTCGCCCTCGCTCGCGGTGGTGATTCCGGCGGCTGTGGTGGCGCGTCTTGTCGCCGGCCTGATGCTGGGCGCGGCCGCGTTTCGCGCGCTGGGAATTCGCCGCGTGCGGATGCCGCAATGGCATGTGATGGCCGAACTGTTCCGTTATGGCCGGTGGATGCTGATGTTCTCCGGCGCCAACATGATTGCGTCGACGCTCGACCGCGTGCTGGTGGGCGCACTGCTCGGCGCGCGCTACGTGACGTACTACGCGACGCCGCAGAACCTGATCACGCGCCTGAATCTGCTGCCTATCGCGATGGTGCGCACGCTGTTCCCGCGCCTGTCGGCCGTCTCCCGCGCGGATGCGGACGCATTGGCGCATAGCGCTCTCGCCTTTCTCAACGGCGCGTTTACGCCGTGCGTGATCGTCGCGCTGTTCGCGCTCAAGCCTTTCCTGCTGCTCTGGCTCGGACCGACAGTCGCGGCCGCCGCGCCGGTCGCCAGCGTGCTCGTGCTCGGCGTATGGCTGAGCGGCCAGTGCGGGATTCTGGGCATTCTGATCCAGGCGCAGACCAGTCCGGCGGCCGTCGCCACGGTAAGCTGGTTCGAACTGCCGGTGTTCGCCGGCTCGCTATGGTGCGGGATTCACTGGTTCGGGATCATGGGCGCGGGTGTCGTCGTCACGCTGAAAACGCTCTTCGACTATGGCGTGCTGCTGGTTTTTGCGCGGCTGCACGTGTGGACCATCGTGCGCAATATGCTGGCTCACCTCGCGTTCCTGCTGGTTGCGGTCGTGCTCGCCGATTCGATCAGCGCGCTGCCGACGCTGATCGCCGCGGCACTGGTGCTGGCGCTCGCGAACCTCGGGCTGTCGCTGCATGGGTCGAGCGAACTGCGCGGCGTCGTCTACAAGCTCTGGGCACGCTTTACGCCGTCCACCAGCAGTTAAATCCGGAGAATGGCGGGTTCAAGCGGGTCGCTGTGCGCGGCCCGCTTTATCAGATCGTGGTCGATTGCGTGACGCTATCAGGCACCACCCTGCCCGATGCCGTCATCCCGCGCGTGGCGATGCTGGCAAAACGGCGCGGCTGGCAACTTGCCAACGTGCGTTCGTAGATCGACAGATAGCCGTCGCTCACCTGCTGCACGCTGAATTTTTCGAGCTTGTGCGGCGCGCGTGCGGTCAGCGCCGCATGCGCGTCGCGCGCGGTCATGAGATGCCCGATCGCCTCCGCCAACGCAGCGGGATCCTGCACCGGCACGAGTACGCCGGCTTCGCCGCCGTCGAGCATCTCGGGAATGCCGCCCACGCGCGTCGCTACGATCGCGCGCCCCAGTTCACGCGCTTCGCACAGCACGAGCCCGGCGGCTTCATAGTGCGAAGCGAGTACGAACACGTCAGCCTGGGCGAGATACGCGCGCGGGTCCGCGACAAAACCTTCGAAGCGCACTTGCGCGGCGACACCCAACTGCTGCGCCAATTCCTCCATTGCAACGCGGTCCGGCCCGTCACCGACGAGATACAGCACCGCGTCCGGCACGCGCTTGTGCAGCAGAACGAAGGCGTACAGCAGATCGCCGATGCCCTTGCGTTCATACATGCCCGACACCGTGACGACGCATGGATGCGCGAGTTGCGGCTGCGCGGGCATCGGCGTGTCGGCGAGGCGCGGCGTGCCGATCGTGCCGTTACGCACCACGCTCAGACGCTCCCGCGCAATGCCGCGCCGCGCCATTGCCACGGCCACCGCATCGCTGACCGCCACCACGTGGTCGCCCACGCCCATCAGCGTCGCGCTGCGCTGAAACTCGTTGTGCACCGTCGTGATCAGCACGTAGCGTCGCCGCAGCGCGCTCATGCGAGCGATCAACGCGCCGGTCATCATGTGCGCGTGCACGACGTCGGGATCGTATTGCGCGATGAGGCGTCTGAAGGCCGCCACCATGCCCACCACGCGGGACGGTCTGGGCGACTGCGGCAGCAGCACATGACGCACGCCGTGCCGCGCCAGCAGGGCTTCAAAGCCGCCGCCGGCCGAAGCCACCGTCACGTCGTGGCCGGCGCGCGCCTGCAGGCAGGCAAGGTCGACCATCACGTTGACGATGCCATTGCCGATGCATTTCGCGTGATTGGCGAGGTGAATGATTTTCATGGAGTCTGCGCAACAGTCGTTGAGTGAGGGGCGGCCGCGGCAGGCGGCGCGGTTTGCGGTGTGAAGCGGTACATCAGCGCTTTGCCGTACGCGTCTTCTTCCACCAGCACGAGGTATTCGCCCGAAGCGAGGCGATGGGCGGTCATCGGCATCGGCACATCGACCCAGCCGCTCGTCGAGCCGACTTCCTTGCCCGGTGAGAGGCGGCCGACATCGCGTCCGGTCGCGCGGTCGTACACACGCACCACCGCGCCGCGCGTTTCGACCGCGAAAACGTAATCGCCGGCCACGGCGAAGCCGCTGATCGACGACCAGTCCGGCGCGCCGCGGTCGGGCAAACCGATCACATAGCGCAGCACAGGTTTGCCGCTCTTCCAGTGGTCGTAGCGGGCCAACTGCGAACCCGCGCCGTTCCAGTTCTCCTGAACGAACGGATGCGCCGGCGTCGAACCGGCCACAAACATGCTGTCCTGATCGGGGAAGTAATTCAGGCGCGCGATCCGGTAGAACGGTGCGGGCGGCGCATACTGCCGCATCGCCGTGTAGCGGTAGACCGGATTGCCGACGCGGTCGAAGCCCTGCAACGGAAAGCAGCGAATGCCCTGCGATTCGGTGCCCTGCCAGATATCGCCGTGGCTATCCACCCACCAGCCGCGCATTTGCGGCGCGTCGGTGCTGCGGAGGTTCTGGTCGAACGCCGCCGGGGAAAAGTCGCCCTTGCCCGTCGTGTCGCGCCAGATCCATTCGCCCTGGCGCGGCTGGTTCGGCGGCCACGCGCCGTCGATATGCGATTGAGAGAAAAGCCCTGCGGGAATCGCGGTCTCGCGATCGTCGGCGAAACGGTAGATCCGCAGATACGACGAGTACATGTCGGTCGTATAGAGCAGCCGGTGACCGCGCACGTCGCGCACCATCGGCATGCCGCGCTGGCCGCCGAGATACAGATGAAAATACGGATCGTACGGATAGCGGAAACGGTCCGCCGTGTAGCCGGCATACGACCACTCCTGGCCAAGCGGTCGCGAAAGATCGAGCGTGAAGCGCTTGCTGCCGCTGTACACCGAAGGCGGCTCGCCATCCACGAACTGCGCGCCGTCGACGAACAACAGTCCCTGCAGACTGAAGCGCTGCTTACCATCGGGCGTATAGCTTTCGAGCAGTGCGCCGTCGTAAGTACTCGGGCCCGTGCCGAACGGTCGCGGTCCCGCACCGTTCATCGACACGTAGAGGTTGCCGCCGCGGTCCACGCCCACGCCGGTCAGCCCGTTGAAGCGCCGCGGCCCCGGCGCGCCGGCGCGCCCCGCATAGATGCCGCGCTCCTGCCCGAAGCTCGCCGACAGTTGCAGGCCCGCTCCCTGCTCAATCGTGCTGCCCGCCGTCGCGCCGGGCGTCGCCGTGAAGATCAGGATCTGCTGGCGTACGCCGTTGTCGGCGATCAACAAACGCCCGTGCGTATCGACCGTCAGATCCACCGGCACCACGCCGTCGGGCAATGCGAGTTCGGCGAGGCGAGTGCCATCGCGCGCATGGTGAACCACGCGCCGCGCGCTGTCTGTGCGGCTGTTCTCAATGACCCACAAGGAGCCGTCGGGAGCGAGCGCGAGGCGGCCGGGCTCATGCACCGGGAATGCGCCGACCGGCTGCATGGTCTGCGCGTCGTAGATCTGCACACGGTTGTCGAGCAGGTTCGAGACGAACAGACGCGTGTCGTCGACAGCGAGGCCCCGGACCGCATAGTCCGTCTTGTCCGAATAGGTGGAGATCAACAGATACGCGAGCCGGCTGCCGGCGGGAAATTTCACCTGACCGGCGAACGGCACGCCGTCGCGAATGTCGGCGCGGCTGCGGCGCGCCACGCCCGTCCATACTTCGCCCTCGCGCGGAGTCGCGCGGTGCTTCGCCTCTTCGTTGCCGAGGCTCACCATTGTCTGTGCGACGTATACGTACTCGCTGTTCACCGCGATCGCGTCGCCGCCCATCATGCCCCAGCCATGCGACTCGCCGCCGTGGCGAACCAGTTCGCCGTTGCGGTATTGGCCGAGTTCGCCGCCGCCTTCGTCCCAGGGTGCGTTCGTGAATACGTCACCGTCGGGCGTGACGGCGAGCGCCTGCACGTCGATCTGCATCCAGCGATGATCGGCGTAGCCCCACGTATTGCCGATCCACGAGGTTCGGTAGGATAGCGAAGGATGAGCGGAGACGGCATGCGCTTCGGCGGCGGGCCGGCTGGCCGCGGCCACGGTCGTGGCGGTCGCGGTTGCCGCAGCAGTGGCTGCCGCCGCTTCGGTGGCAAGCGTCGGCCCGTGTGTCGTCCAGCCGGCACCACCCGCCGTGACCAGCACGAGCACCGGCAACGCCACGGCGATAACGCACACGAGCCGCTCGAAGGTTTTGCGTGCAGAGCTTCGCATGATCACAGGCGCATCAGAATGCGCTGATCGCTTCGCGATAAACGCGCGCAACCTGCGCGGCGACCACCGGCCGGTCGAAATGCGCGCTCGCATACGCGCGGCACGCTTCGGCATCCGGCACCGCGCGGCGCCCGAGCAGCACGTCGGCAATACCTTCGCCGATCGACCTGAAACCGCTCGACGGCAGCACCAGTTCGGACGACAGCTGCGCCACCGCTTCCGGCAGGCCGCCCACCGGCGTCACCAGCACCGGCGTGCCGGCCGCGAGCGATTCGATCGTGGTGAGCCCGAAGCCTTCGAGCGACACGGTGGGCACCACCGAAAGATCCGCCGCGCGATACCACAGCGGCACCTTCTCGTCGGCCACGAAACCCGCCAGCCGGACATTGCGCTCCAGGCCACGCGAGACGATGCGCGCCTGCAATTGCGCTTCCAGCGGCCCCTTTCCGGCGATGATCAGGAGTACGTCCGGGATCATCGGCTTGACGATAGCCATCGCATCAATCAGATCCTCGAGTCCCATGCGCGACACGAGGCGCCGCATGCAGAACAGCAGCGGCCTGTCCTGCGGCAAACGCAAACGCCCGCGCGCCTCGCGCTTCGTCGCGCGCGTATTGAAATGCGCCACGTCGACACAACCCGGCACGATACGAATGCTGTCCTCACGCACGCCATAGGTTTCGTGCAGAACGCAGCCGAATGCCTGCGAGAGCACGATATGCCGTGTCCCGCTGCGATACACGAAACGTTCGAGCGCGACACGCGCCGCGCGAGACCAGCCGCCACCGCCGCCCGGAAACGATTCGGCCGCCCACGGTCCGTGAAAATGCACGACCTTCGGCACGCGGCGAAATACGCCCACAGTCGGCGCCGCGTAGAGCGCGAAATGCGAGGCGACCACGTCGGGCATCTTCGCGGCCCGCAGCGCGCGCGACTGCCTACGCGAGCCCCACAACCGCGTGCCGAGTTGCGACTGCGCGCCGGCAAAGGCCAGCACGCGCCCGCCCGACGCATCGAACACGCCCGGCGTGCCCGCCACCATGCCGCGCACATTGACGCCCTGGTCGGGCAGCGTATCGATCAACGCCTTGAACATGCGGTCGAGGCCGCCCGGCCTCTCGTTGAACCAGTGCATACCGATTTGCAGCGAGTCGATGGACATATCGGTCATAGCTCCGCCGATGCGGTCGCACACGCCGCCGGCAGCTCGCGCGACGTACGCCGCGCATGCACCTGCTCATAAACCGACAGATAACGCTCGGCCATAGCCTGCCAGCTCAAGGTGCCGGCTACCGCGCGCGCGGCGAGGCCAAGGCGTCGCGCGTAGTCCGGTTCCTTCGCGAGATGTTCGATCGCCACGGCGAGCGCGGCGGCGTCGTTGGGATCGTCGAGCACGATGCCGCTGCCGCGCGCGATCACTTCCGCGCCGCCCGCGGTACGCACGGTAATGACCGGCAGTCCGGCGGACAGCGCTTCGAGCAGCACGAGTCCCATCGGCTCGTAGCGCGAGGGAAATACGAACGCATCGACCGAGCGCATCAGCGCGGGCATGTCCATCACCATGTCCGTGAAGTGGACCCGCTGCGTCAATCCGAGCGACTCCACCAGCGCGGGATACGGACTGTTGTGCAAAATCCCCGCGACCGCCAGATGCACGTTCGGGGGCGTACGCACGAGCGCATGCAGCACCGTGTCGAGATTCTTGCGCGACATGCGCAGGTCGCCGGCGAACAGCAGCATGAACGGTCCTTGCGGCAGATTGAAGCGAGCCCGTTCCGGCGCACCGGGCGTGAATTCGCCGGTGTCGACGCCGTTATGGATCACCTGCACGCGTGCCCCGCCGATGCCCAGCGCGCGAACCTCGCCCGCCACTTTCTGCGACACCGGCACGATCACTTCGGCGTGCCGGAATGCCCACTTCTCACACACGATGTTCAGCAGCGTGTAGGTGACCTGGTACGCGTGATACAGGTTGTGCAGCAGCCGGAACGGATAGAAGCCGCAGCGATACCAGCCGTCGTGGACGAAATGCGCGGCGTTGACATCGGCACGCGCCCACGCAATGAAGCCGTTCACGTGCACCACGTCGAACTCGTTGCGATGCGCGCGAATCCATGCGCCGCAGCGCCACGCGAACATCTGGTATTGAAGCAGCTTGGTCGGCAAACGGCTGGTGGCGACCTGCACGAAGCGCACGTGGGGATGCTGCACCAGTTCAGGCGCCGCCTCGGCGGCGAGCAGCGTCACCGAATGACCGGCGGCGAGCGCCGCCAGCACGATTTCATAATTGACCCGCCCCTGGCCGTCGTTCTTGCGCACGACGTGGGTGACGATCAGAATCCGCATCCTCTTGTCCTTCATCTGGATATCTTGTTGTGACGTGGCGAAGCCGCGGCGGCCACGTTCTGGCGTTCGCGCGCATAACGCAGCGAGATCACCGGCAGCGTCACGCCGAGAAAGAAAAACATTCCCGATACGGAGGTCAGCGTGTTGATGAAAATCATCATCGAGAAAATCGCGACGGCCACGCCGACGCCGGAAATCGCCAGCAGGTCGTTCGGATGCAGCCGGCTCGCGCGGTACGCGCGCCACAGCAGCATGAGCACGCCGGTGGCGTACAGCAGCGTGCCCGGCCACCCCATCACGAAGGGGACTTCCATCAGGCCGCTGTCGAAATCGACCATCGCCGTGGATGATTTGTCGTCGGAGAGCTTGGTGCCGAGTCCGATCGTGCCGAGCCCCTGCCCCGCGATGTCGGTGAACGCCGAGGAGAAGAAGCTCTTGTAGAACTCCGCGCGCGCCTGGTAGCTGTTGTCCTGGCCGAGGTTCTGCATCGTGCTGAAGCGCTGTATCACCGGTTCGGCGACCTGATCGATCATCATCAGCGGCGCGGCCATTACGGCCAGTCCCAGCACGCCGGCCAACAGACGCATGCGGCTTTTGCCGTTGAGCATGAGAAACGAATACGCGAGTGCGATCGCAAAGCCGCCCCACGTGCTGCGCGCGCTGGTGAGCAGCAGCACGGGAATTCCCACGCAGCCCAGCACGATGCGCGCTTTACCGCGTGCCGCGAACGACATCAGCAGAATCGTCATGAGCGTCACCGCGAACGGGCCGCACGAGTTCATCGTGCTGCTCACGCGCATGCCGAACGGCACGGGCTGCCCCTCGGACTGCATTTTCGAAGCGATCAGCCAGAACGCGTCCCACGGCATCGGCGAAACGAATTCGACGAGGCCGTACACGCTCATCAGGAGTCCGCCATAAACAAAGGTCTTCAGCAGCACCCGGTGATAGTCCGGATAATGGCGCCACGTGACGGTGAGATAAAACGCCACCATCACGGGATACAGCCAGTTGATGAGCGTGTAGGTCGCGGCGGCTGGGCCGACCTGCGCCATGCCGACCACATACGCATACAGCAGCGCGATCACGATCAGCACGAGCGGCGCCGCGCGGCGCTGCCCCAACAGCGAGACATGCTTGAGCAAGGTCAGGCCGGTGAGCGCGACGGCAAGCAAAGGCGCGATCATGATCGGACTTTGATCATTGAACGCACCGTTGACGAAGTCCGCGAGACGGCGCACCTCGGGCGTCAGGAAAAACAGCCAGCAGACGAAACCGAGGTAATGCGCGGGCGAGCGCCAGTACAACAGCAACGCGATACCGAACGCTGCGAACGGAAAGAAGTACTCGACCAGTCGGCCCTGATGCAGCGCGATCAGCCCCAACGTCACCGCAAACAGCAGCAACGGCAGGCGCAGCGGATGCCGCAGGCCTCTGACCTGCCTGCGCGTAACCGGCGCAAGCGGCACCGCAGTCGGCGCGGCGGGTCCGGAAACCGTGCCGGGCAGCGCGCGCGGCCTGTCCGGCGCCGGTCTCGCCAGTGCAAGCTGCGCACTGGATGGCGTGACGAGCATTCGCCCCATCACAGCAACTCGAAAGTATTGACCAGCACGGCGCTGTCGCGCTCGCGGCGCCGCACGCCGAACAGCGGCTGACTCACGCGCACCTGGCGAGTGAGGCCGATGAACGGCACGCCATGTTCGAGATACGGCCCTTCAGTCTTGCGAAAGCCGAATTGCTCATAGAAGCCGCGCAAACCGAGCGGTGCGCTGACACGCGCGGCATGTCCCGGCCAACGTTCGGCGAGCGCCTGCAGCACGCGTTCGAGCAGCAGTTCGGCGGTGCCGTCGCCGCGTCGCAGCGGGCTCGTCAGCACCTTGTCGATGGTGATCTCCGGATCTTCCGCGTCGCCCGGTTGCAGGCGCGCATAGGCGAGAATCGGCATCGGGCGCGCCATGTCCTCCACGGCGAATACATGCAACGCGTTTTCGTCGCGGCCGTCGGCGTCGAGACAAACATGCGATTGTTCGACCACGAACACCGCGCTGCGCGCCCGCAAGATCAGATACAACTCGCGTGCCGAAAGTTGATCGAATTCCAGCGTTTTCCAGTTCATCACGTTCCCCAGCGGTCCAATAAATTCAACGAAGCCGGCATCGCGCGCCCGCCTCGACGGCCTGGCTGCCTGCGCCGGCCCGTTCTGATGGCTACACGGTACGTCCGCAAACCGCGTGTTTCCGTGCGCCATCGCACTGACGCTGGGCTTTGACAATTCTTAAATACAGGACATCGGGGCACGGCATGTCAGCACGCCGCCTGAAACCGCACGCCGTGACTGTGAACGCGTCGCGCCCGGCAAATGGACCACACCGGCATGCGCCGCGGCAATGGACACAAAAACGATTCACGTGCGTTCGATCGATGTCCGCAACATTCGAGACCGTTGAATAACTGGGGGACCACACCATGAAAACCGCATTGCGACGCATCCTTTCCGAATCGGCCCGCCTGGATGTCCCGCCGGACACCCTGGCCGACGACGCCGATCTGTACGCCGCGGGCTTGTCATCGCTCGCGACCGTGCATCTGATGCTGGCAATCGAAGATGAATTCGGCATTGAAATTCCGGACCGTCTGTTGACGCGCCGGCTGTTCTCCAGCATCGATTCGATGGCCGCCGCGGTGACCGAGCTGCAACAGGCGAAGGCGGCAGCATGAACGCCCCCTTGCTGGATGCGGCGCCGTCGGCCGCTCATACGCCGGCGCACGACGAAACCGACCCGTCGGTCATTCTGACCGCTGTCGAAACCGAACCCGGCTGGCGCGCGGCCGCGCAACGCTGTGCCGCGGTGGCCGCGCAGTTCGCGGACTCGGTGGATCGCGAAGCACGCTTTCCGGTCGAAGCATTCGACGCCCTCAAGCGCGAGCGCCTGCTCTCGGCGATGGTGCCGGCGGCGTTCGGCGGCGCGGGCCTGTCGCTCGCCGACGTCGGCGCGATCTGCGAAACGCTGGCGCAAGGCTGCGCCTCCACCGCAATGGTGTATGCGATGCACCAGATTCAGGTGGCGTGCATCGAGGCGCACGGCAGCAGCTCGGCGTGGCACCGGAAGTCGCTCGCGCAACTGGTCGAACACCAATGGCTGCTGGCTTCGGCCACTTCGGAGGAGACCATCGGCGGCAATATGCGCACCAGCGCCTGCGCAGTCGAGCTCGACGCTGCGCGCTTTCGCATCGAAAAGCTCGCACCGACGATCTCGTATGGCGCGCACGCCGACGGCATTCTCGTCACGGCCCGCCGCACCGC
Source organism: Paraburkholderia sp. USG1 (assembly GCF_031570135.1). Taxonomy (NCBI): domain Bacteria; kingdom Pseudomonadati; phylum Pseudomonadota; class Betaproteobacteria; order Burkholderiales; family Burkholderiaceae; genus Paraburkholderia; species Paraburkholderia sp. USG1. Next base: position 159,376 of record NZ_JAMWXW010000012.1, on the reverse strand, counting down.
CGAGTCGGCCGCGGCCGACCAGGTGCTGATCGTCGCGCTGCGCGCCGATACGCAGCTGGAAAAGCGCGGCGGCTGGGACTCGATGGGTATGCGCGGCACCTGCAGCGAGGGCTTCCGGCTCATCGCCACGGGACTGGCCGAACAGCTTCTGCCGACACCGTTCGCTGAGATCGCCGATCAGACCATGCTGCCCGTCTCGCACACGCTGTGGGCCTCGGTCTGGACCGGCGTGGCCAGCGACGCCGTGAATCGCGCGAAAGCCTTCTTCCGCGCACAGGCGCGTTCGAAGCCCGGTTCGATTCCGCCGGCCGGCTTGCGCCTCGCCGAAGCGGTCGGTCTGCTGCAGATGATGCAGGCGCGCCTCGCGGTCGCGCTGGAGGCGGCGCGGGCCGCCCACAGCGCGCGTCACGGCGGCTCGCAAGCCGATGCGCCGCTCGCGGCCATGCTCGGCTTCGCCTCCGACATGAACACGCTGAAGACGAGCATCTCCACCACCGCGCTGCAAGTCGTGCAGGAAGTGCTGATGATCTGCGGCATGGCGGGCTACAAGAACGGCACACCGTACAGCGTCGGGCGCCATTTGCGCGACCTGTACTCGGCGCCGCTGATGATCAACAACGACCGCATTGCGCAGAACACCGCGAGCCTGTTGCTCGCGCAACGTCCTGCCGCCCCCGGGAGAGCCTGAGATGAACACGATGACCGATACCGCCGCGCTCGCGGCCGCAGCACAGCAGGCCGAAGCGCCGAGCTTCCGCGATGAACTGCTGGCCGCGGGCCTGTTGATCGATACCGGCGAAAACGGCCTGTACGGCCGCAGTCAGATTTTCGAAGACGTGGTGGACCGTCTGAACGTGGCGATCACGCATCTGGGCGCGGACCAGCAGCCGGAAGTGCTGCGCTTTCCGCCCGCCATGCGCCGCACCGACTTCGAAGACAGCGAGTATCTGAAGAGCTTCCCGAATCTGGCCGGCACGATTCACTCGTTCTGCGGCGACGACATGGGCCACCGGCGCCTGTTGCGCGCACTCGACGACGCCATGACCGAAAGCGACGACGACCGCAGCGACGCATGGATGGCGCAGCAGAAACCGACCCGCGTGGTGCTCACGCCGGCCGCCTGCTATCCGATCTACCCGGTGATGGCGCGGCGCGGTCCGTTGCCCGCGAACGGCCGCACGATCGACGTGCTGTCGTATTGCTTCCGTCACGAACCCTCGCTCGATCCCGGCCGCATGCAGATGTTCCGTCAGCGCGAATACGTGCGCCTCGGCAACGCTGAACAGGTGATGGCGTTCCGGCAGATGTGGATCGAGCGCGGCTCGCTGCTCGTCAATCTGCTGCAGTTGCCGGTCGAAGTGGATCTCGCCAACGACCCGTTCTTCGGCCGCGGCGGCAAGATCGTCGCCGACAGCCAGCGTGCCCAGGCGCTCAAGTTCGAACTGCTGATTCCGGTGGCCGACCCGCGCGGCAAAACGGCTTGCCTGTCGTTCAACTATCACATGGAACACTTCGGCGCGATCTGGAAGATCGAGTGCGACGACGGCACGGTCGCGCATACGGGCTGTGTCGGTTTCGGCATGGAACGCATCACGCTCGCGCTGTTCCGTCATCATGGGCTCGACGTGAACGCGTGGCCGGACGACGTGCGCGCGCTGCTGTGGGGCGATACCGAAGGACGGGTGGCGCATGGCATCGCGACCATGCAGACAGCGTCCGACGCGGCGGCGCAAGACGCCGGAGAGCGCGTATGAATCCGTCGATGACACCTTTGCCGAACGGCGCGCACACCGCCTTCCCGCCCAGCCGGCGCGCCGATCCGCCGCTCGCGGGCGGCATCGCCACGGTCACGCCAGTCACGCCGGTCACGCGTTCGCGCGAGCATGCGCCGCATGCGCTGCATCAGGGCGAGCGTGTGTGGCAGGAGACCAACTGCTACGTGGACCTGTGGATCGAATTGCTTCATGGCTTCGGCCTCGATCCGCGCGCGGCGTTCGGCTTTACCGTCACGCAGGATTTCGAAGGCGACCAGTTCACCTTCTTCAAGTTTCCGCTCGAGGATATCGAACGGCTCTACGGCACCCAGGTGCAGGAACTGGCCATCTACGATTCACTCGAAGCTCGCGTGCTCGCGCAGACTTCGCGCGGTCATACGGTGCTGGTGGAAGTGGACGGCTATTACCTGCCGAACACGCGCGCCACGTCGTACCGGCGTGAGCATCCAAAAACCACGGTGGGCATCGACTTCATCGATCCCGACGCGCGCCGTCTCGGCTATTTTCACAACACCGGCTATCACCGGCTCGACGGCGAGGACTACGACGGCGTATTCCGCAAGCTGCCGCAGTTCGCGCAGCAGCCCGATCTGCTGTTTCCGTACGTGGAATTCGCCAAGCAGGCGCGGCCCGCGCTCGAAGGCACCGCACTGGCGGAGGCATCGGCGGAACTGCTGTGCGCGCATCTTGGGCGCCGGCCGCTCGTCAATCCGGTTTCGCAATGGCGTGCCGCGTTTCCCGCGCATCTCGAGACGCTGCTCGAACGCGGCGAAAAGTTTTTCCACCCGTACTCGTTCAACCTGATGCGCCAGCTCGGCGCGAACTTCGAGTTTCTCTCGAAGTATCTGCTGTGGCTTTCCGCGCAAGGCTTCGAGATTCCGGCATCGATTCCGGCAGCGGCGCAGAGCATCGCGTCGGAGTCGATGGTCATGCAGTTCCGGCTCGTGCGGGCCATTACCCGCGGGCGCCGCGATCTGTGCGAAGACTGCTTCGACGTGCTCGAAAGCGCTTACGAAAAGACGCTGCCGCCGCTCGCCGCGCTGGTGCTGTGACGCGCCGCGCGAAGCTTTGCGGACTTCTCAGGAACCTGCCGTGGATGGACTGACGATCAACCTCGCGCCCGATGAAGGCGACGCGAGCGGAGCGCTCGTGAGCGCGCCTGACGAAGCCCGCAGCGCCGCGCATACCGGTGCACATGTCGATGTCGCCTCGGCACGGGCATCGCAAACACTCTGGCCGCAGCGGCTCGATATCGGCTGGCAGTGTGTCAGCACGCCGGCGGGCGCATGCGCGTCGCCCGCCGATTTACCCGCACATGGCTGGCTCGCCGCGCAAGTGCCCGGCACCGTTGCGAGCGCGCGGCGTGCCGCGGGTCTGCTGGACATCTCGCAGCCGCCGCCGCTTGCCTTCGACGATCACTGGTATCGCCTCGCGCTCGAAGGCAGCGGCCAACGCCGCTTGCGCCTGCATGGCCTCGCGACCGTCGCCGAAGTGTGGCTCGACGGCGTCAGGCATCTCGACTCCGATTCGATGTTCGTTACGCACGATCTCGACATCGAACTGAACGGCAGCGCGACGCTCGCGCTGTGCTTCCGCTCTCTCACCCCGGCATTGGCGGCAAAACGTTCACGCGCTCGCTGGCGGCCACGGCTCGTGTCGCCGCCCACCTTGCGCAACGTGCGCACCACGCTGCTCGGCCATATGCCAGGCTGGTGTCCTTCGGTGCAGGCGGTCGGGCCGTGGCGTCCGGTCGAATTGCTGAGCGACGCGCCTCACGCATTCGACACCGTGGACATGTCGAGCCGGCTCGACGGCGACGACGGCGTTGTTTCGTTGACGCTACGTTTCGTTCGTCCACAGAATGAAGCGAACTTACGCGCCTCGCTTAAATGCAGGGATGGTGTTTCGTCTTTGCAATGGCGTGATGCATATACACTGACCGGCAGCGTGCGCGTGCCGTGTGCGCAGCGCTGGTGGCCGCACACGCACGGCGAGCCCACGTTATATTCATTGACGTTGCAGCTTGATGACGGGCACCCGACATCTCACGTATTGGGTTTGGTCGGCTTTCGCAGCATTGAAGTGGACCGCGGCGCCGACGGCATGGGCTTCGCATTGCGCGTAAATGGCCTGCCGGTGTTCTGCCGCGGCGCGTGCTGGACCAGTGCGGACCTCGTCACCCTCAACGGCACTGAGGCGCAACTGCGCCACGCTTTCACGCTGGCCCGCAATGCAGGCATGAACATGTTGCGCGTGGGCGGCACGATGGTCTACGAGTCCGACGCGTTTTATGCGCTCGCCGACGAATACGGCATGCTCGTCTGGCAGGACTTCGCGTTGGCGAATTTCGACTACCCGAGCGATGCCGCGTTCAGTGCGTCGATCGAGCGCGAAGCCACCCAGTTTCTGACGCGCACACGGCGCTTCGCTTCGCTCGCGGTACTGTGCGGCGGCAGCGAAGTCGACCAGCAGGCGGCCATGTTCGGCCTGCCGCCTTCGATGCGCGCGCAACCACTCTTCACCGAACAGTTGCCCGCCATCGTCGCGCGCGAACGGAGCGACGTGCCGTACGTGAGCAACTCGCCATCGGGAGGCGTGTGGCCGTTTTCGACTAACGAGGGCGTCACTCACTACTACGGCGTAGGCGCCTATCAGCGTCCGCTCGACGACGTGCGCCGCTCGCAAGTGCGCTTCGCCGCCGAATGCCTCGCCTTCGCCAACGTGCCCGACGACGCCACCTTGCACGACGCGCCCGGCACGATTCATCTGCACGATCCGCGCTGGAAAGCCGCCGTGCCGCGCGACCCCGGCGCCGGCTGGGATTTTGACGACGTGCGCGACCACTATCTGCAAACGCTGTACGGTGTCGAGCCCGCATGCTTGCGTTACGAAGACCCCGAGCGTTATCTGGACCTGTCGCGCGCAGTGGTCGCCGAACTGATGGGAGACGTATTCGCCGAATGGCGCCGCAACGGTTCGACATGCGGCGGTGCGCTGGTCTGGCAGCTTCAGGATTTGCGAGCCGGTGCAGGCTGGGGCTTGATCGATGCCACAGGACGGCCTAAAAGCGCCCTGCACGGCCTCGCGAAAGCCCTGCAACCCATTCAGGTGCTGATGACCGACGAGGGCCTCAACGGGCTCGATATTCATCTGCTCAACGAGCGCGCGCAGCCCCTCGTCGCACAACTCGAACTGGTCTGCCTGCGCGAGGGCAGCGTCAAGGTCGCCTGCGCAAGCTGCGAAGTCGAGCTTGCGTCGCACAGCGCGCAACGTATAAGCGCGGCCGCGTGCCTCGGCCAGTTCTTCGATTTCACGCACGCGTACCGCTTCGGCCCGCGCGCGCACGACGTGGTGATGGCCACGCTGCGCGACAAGGCGAGCGGCGAGATCGTTTCGGAAGCGTTTTATCTGCCGGAGCGGCGCGTTGCCGGGCGCCACGATCTGGGAGTGAGCGTTGCCGCCGAGCGTAACGGCGACGGCTGGCAGCTCGTGATCGAAACAAAGCGCTTTGCGCGCTTCGTTCATATCGTTGACACACACTACCGCGCCGCACACGACTGGTTCCATCTGCCGCCGAACCGGCGTTGCGTCGTGCCGCTCATTCCGCTCATGCCGCACGACGGATTCGTTGCACACGCATCGAATGCCGTGTTTAAAGCCGATGCAACATACGCGGCGCCCGCCGGCGAAGTTCGCGCGGTCAATGCGATATCCGCCACGTTCTACGGCTGAACGTCTCCCTGATCTGGCCACCCCTTCGCGAGGCGCGTAAAACCTCGCGCTGCGCGAATCCATCTGTCTGGTCTGCGGAATCACTGTTGGTTTTTCTCAGACTTTTGCGGCGCCAAAAACATCATCGGTGCGGCGCCGCACATAGCGTGTCGAACACATCTGAATCAATTCCGGCACATCCCGGACGCCGCATGAAAACACGCCCAGTAAGGCTGATTCACCCCTGAGACACCTGGCACCCACCCCCTTCCGTCAGCCGCCAGCCCAGTCCCAGCAAGGCATTGATCCAAACGAAGGGGCTCTGCGAAACGTGCGGCGGGCGCGAGGCCGGTGTACAGATTTGAAACAAAAAGCCGCGTTTGGCTTCGCGCAGCGCTAAGCCTTCGTGCGTTACCCCGCACCAGTCCTCGTTTTCCCTATCGCTGGCACGCTCCTCGCTAATAGAAGAGCGCAACACCGCGTCACCGCAGACGAGATAGACAACCACGGCGGCGCATCAGGCCAATACGGGGCCGGTCCTGTTCATCCTTCGCTGCTCGCCAGGCAGCACGTGTTTATCAAGGGATGCAGGCATCGGATCAAAAACAGAAAGTCACGCAGAGCGCGACTTTCACGCGAGGACCGATCATGTTGACACTTCAATCCGATTTGCACGGTAACCATTTGCTCGGCGCACTGCCGTCCCACGAATGGCAGGCACTGGCACCCCACCTGGAACTGGTTCACCTGCGCACCGAGCAATTGCTGTGTGACTCGGGTCAACGCATTCATCATGTCTACTTCCCCACCACCGCGATCATCTCGATGCTCTCGACGATGGAAGACGGCAGCTCCGTCGAAATCGCCGCGGTCGGCCGCGAAGGCATGACGGGCGTGCCGGTGCTCACGGGCGGCGAAACCATGCCGAACCGCGTGCAGGTCCAGTGCGCCGGTTTCGCGTACCGGATGAGCGCACAGGCGCTCAAGCAGCAATTTGCCCGCTCCGACTTTCTACGCCGCCTGATGCTGCTGTACATGCACGCCCTGCTCACGCAAGTCGCGCAAACCGCCGCCTGCAACCGTCATCACGCGCTGAACAAGCAACTGTGCCGCTGGTTGCTGATCGAGGTGGACCGCGTTGCATCGAACGATCTCACCGTTACCCAGCAACTGATCGCCGACATGCTCGGCGTGCGCCGCGAAGGCATTACCGAAGCGGCCGGCAAGTTGCACGACGAAGGCCTGATCCATCACAGCCGCGGCCATATCAAGGTGCTCGACCGCAAAGGACTCGAGGCACGCGCCTGCGAATGCTATGGCCTCGTCAAGCGCGAATTCGACCGCCTGCTGCCGCGTCTGCGCCAGGCCGAAGCCGTCGAGTAAGCGCAGGTCCGTTCGACTAATGGGTAGAGTCAAACATGTTCAGGAATACTGCGCGATTCCTCGACGCACTCTTCGTGATTGCGGGAGGCCTGCTCGCTCACTGGATGCGGTTCTCGACGCCGATTGCGCTGTCGGACACCGAGCGTCTTCTGATCGCCTTTAACTGCGTACTGGTCCTGCTGCTGTTTCCCGGCTTCGGGGTCTATGAAACCTGGCGCGGCAAACACCTGTCATCCATGCTGGCGAGAGTGGCCGCAGCGTGGATAGTGGTGGTCGCCACCGCGCTCTTTCTCGCGTTCACGCTGCATCGCATGGATGCCGTGTCGCGTTTGTGGTTCGGCTACTCCACGCTGATTTCCGGCGCACTGATCATCGCGACCAAGTGCCTCGTGCACGTGGCGCTGCGCATCGTGCGGCGCCGCGGGATGAACTACCGCACCGTGGCGATTGTCGGCGCACCCGGCTTCGCACGCACGCTGCTCGCCCATCTCGAACATGCGCCGCAAGCCGGCTTCAAGCCGGTGTGCGTATTCGACACCAGCATCGAAGCGGCCGAATCGTACGGCGCGCGTCTGAACCGCCTGCCGGTACTGACCGATCTGAACGCCTTCGCCGCCAGGGTGCGCGAAGAACACGTGAACGAAGTGTGGCTCGCGTTGCCGCTTTCCGAAGAACATACGATCTACCGGTTCACGCGCATGTTCCGGCATGACTTCGTGAATCTGCGCTTCATTCCCGATGTGCGCAGCCTTTCGCTTTTCAATCACGCGCTGGTCGATGTCGTCGGTTTACCCACGCTCAATCTGAGCGCGACGCCCTTCTCGTCGCCGCAGATGTGGCCCAAGCTGATCTTCGACCGCCTGTTCGCGGCGGCTGCGCTGCTGGCGCTCGCGCCGGTGTTCGTGGTGCTCGCGATCGGCATCAAGCTCAGCTCGCCGGGACCGGTGTTCTTTCGCCAGATTCGCAAGGGCGTGGACGGCCAGCCGTTCGCGATCTACAAGTTCCGTTCGATGACCGTGCATCACGAAGCGCAGGGCCAGCTCACCCAGGCCTCGCGCAACGACGCCCGCGTCACGAAGCTCGGCGGCTTCATGCGCCGCACTAGCCTCGACGAGCTGCCGCAATTCCTCAACGTACTGCTCGGGCAGATGTCCGTGGTCGGCCCGCGTCCGCATGCGGTCGAACACGACGATCTCTACAAGGATCAGGTGTACGGCTACATGTACCGCTACCGGATCAAACCGGGCATTACCGGCTGGGCCCAGGTCAACGGCTATCGCGGCGCCACCAGCAAGGTGGAAAAGATGGAAGCGCGCGTCAAGTTCGATCTCTTCTACATCTACAACTGGTCGTTCTGGTTCGACATGAAGATCGTGTTCATCACGATCTTCAAGGGCTTTGTCGGCCGCAACGCATTCTGATCATGCCAATACGGGAACCGTTCGTGAAAGTCTCCGTGATCGTGCCGACCTACCGGCGCACCGCCGACCTGGCGCGCTGCCTCGCGGCACTCGACGCCCAGGAGCGCCGCGCCGACGAAGTGATCGTGATCGCACGCCACGACGATTACGCCACGCTCGACTGGTTGCGCACCCGCGAGGCCAACCGGCCCGACTCGCGCCGCGCGGTCGTGCTGGTGCGCGAGCCGGGCGTGGTCGCCGCTTACAACCTCGGCATCGAAAGCGCCAGCGGCGACGTGCTCTGCTTCACCGACGACGACGCCGCGCCGCACTCCGACTGGGTCGCGCGGATCGCGCGCGCCTTCGAACGCGATGCGACGCTCGGCGGCCTGGGCGGACGCGACATCGTGCACGAACGCAACGGCATCCTGCAAGGGCAGAAGCCGCGCGTGGGGATCGTGCGCTGGTATGGGCGAACCATCGGCAATCACCATATCGGCCACGGTGAGGCGCGTGAAGTCCACGTGCTCAAAGGCGTGAACATGTCGTTTCGCCGCGAGGCGATCGGCGCGCTGCGTTTCGACGCCCGCTTGCGCGGCACCGGCGCGCAGGTTCACTGCGAGATGGCCTTCAGTCTGGACGTGCAGCGGCGCGGCTGGAAACTGATCTACGACCCGGCGCTGCTGGTGGAGCACTTCCCCGCCCAGCGCAGCGACGAAGACCAGCGTTTCACCTTCAACGACGCGGCGTTCTATAACGCGTCGTTCAATCTCCGACTCATCATGTGCGAATACCTGACGCCACCCGGCCGATGGGCGTTCGTTGCTTACTCGACGCTGATCGGCGATCGCGCGGACCCGGGGTTCCTGCGCGCATTGTCGCTAGCGTTCGAGCGCGGCGGCGTGGCACTTGCGCTTCGCAAATGGCGGGTCGGTTTACGCGCAATGCGCGGGGCATGGCAGGAAGCGATGCGCTGACCGATCGACGCACCGGATCGACGCACCGGTTTCTCGCGAGGGACCACGACATGATCATCAAAACAATGGCCGCCGAGCTCGCGGCCGTACCGCTCTTCCACACCGCGCTGTTGTTCAGAAAAATTGCTCGCAACGGGGAATCACTATGAGTACATATGACATGCTGGAGCCGGGACCGGCGTCCAGCAGCGACGAAGATGCCGTGATGCGCGACCTCCTGCGCATGGTCATGGATCAGATCTGGTGGGTGATCGGCATTGCCGCGAGCGTGATTCTCGCCGCGGTGCTCTATACGAAGATCGCCACACCGATCTATTCCGCCGACGCGCTGCTTCAGGTCGACGCGCAAAGCAGCAACAACGGCAGCGGGCAAGCGCAGAACTCGGCGTCGCTGATGCCGACGGTCGGCCCGATGCGCACCGACGCCGAGATCGAGATCGTCAAGAGCCGCGCCGTGGTCGAACCCGTGGTCGAACAGTTCAAGCTGAACTTCACCACGTCCGAGAAGTCCGTGCCGGTGCTCGGCAGGATTTCGGCGCTGTTCGCGCGTCCGGGCCATCCGCTCGGCGCGGCCTTCGGCCTGGATTCGTATGCGTGGGGCGGCGAGCAATTCGAGGTCCAGTCGATCACCGTGCCGAAGTCGCTCGAAGGCGCGCGCCTGACCTTGCGCGTGCTGGACCACGGCCGCTACGAACTGAGCGACGCGTTCGGCCAGCAGATCCTGACCGGCGTGGCCGGCCAGGAAGCCGAAGGCGGCGGCGTCACGCTGTTCGTGAAGACACTGGTGGCGCGTCCCGGCACCGAGTTATACGTGACGCGCTACAACCAGCTCGACGCGGTCAACGGCCTCGCGGCCGGTTTGCAGGTCACGGAGAAAGGCCGCGACACCGGCGTCGTGCAACTGTCGTACACGGGCACCGACCCGCACGCGATCACCGACATCGCCAACGCGGTGGCACAGTCGTATCTGAAGCAACGCACCGAGCGCGCGCAGGAAGAAGCGAGCCGCATGCTGACCTTCCTGAACGGCGAATTGCCGCGCCTGCGCGAAGAAGTGAAGAGGACGGAAACCGCCTTGTCGGAGTATCAGTCGAAAGTCGGCTCGTTCTCGTTCCAGCCGACTCAGGAAGCCGGCGTATATCTGGCCGGCGGCCTCGACTACGACAAGCAGCTCGGCACGCTGCGCATCCAGCGCGCGCAACTGTTGCAGCGTTTCACCGAAGCCTCTCAGGAAGTGCAGCAGGTCGACGCGCAAATCGCCGCGATGACGCGTGAGAAAAAGCACTTCGAAGATCACTTCGCGTCCCTGCCGAGTTCCGAGCGCAACGCCATCGCGTTGCAGCGCGATGCGAAGGTTGCCGAAGAAATCTATGTGACGCTGCTGAACAAGACGCAGGAGCTGTCGATTTCGCGTGCCGGCACGATCGGCAACGTGCATATCATCGACGAAGCGTTGCTGCCGTCCCAGCCGGTGCGGCCGAAGTCGGCGCTGATCATTTCGGCCGGCACGGTGCTCGGCGTGATCGGCGGCATTCTGTTCGCGTTCTGCCGCCGCACGTTCTTTACCGGCGTGTCCGATCCCGAGTTCGTCGAACGGCGCTTTCATCTGCCGATCTTCGGCTCGATCGCCTTCAGCCCGGAACAGGCGCGCAGCGACCGGCAATTGAGCGCGACGCGCCGCGCCGCCCTGCCCGCGCCGCGCTCCACGCCGACGGAGGTACGTGCGGCCGCCGACGAACCTGCGGGCGTCATGCGGCTGTTGCGGCCGCGCCCGGCGGCCGGCGGTCAAGCCAGTGTGCCGGTGGGCACGCAGACCATCATCGGGTCGGGCAAGACACCGATACGGCCGCTACTGGTCAAGACGCATCCGTACGATACGACGGTGGAAGGCTTGCGCGGTCTGCGCGCCACGCTGCAATTCGGCCTGCTCGACGCGCCCAACCGGATCGTCGCGATCACGAGCCCGGCACCTTCGGACGGCAAGAGCTTTTTGTGTGCGAACCTCGCCGCGCTGATGGCGGAATCGGGCAAGCGCGTGCTGCTGATCGACGCCGATCTGCGGCGCGGCCGGCTCGCGCACTATCTCGGCCGCTCGCCGAACGGCGGCCTGACCGAGTTGCTGACCGGCGAGGCGGACCTCGAAACCGTGGCGCGCGCGACCGGCGTGGACGGCCTGCACTTCATCGCGGCGGGCGCCTATCCGCCGAATCCGTCGGAGATTCTGACGTCGTCGCGCTTCAGCGAGATTCTTGCGCGCTTCGAGCAGGAGTTCGATCTGGTCATCGTGGATACGCCGCCGCTGCTGGCCGTGGCTGACGCGGCGGTGGTCGCCAACATCGCCGGGTCCACCGTGCTGGTGATGCGCTCCGGCGCACACACCGAAGGCCACGTGGCCGACGCGCTGAAGAAGTTGCGGCGCGCGCGGGCCCGGGTGGTGGGCGGCGTGATGAATGCCGTGCCGCTCAAGAGCCACAATCGCAACGGCACGTACGACTATGCGTATGCGTACACGTACTCCGCCGGTGATCCGCCCGACATTCACGCGCCAGGCTAGAGCGCGTTGAGCGTGGGATAACGAAAAGGGCTGCGCCGCATCGAGGGCGCAGCCCTTTTTGTATTGGGCGGGTCTACAGGGCGGAGGGAGGACACCGATACCGGCGGTTAGAAATGCCGCCGACGGTGCATGGACAGAACCGAACCGAAGTGATGTGAAGAGAAGTGAACTGAAGGACCGGAAAAAGCTTGCCGGTCAGCGCAGCGCATGGCACAGGGCCGGCGCTGCGCCGTTTTTACAGAAACGCACTGACGTCGGTATGAAAACGCACGGCCAGGGCCTTGGCCACCTTCTTGCTGATGGCGCGGCGGCCCGCAAGAATGTCGCTCACCACGGTGGGCGATGCGATACCTATCAGGTCTTTTTGCCTGAGCCCATGCGTTTCCAGCAAATGACGCAACACCTCGCGCGGTTCCGCTTTTGGAATCGTGACGTTGTGCGCTTCCCAGCTTTCGATCAGGTCGGTCACGATCGCGAACAGATCGGACAGCGGATCCTCCTCGTTGCCGTTCAGATGATCGGCAAGCGAGTTGGCGAGCCGCACCATGGTCTGGTAGTCCTGCTCGTTGCGAATGGGCGTGATCGGCAACTGGGCTTGCAGCGCGGCCCAGGTTTGTGCGATGTCGGGAAAACCTCCCGGAAGGCGATCGGCATTCATGAGTTTAGATTCTTCCTCGTCCAAAGGTCGTACTCCGCATGCGTCAATACATGACGAACGAATAACGACTGCCTGTTGTAGTGAATCGCCGCAACGATCCTGAACCGGTTGCCGCCTACATCGAAAACGGTGTATTGAGGCGGCACGTAGTCCACGCCGGCGAACGTCTGCTTCAGGTCGTTATAGCCATACGCGAGGCATGCCTGCGCCAGTGAATACCACGTCAATAGCGCACTGCGCGCCCCCGGATGTCTGTTTATGAAGTCCAGCAACGCTTTCTTTGAAATGACCCGCATCGGATTTCCTTGCACGTAATCGCGCGCTGAACATGGGCGCGCCACCGGCAAGGCTAAACGGAGCGAATCGACAACGATAGCCGGCCGGAAGGCATAGTCCGAACGGCTGTTTACAGCTCACTGCGGGACAACGAACAGCATTTTATTCTCGTTTCGCGAACTTCGCGATATGCGAATAATGAGACGACCTACCGCTGCCCAGCGGTCGTCTCTCCACCATGCGCAAGCCACTGACGTGGTCGCCTTCGAGCCCGTCAGCGGCCCCAACTGCTTTTCGGCGCCGGTTCGGCCGGCCAGCGTAGATCCTGGGGCTGGGCGGCCGGATCGGGCTCGACCCGCTCCACTGCCCCGACCCGATGACGCAGCCCCGCCGCCGCGATCGTGCGCGTGACCTCGGCCATGAATGCGCGCCGGAACACCGCCGCCGAAAACCGTTCAGCGTTCGCACGGCATGCCGCCGGCGTGATCTGGTTGCGCTGACGCTCGAAGCGATCGATCGCGTCGAGCATCGACACTACCGTCTGGCGCGCGAAATACACGCCGGTGGGATGCGCCTCGCCGATCGGCACCACGGTTTCAAGCGCGCCGCCCTTGCCGAATGCGATGACCGGCGTACCGCATGCCTGCGCTTCGAGCGGGACGATGCCGAAGTCCTCTTCGGCGGCGAACACGAAAGCTCGCGCGCGTTGCAGGTGATCCTTCAGAACCTCGAACGGCTGATAACCGAGAATCGTCACATTCGAGCGGGCCTTGGCACGGATCGTCGCCATCTCCGGCCCGTCGCCGATCACGATCAGCTTGCGGTGCGGTGTGGCATTGAAGGTCTCGACAATCAGATCGATACGCTTGTAAGGCACCATTCGCGAAGCAGTCAGATAAAAGTCTTCCTTGCGCGTACACAGTTCGAATTCCTGCACGTCGACGGGCGGCGGAATCACGGCCGCATCGCGCCGGTAGGTTTTCATCATGCGGCGCGCCACGAACTGCGAGTTCGCGATCAACCGGTCGACGCCGTTCGCCGAATGCGAATCCCAACCGCGCAAGTAGTGGAGCAGCGCGCGCGCCGCCCACGACTTCGGTCCATGCGTCAGATTCGCTTCGCGTAGGTACTGATGCTGCAGATCCCACGCGTAGCGCATCGGTGAATGCACATAACTCACATGCGTCTGATCCGGGCCGACCAGTACACCCTTGGCGACCGCATAAGAACTCGTAATGATCAGATCGTAGCCGGACAGATCGAACTGTTCGACAGCAAGCGGCATCAACGGCAAATAAGCTCGATAGTGGCGTCGTGCGAACGGCAGCCGCTGAATGAACGATGTCGTCACGGGCTTGCCGCCCAGGGGTCTACGGTCTTCGAGGAAATCGACAAGACTGAAAAGATCCGCGTCGGGAAAGCACTCGATGATCTGCTCAAGCACCTTCTCCGCCCCGCCCGGCGCGACCAGCCAGTCGTGCACGATCGCCACTTTCATGATCCCCCCGATTTTTAATTAACGCCTCTTGGGCTTAGCAACGAGTGTATGTGGCGCATCGTTGGCTGTGCGTGCGCGTGCCCACATTCGACGCGCGACTGTACGCGAATAATCAGGTATCGCCATTCGCCTATTGCGAACCTGCGCCTTCTCGCTTTCTATTACTTCGCCTTCCTATGCGCCCGACGATCGAAGCCTCGCCACTCGCCCCGCTTACTCATTCCTTGCAACTGGTTCAGCCCACGCTGATCGATCCACCTGCTGCACCCGCGCCTTCTGCATCGACGGCAACCGCTGCAGCGCCCGCCATACCTCGCGTGCTGTTCGTCGATCAGAGCGGCCAGCTCGGCGGCGCTGAATTCGCGCTGCTGCAACTGGCGGGACATTGCGCCGCGCGCAGCGAAGTCGTGCTGCTTTCCGATGGCCCGTTTCGCGCGCGCCTCGAAACGCTCGGCGTGCGCGTGCAGGTGATCAACGACGCGCGGGTGTCGAACGTCGAGCGGCAAGCGTCTGTGTTGAACTGTCTGCGCGTCGTGCCCGGCATCCTGCGTCAGGTGCGCGCAATCGCCACGCGTGCACGACGTTTCGACGTGCTGTTTCTCAACACGCAGAAAGCGCTGGTGCTCGGCGCGCTCGGCAAACCGCTGCATCGCAAACCGGTGATCTGGTATCAGCACGACATTCTCACGCGCGAGCATTTCGGGCGCGTGCAGTTGAGTGTCGTCAAATGGCTGGTGCGCTTCGCGGTCGATCACGTGGTGGTGAACTCGCAGGCGTCAGAGCGTTCGCTCGCGGCGCTGACCGGCAGCGCGGCCGGCTCGGCACCGGTCGTCTATAACGGTATCGACGCCGCCGCGTTCAGCCGCGTGAACGGCAGCGACATGGCCGCGCTGCGGCGGCGCCTCGGCTTGCCGGAAACGGCCTGGCTCGCGGGTCTGTTCGGCCGCCTCGCGCCGTGGAAAGGCCAGCATGTCGCGCTCGACGCGCTCGCGCGCTTGCCGGACGCGCATCTCGTGCTGGTCGGCGCCCCGCTATTCGGCGAGGATGCCTATGCGCAGCGCCTGCGTGAGCAGGCCGCGGCGCTCGGCGTGACCGATCGCGTGCACTTTGCGGGCTTTCAGGACGACGTGCCCGCGTGGATGAAAGCGATGGACGTGATCCTGCATACATCGACCGAACCCGAGCCGTTCGGACGGGTGGTCGTCGAAGGGATGGCGGCGGCGCGCCCGGTGATCGCCTCGGCGGCCGGCGGCGTAACCGAGATCGTGCGGCACGGGCACAACGGCTGGCTGGTGAAACCAGGGGATGTCGCGGCGCTAGCGGAGGCAATCGGCACGTTGCGTGCCGATCCGGCCTTGGCGCAGCGTCTTGCAAAACAGGCGCTGGCCGATGCGCAAGCGGAATTTTCGGTGGAGCAGTATTTGCAGCGGATGACGCAGGCGATCAGGCAGGCCGCGCGTTGATGCACGCGTTGATGCAGCTTAGCGCACGTTAAGCATGCTCACGCATATCGACTCGAGTCCCGCATTCGCTGTCTGCGCGAGCCGGTTGACCCGAACTCGCGCGCGACGATCGGGCGGCGTTGCTCAGCCCTTGCTGTACTCGATCGTCTCGACGCCGGTGTCCGTGCCGAGCAGGCACAGATTGGCGCCACGACTCGCGAACAGGCCCACCGTCACCACGCCCGGCCATGCGTTGATATGCGTTTCCAGCGTGCGCGGGTCGCTGATGCGCAAACCCTTGACGTCGATGATCTCATTGCCGTTGTCCGTGATGAACGGCACGCCTTCCTTAGTGACGCGCACCACCGGCACGCCGCCGAGCGCCGTGACGCGGCGGCCGATCGAGGTGCGCGCCATCGGCACCACTTCGATCGGCAGCGGGAAATTGCCGAGCGTTTCGACCAGCTTGCTGGCGTCCGCGATACACACGAACACGTCCGACACCGACGCGACGATCTTCTCGCGCGTGAGCGCGCCGCCGCCGCCCTTGATCATCGCACCGCTGTGGTCGATCTCGTCGGCGCCGTCCACGTACACCGGCAGCAAATCGATTTCGTTGAGATCGAGCACCTTGAAACCGTGCGACTGCAGCCGCGCGGTGGTGGCGAGCGAACTCGACACCGCGCCGCGATAGCGCGTTTTGTCGGCGGCCAGCGCGTCGATGAAACAGTTCGCGGTGGAGCCGGTGCCGACGCCGATCACCGAGCCTTCGGGCACGTTGGCGTTCACGTAGTCGGCGGCGGCCTGGCCGACCAGTTGTTTGAGTTCGTCTTGAGTCATGGAAGAGGCTGGCGGGCAGTAGAAAAACGGTAGTTTACCGGAGTGGCGCGCGAGCGCCGGCCGGGCTTACTTCTTCACCGCCCGCTGCCGCACGGCTTCGAACAGACAAACGCCGCTCGCCACCGAGACATTCAGGCTTTCGACCGTGCCCGCCATCGGAATCTGCATGACCACGTCGCAGGTGTCGCGCGTGAGACGCCGCATGCCCTCGCCTTCGGCGCCCATCACCAGTGCCACCGGACCGTCCAGCTCGGTGTCGTAGAGGCTTTTGGTGGCCTCGCCGGCCGTCCCGACGACCCACACGCCCGCGTCCTTCAACTCGCGCAGCGCGCGCGCCAGATTCGTCACGGTGATGTACGGCACGGTGTCGGCCGCGCCGCTCGCCACCTTCGCGGCCGTCGCGTTCAGACCCACCGCGCGGTCACGCGGCGCGATCACCGCGTGCGCGCCGGCGGCATCGGCCACGCGCAAGCAGGCGCCGAGGTTGTGCGGATCGGTCACGCCGTCGAGCACGAGAATCAGCGGCGAACCGTTGATGCCGTCGAGCAGCTCGGCCAGGTTCTGCGCGAGCGGCATGTCGCCCGCGCGCGCGACCACGCCCTGATGGCGCTCGGTGTGCGCGAGGCCCCACAAACGCGTTTCGTCGGCGGCGATCAGGCGCACGCCGGCCTCTTTCGCCGCGTGCAGGAATTCGGTCATGCGACGGTCTTTGCGCGTCGCGTCGTAATAGACATCTTCGACTGTCGACGCATCGTGCCGGATACGCGCGGTCACTGCGTGGAAACCATATAAAACCTTGAGACGTGCCATGACTGATACAACCTTTGATTGAGCGCGCGTGCAACACGCGCTGCTGTGATGAATATGAATCTGCGCAAACCTGCCTGCCGCGCTTCGCCGCCACGTTTCGCCGCCACGTTTCGCTGCCGCGTTCGAATGCCTGCCGGCGATAAAACGCAGACCGCGCGCATCGGGCACGTTGCTACGTGCCCGATGCGCGCGGTTCAGGCAGTCCGGCGACTTCAGCGCTTCTTGCGTGCCTGCGGTTTCGACGCCGATTTGGTCGCGGCGCCGTGCTTCTTCGCCGCGCCGCGCGCCGCGCGCGCTTCCTTGACCGCCTCGGTTTGCGCGGGCGCGGCGCGCTTGCGGCGCGCGCCCGGCGCTGCCGTGCCGCCTTCCGCCGGCGGCAGCGCACGCACGCGTGCACCGCCGTTTTCAGCGGACGACTTGTCAGCCCCCGGCCCACGCGCCAAAGGCGGCTTGATCGGCGTGTCGCGCACGAGCCGGAAGTCGATCTTGCGCGCGTCGAGATCGACACGGCTTACCTGCACCCGCACCCGATCCGACAGCCGATAACGGATGCCGGTGCGCTCGCCGCGCAGCTCGTTCTTGATCTCGTCATACTGGAAGTAGTCCGAGCCGAGTTCCGTGACGTGCACGAGGCCTTCAATGAAGAGCGAGTCGAGCTGCACGAAAATGCCGAACGAAGTCACGCCATTCACCATGCCGCCGTACTCTTCGCCGAGCTTGTCGCGCATGAAGTAGCACTTCAACCAGGCTTCGACGTCGCGCGAGGCTTCGTCGGCGCGGCGTTCGTTGGCCGAGCAATGCAGACCGAGCTCTTCCCAGATCGCCACGTTGTTGCCGCGCACGCGGCCGCGTTTTTCGTCGTCGGCCTGCTGCATGGCGCGAGCGCGCGGCGAGAGCGCCGTATTCAACTCGACGCCTTGCGGCGGCTCCGGCTGATACTTGCGGCCCTGCAGGATCGCGTAGATCGCGCGGTGCGTGAGCAGATCGGGGTAACGTCGAATCGGGCTCGTGAAGTGCGCATACGCCTCGTACGCGAGACCGAAGTGGCCGATATTGTCCGGGCTGTAGACGGCCTGCTGCATGGAGCGCAGCAGCATGGTTTGCAGCATCTGCGCGTCGGGCCGCTCGCGAATCTGCGCCATCAGCGCGGCGTAGTCGCTCGCGTGCGGCTTGTCGCCACCGTTGAGCGTGAGGCCCATGCCGCGCAGGAAGGTGCGCAGATTCTCGAGCTTTTCCGCGGTCGGCCCGGCATGCACGCGGAACAGTCCCGGATGTTTGTTGCGCTTGAGGAAGTCGGCCGCGCAGACGTTAGCGGCCAGCATGCATTCCTCGATCAGCTTGTGCGCGTCGTTCCGCGTGCGCGGAATGATCTGTTCGATCTTGCCCTGCGCATTGCAGACGATATACGTTTCGGTCGTATCGAAGTCGATCGCGCCGCGTTTCTGGCGCGCGGCGAACAGCGACTTGTACACGCCGTACAGATTCTGCAGTTGCGGCAGCAAGGCGGCGCGGCGCGCGGCCTCCGGGCCCTTGGTGTTCTTCAACACCGCGGCGACTTCCGTATAGGTGAGCCGCGCGGCCGAGTGCATCACGCCGGGATAGAACTGATACGCCTTCACTTCGCCGCGCGTGGTGACGATCATGTCGCACACCAGCACGCAACGGTCGACGTTCGGATTCAGCGAGCACAATCCGTTCGACAGCTTCTCCGGCAGCATGGGAATCACGCGGCGCGGGAAATACACCGAGGTGCTGCGCTCGATCGCGTCCGCGTCGAGCCCGCTCTTCGGATGCACGTAATGCGACACGTCCGCGATCGCGACGATCAGGCGGAAGCCCTCGCCGCGGCCGACCTGAACCGGCTCGCAGTACACGGCGTCGTCGAAGTCGCGGGCGTCTTCGCCGTCGATCGTGACGAGCGGCACGTCGCGCAGATCGATGCGATGACGCGCATCGACCGGGCGCACTTCGTCGGGCAGCCGCGCGGCTTCGTCGAGCGCGGCCTGGCTGAATTCGTGCGGCACACCGTATTTGCGCACCGCGATTTCGATTTCCATGCCGGGGTCGTCGATATCGCCGAGCACTTCCACCACGCGGCCGAGCGGCTGCGAATGACGGCTCGGGAAATCGGTCAGCTCGACCACCACCACCTGGCCCACCTTGGCCTTCTTGGTGTTCTGCTGGATCAGAATGTCGTGGCCGATACGCTTGTCTTCGGGCGCCACAATTAGCGCGCCGTTCTCGTTGAGCAGCCGGCCGATCACGCGCTTGTTGGCGCGATCCGTGACCTCGACGATGTGCCCTTCCGGACGGCCGCGCCGGTCATAGCCGACGATGCGCGCGAGCACGCGGTCGTTGTGCATGACCTTCTGCATCTCGCCGGTGGGCAGGAACAGATCGTCCTGGCCGTCGTCGCGAATCAGAAAACCGTAGCCGTCGCGATGGCCTTGCACGCGGCCCGCGACGAAGTTCGACGGATGAGTCAGTTGATAGAGATTGCGCTGATCGAGCCGGATCTGGCCGTCGCGCTCCATCGCGCCCAGGCGCTTGAAAAATCCTTCGCGCTCCTGGCGCTTGATCGACAAGGCTTCGGCGATGTCGTTCGCGGCAAGCGGCGCTTCACTCGTGCGCAGGACGCCGAGGATTTCTTCGCGGCTTGGAATCGGATACGGAAATTTGCTCAAGGGCTTGTCGATGATTTTTTCTCGTTGCATGGACGTCGGTCTGCGATGTGGCTCGGCTTGGGAAGCGATGACGGCGCGCTTCGCTTGCGCTTCAGTCGCGCTTGAATTGCACCTGCAAATGCACAGAAAAGACTGCTCGGGTCCGGCTCGGTCAAGGCTGAGTCCGACGGGCGTGTGCACCGTGCCAACGAACTACTGCGAGGCATTCTAACACCCGTATTGCGCGCCTAGCGGCCCGTCAATAGTCGCCCGGCGGTTGCTGCGAGACGCATGCACGCTCCTCGGAGCGATGTTCAGGCGAGTTTTGAGAAACGCTTGACAGTCACCAATCTGTCGCTATAATGTCGGTCTTTGCTGTTCATCACCTGCCCAGGTGGCGAAATTGGTAGACGCACTAGGTTCAGGTCCTAGCGGTGGCAACACTGTGGAGGTTCGAGTCCTCTCTTGGGCACCAGATTCAAAAGTAAAGCCGCTTACGAGCGGCTTTACTTTTTGTGTGAACCCATGTGATCCGTTTCTGTTTATCGGCGTGGATCACGTGGTGAAATGAGTGGTGGCAGGACGGTTGTCGAGCAGTGAAAGCATTCCTTCATTGCACGCGATATCCGCGCGGTTGATTGGAGCGAAGTTAGTTTGAATGTGGGGATTGACACGCTGCATCATCACGCTAAAATAGCGGTCTAGGTTGAAAACGTGCCCAGGTGGCGGAATTGGTAGACGCACTAGGTTCAGGTCCTAGCGGTGGCAACACCGTGGAGGTTCGAGTCCTCTCCTGGGCACCATCAGTTGTTCCGGCGTAAGCCGGTGAAGTTCGAGAAACCCCGTAAGATCAATGTCTTACGGGGTTTTTTGTTGCCTATAGTTCCCGTGGTTCCCGTGGTTCCCGTGCGCGCCACTGGCATTGCTCCGCTACCGACGACCGAGCACGGGCAAGGATAATTTCCTCAGCCTCGGCCCCTACCCCGATATCACGCATCGTTGATGCGCGACGGTCGGCCACTACCGCACGCAATCTCGTACGCGAAGGCATCGATCCGGTTGCATATCGCCAGGCCGAGTCCATCGCCCGCAAACGCCTGGCCGAAGACGCCTTCCATCTCGTGGCCCCGCGCTGGCTCGACTCGTTCGCATGTTGATGCCGGCATGCCCGCTCACTGCGGCACAGCGGTCGTTCGCCAACGGCGATCGCGAACGGCCGCTGGGACATCAACGAATTCACACTGCCGCCCTACTTCGGCCGCTCCGGCCAGCCCGTCCACAACGACCGCCTTTAAGATATTCCGGCCTTCCGCTCCATCCAGTCGGCCGGCGCGCCCTTGACCGGAGCCGTCGGTAGGATGTCCGCCAGGCGAGGACTTTCCATGCGTTTGCGTTCCACCACCGCTCACCGCGCCGGACCATCCGCCCCCTCAGGCGTGAGCACTTCAACCATCGCTTTATGCCTGCGAGGAATGACTGTTATCGACGGTGCCTGCCTTCTTAGAAAAAGGGCTGACCTTCATCATTTGCTCACCGTCAACCAGCAGGAGCAAAACGATGAGCAACTTCCAAACCTACACGATCGATAACGCACCGGCCGCCTCGAAGGCCAGCCTTGAAGACACGAAGCGCGCGTTTGGCTTCGTCCCCAACCTTCAGGCGCATATGGCGGAATCGCCCGCGCTGCTGGCCGGTTACTCGGCGTTGTGGGATCTGTTCTCAAAGAGCACGCTGACGCCGCACGAACAGCAGGTCGTCTACCTGACCTCGAACTTCGAGAACAACTGCCGCTATTGCATGGCCGGTCACAGCACGCTGGCGAAAGTGATCAAGATGGACGCAGGCGTGATCGCCGCGCTGCGCGCCGGCACGCCGCTGCCCGATGCAAAGCTCGAAGCGCTGCATCGTTTCACGACGCTCGTGGTGCGTGAGCGTGGCTTTGTTCCCGACGCTGATGTCGACGCCTTTCTCGCCGCAGGCTACACCCGTCAGAACGTCCTCGAAGTGATTCTGGGCGTGGCAACCAAGGTGATGAGCAACTACACGAACCACATCGCCCACACCGAGCTCGACGGCTTCATGGCCGGTAACGAGTGGACCAAGCCGGTCGCTGTCGCTGCCTAAGCCGTCTCGGGGAGCCGCCTCGCGGCTCTCGTCCAATCCCATATCGAAGCTCACCGAGGAACCGAAATGTCCGCGTTCGACCGCTATAAAGACGCATACGCCAACGCCAGACTGACCCGTACGCCGGACGGCGTGCTCGAAGTCCGCTTCCATACCGACGGCGCGAAGCTCGTCTTCAATGGCCATACGCATGAACAGTTCACCGACATGTTCCATCAGATCGGCGCAGACCCGGATAACCGCGTGGTCATCCTGACCGGTAGCGGTGACGCTTTCATGGACGCGATTTCGCCGGAAGGTTTCGATTTCTTTACTCCGCGCGGCTACGACAAGATCTTCCGCGAAGGCCGCAAGATATTGATGAACATCCTGGACGTCGAAGTCCCGATGATCGCCGCGCTGAACGGCCCGGTCCTGCTGCATTCGGAATACGTCCTGCTGTGCGACATCGTGGTGGCCACACCCGAGACGGTGTTCCAGGACATGCCGCACGCTGCGTTCGGCATCGCCCCCAACGATGGTGTCCATCTGCTGTGGCCGGAAATGATCGGCAGCATTCGCGGCCGGTACTTCGTGCTCACGCAGCAAAAACTCGACGCTGCGGAGGGGAAGTCGCTGGGCGTCGTCAATGAGATCGTACCTGCGGATCAACTGCTCAGTCGTGCGCATGCCATCGCCGCGACTATCGCAAAGCAGCCCCCGCTCACCACCAAATACACCCGCATCGGCCTGACCCAGCGGCTGCGTCGCGTGATCGACGAAGGCATCGGCTACGGGCTGGCGCTCGAAGGTATCACTGCGGCCGAAGTGGCGCGCATTGCGGCAGCGCAGAACGTAGCCTGAAGCCACCGGCTCGTTGGTTCCTCAATTCCTCTTTCTCTCGACGGAGAACACTCATGTCACTGCAAGACAAACTCGACGCATTCCGGGCCGACTTCAAGGCGGGCAAGCCGCCGTTCAACGCACCGCCGGAGATTCATTCGGTGATGGAACGCGCCACGGCAGAACTGATTGCGAGCGGGCAGGCCGCCGGAGCCATTAAGGCCGGTGATCGCGCGCCGCACTTCAACCTGAAAGATCAGGATGGCAACGACGTGTCTTTCGCAGCGCTGCTCCTGAAGGGGCCACTGGTCGTGACGTTCTATCGCGGCGCCTGGTGCCCGTACTGCAATATCGAATTGCAGGCGATCAACGAAGTGCTGC
This sequence comes from Paraburkholderia sp. USG1, assembly GCF_031570135.1. Lineage (NCBI taxonomy): Bacteria > Pseudomonadati > Pseudomonadota > Betaproteobacteria > Burkholderiales > Burkholderiaceae > Paraburkholderia > Paraburkholderia sp. USG1. The sequence goes on along the minus strand of NZ_JAMWXW010000012.1, from coordinate 136,062 downwards.
CGCAAATTCAGACATATGGCGCGAACGTCGTGGCGATCTCACCGCAGACACCGCTCACTAGCCGCAAGTCGGTGCGCACCAACGAACTGGGTTTTCCGGTGCTGAGTGACATGAACGGTCGTGAACGGTCAGACGCGCGCCGACTTCGGACTGCGCTTCGCGCTGCCCGACTATCTGGTCGAGCTTTACAAGAACCTGAAGAACGATCTGCCGACGTTCAACAACGATCCCAGCTGGACCTTGCCGATGCCGGCGCGCTATGTCATCGGACAGGACGGCATCGTGCTGTATTCCGAGGTCAATCCGGACTACGCGCGTCGTCCCGACCCGTCGCATATGTTCCCGGTTCTGGAAAAAGCGACCGCCAACGCCTGAGCCTTACTGCTCAGCGCTTAAGGCTAAACGGTCACTACGCCGCGCCGGAGAACCCGCCGCGGCTTTTCGATTCCTTCCTGTTCTTAAAGGACATTTAATGACACAGCGTACTTTTCTCGTTACCGGCGCGACCAAAGGCATCGGTCTCGCGCTGACAGAGCGCCTGATTGGCGACGGCCACCGTGTCGTTGGCCTCGCGCGTGAAGCAAGCGATTTTCCGGGTGAACTCGTCCGTGTCGATCTCGCCGACCGTGATGCAACCAACGCCGTGCTCCAGGATCTGGTGCGCCGGCATTCGTTTGACGGCGTGGTGAACAATGTTGCGCTGGTCAGGCCATAACGTCTGGGTGAAGTCGCGCTCGACGATCTCGACGACGTCCTCGCGCTGAACCTCCATCCGGCGGTCCAGACCGTTCAGGCGTTGCTTCCCGGTATGCGGGCCCGGGGCTGGGGATGGGTCGTGAACCGCCTTCATGACGGGTCAGACGCTGTACGTCGACGGCGGCGCGTCGATCGGCAAGCTAGGGTTCTGAGGGCGTGCCGGCATTGCCGGCAGACGCGACGCCCACTACCTCCGCCACGAAAGCGACGAAGGCGCGCGCCTTCGCACTCACCAGGCGTCCGGCAGGGAATACCGCCCAAAGGTCGATCGGGGGCAATTCCCAGTCGGTCAGCACCGCCTTGACCGTACCATCGGCAAGTTCCGGAGAAAACATCCATTCCGACGCGATCGCGAGGCCCATGCCGCCGAGCACCGTCGTGCGGATGCCCTCGGCGGCGCTGACACTGACGCGACCCGACACGACCACGGCTACTTCCTTGCCGTGCTGGCTGAACGCCCAGGATTCGCCCCCACCGCGTAACGAATAAACCACGGCCTGGTGCTGGCTCAAATCCGCGGGCGATTTCGGCACGCCTGCTTCGGCGAAGTAGCCGGGTGTGCCGACGACCAGCCTCCGGCTCCGCCCAATGCGACGCGCGGTCATGGCCGAATCGTCGAGCGAGCCCATGCGCAATGCAACGTCCACGCCTTTTTCGAGCAGGTCGATGGTGCGATCGTCCAGCACGATGTCAATCTGCAGATTCGGGTGGCGGTTCATGAAGGTCTTGAGCGCCGGCAGGATGTGCAGGCGTGCAAAGGTCACTGCGGCGCTGATGCGTAGCACGCCCGACAGTCCAGTAGACGCGTCGCGCACCACCTGTTCAGCAAGATCCACTTCTTCGATTGCGCGCCGCGCGTGCTCGTAGAACCGCTGACCCGCATCGGTGGGTGTCAGGCCGCGTGTCGAGCGCAGCAGGAGTCGCACGCCGAGCCGCTCTTCGAGCTGCGCGATCGACTTCGAGACGGCCGGCTGCCCGAGCTTAAGCCGTTTTGCGGCCGCCGAGAATGAACCCGCCTCCACGACACTGACATACGTTTCCATTGCTGCCATCCGGTCCATGCCGCTGCTTCTCCTTGAAGGATCGTGAAGTCCGTGTCGTGGCTGAGATGTTTTAAGCCCGAAGTCTATCGCGTCGGAACACGGTCGATGAAATTGGCGTTGTCGAGCGGGCTTTGCAATCCGCACAATCCACGGAAACGATCCGCAGAGACTAAACAGCCCCGCCGCAGGGGATCTTGCGGCGGGGCCAGTAACAACGCTCGCTTCTGGTTCAGATGACCGGCGCTTCGCTGTGGAAGGAATAATCGGTGTAGCCGCGCGCATCGCCGCCATAGAACGTCGAGCGGTCGTAACGGTTCAATGGCGCCCCGACGCGCAGTCGCTCGGGCAGATCCGGATTGGAGATGAACAGGCGGCCGAACGCGACAAGATCGGCGTCGCCTGCCTCGATCATGCGATGCGCACTATCCGCAGTAAAGCCCCCCGCCGCGATGAGGGTGCCTTTGAACACACGACGCAGATCCTTTGCCGAAACCGCCGATACCGCTGCATCGACGTCGTCGTTACCGCGCACACGAGGCTCGACCATATGCAGGTATGCCAGGCCGTAGCCATCCAGACGACGCGCGACGTAGCCGAACGTAGCATGCGGATCGCTATCGGACACCGTGCCATACGAGCTTCCGGGCGAAAGACGAACACCGATCTGGCCAGCGTCCCAAACTGAACCGATGGCATCGAGCACCTCGAACAGAAAGCGCGCGCGATTCTCTAACGAGCCGCCGTATGCATCCGTGCGGTGATTCGAGCCGTCCTGCAGGAACTGGTCAGGCAGATAGCCATTGGCGGCATGCAGTTCGACGCCATCGAAACCGGCCTGTTTCGCAAGCGCCGCGGCGTGACGGAATTCTTCGATCACGCCGGGCATCTCTTCAGGCGCAAGGGCACGAGGTAGCACCTGTTCGACTTCGATAACCTGGCCGTTTTCGTCGTGGATTGCCGAATGTTCATAGGCGCGCACGGCTGAAGGGGACATTCGGTGTGAGCTCGCAACAGGCGCGAATGTAGCGTCATGGCCGCACTGTGCCGGACGACGACTGGCTCAGTGCGACCCTGAGCAGCCGCTGGGGTTGGTGAAACATTAATAGCGGCTTCCAGGACCGTTTCGGACATCGGCCCCGTTATTCGCTGCACCTCGTAGCCGGTGGTGTATGCATATCGTTCGTGCGACGTGACAGGACGCGCTTGCCGTCTTGCTCATTTCTTGCTCATTTCTTGCTCTCAGGAAACATACATCCGCCATTGCGGACCAGCGCCTTCACCTCTTCACTCACCTGCAAGGGGCTCTGACTCAATCGAGCAACGAATTCCTTACGGCGCCGCACGTACGACTTCGAATCGTGCTTCGCACTCCAAAGGACTATGGTAAGCACGACAGGAATGAGGTCCAGGCCCTTCTCGGTCAGCGTGTAAAAGTCCTTCCGCCTGTCGTCGGGGCTGGGTGCCCTCGAGAGAATTCCTTGCTCCTCAAGAAACGCAAGGCGGGAAGCAAGGACATTGGTCGCGATTCCCTCTTCCGATTTCAGGAACTCGCCATACGTCTTCTTGCCGGCAAAAACGATGTCGCGAATGATCAGGAGCGACCAGCGGTCGCCGAAGATCTCCACGCCGTAGTTCACTGCGCAATGGGACCGAACGTCTTCTTTAGATGTCGTCTTCATGGCTGGATATTAACATCGCTTGCTTGATGCAAGTAAAATTCCATGTTTACTTGTTTTTTGCAAGTAATTTGAATAGGATGGTTGCTAGTGGTTACGAGCGCCACCCAACTCACCAGGAGACAGCACATGAGCACTATCAGCATCATCGGCGCAGATGGCATGGCCGCAGCGATCGGCGGTCTTGCCGCCGGGGCCGGACACACCGTCGAGATGATGAGTCGCGACGCCGCCAGGGCGCGGGCGCTCGCCGGGCAGGTTGGAGCCGGCGCGACGACAGGAACGTTCGGCGCCGCCCCGGCCGGGGACATTGTCATCCTGGCGGTTCCCTACTCCGCCGTTCTCGGCGTGGTGAAGCAGTACGGCGAAGAGCTGGCAGGCAAGGTTCTAGTCGACATCACCAACGCCGTCGCCTCCGACCACACGAATTCTGTGACCCTCCACTCCGTCAAGCCCACCCACCTCTCAATCGGCGGCAGCCTTCTCGGCTGAGTGCATCGGTACCACCACTTCTCGCATCACATCACCTACAAGGAGCAATAACATGCACGTTTTGGTCACTGGCGGGACCGGCCATATCGGTTCGTACATCATCCCCGAGCTCATCGCCGCCGGCCACGAGGTCACCGGCCTGGCCAGGTCGGACAAGTCCGCGGCGGCGGTGTCCGCGCTCGGGGCCAAGGTGCGTCGCGGGGATGTTTCCGACCTCGATGGGCTCAAGGCGGCAGCGGCGGATTCCGATGGCGTCATCCACCTCGCGCACAGGCAGGACCTGCTTCCCTCCGGCGGGATCGATGCCGTGGCCGCCGCGGAACTGCAGATCATGCGCGCGTACGGCGAGGCGCTGGCAGGGACCGGAAAGCCGCTGGTCGCGGCGGGGAGCATTGGCTCGCCCGGGTGGGAAAACCTGGGCCGGCCAGCCACGGAGGAGGATCCGCCCCTTCCCGGCGGCGACGAGTACAGGGGAACCCTGCGGGTTCGTAACGTCGTGGAGATCGCTGTGCTCGGCCTCGCGGCGCGGGGCGTGCGGTCTTCGATCGTGCGGATTCCTCCCATCGCGCACAGCACGACCGATAGTGCCGGCTTCCTCCCGCTGCTGATCGGGCTCGCGAAGCAGAAAGGCGCCATCGGCTACCCCGGAGATGGCGCGAACCTGTGGCCGGCCGTGCACAGCCGCGACCTCGCCTCCTTGTTCCGGCTGGCGCTGGAGAAGGGTCCGGCTGGAAAAAATTGGCACGGGATCGAGGGCGCGGGCATCCGGTTCCGCGAGATCGCCGAGGCCATTGGCAGCCATCTGGGCCTGCCGGCCGTGAGCATTCCCGCGGACGTACTGATGCTGCCGGGATACTTTGGATTCCTCGCGAATATGGTCACGCTGAACCTCCCGGCGTCCAACCTCATCACCCGCCAGACCCTCGGCTGGGAACCCGCCCAGCCCTGGCTGCTCGCCGATCTGGACAACGGCCATTACTTCCCTGCCGGCTGAGTCGAGCTGAGGCAGGGAGCCGGGTCGCAACGAGCCCGGCGGACAGCGATGTCGCGATGCCGTGATCCGTTCGACCAAAGATTCTGTCGACCCGGGGATGTCATGAGGGATGACGCACGCAGCTCGCCACACACGAAATATTAGCCGGGGGATGCCCCGGTTAAAGACTACGGAGCAAGACCCCAACTCACGAGGAATCTGCACATGAGCACTATCCGCACTATCCGCACTATTAGCATCATCGGCTCGGGAGGCATGGCCGCGGCGATCGGCGGCCGTACCGCCAAGGCTGGGTACACCGTCGAGGTAATCAGCCGCGACCCCGCCAGGGCGCGGGCGCTGGCCGACCAGCTCGCAGCCGGAGCGACCACAGGGACGTACGGCGCCGCGCCAGCGGGCGACATCGTCATCCTCGCCGTGCCGTACAACGGTGCGGCGGCGGTGGTGGCCGAGTACGGGAAAGCGCTCGACGGCAAGGTGATCATCGATATCACCAACCCGATCTCCCCCGACGCCACGGGCCTCGTCACCCCCGCCGGCAGTTCTGCTGCGCAGGAGATCGCCAGGGGCGCCCCCGTCGGCGCGCATGTCGTGAAGGCGTTCAACACCCTCTTCGGACCCGTCCTTGCTCGGGGTGGGCGCCTCGATGCGTTCATCGCGGCCGACGATCCGGAGGCCAAGGCGCGCGTCTCAACCTTCATCGAGAGTCTCGGCCTTCGTCCGTTCGATGTCGGCGGCCTACATATGGCCCAGACGCTCGAGTCGCTTGGCCTGATGCTCATCGGTCTGGCCAAAAACGGCGCCGGCACCTTCGACATCGCCTTGAAGGTCGATGTCGGCTGAATCACCGACACCTCGTCCTCACCGGCAGGTCCACGACACCACTGGGAACAACACGTCTCTCACGTCGTTCTCATCGACCAACTCGGCTTTTCTGCCATATGAAATCGCGCCGAAGAGCGTGGGATCTACACGCTGCGGCGGCTCGGCCTGGAAATCCTGCGGCAGGTCAAGGGAGTAGAGACCGTCCGACTTCTGTGCGGAGGAATTCCACCTGCCGCCCTCCTACGAACGCGGAGGGTCGTATGACTCAGCGGTTCTTCAGCGTCCTGCTAAAGCAAACGGTCTCGCTCGGCGAGAATGCTCACCATTTCTGCCATGTTCTCGGTTCCCCAAGTGCACAGCGGGACAATCCTGTCGGCCAGACTGCGTCCGAGCGGGGTCAGCGCGTAGTCCACGCGCGGTGGCACCTCCTTGTAGTCGGTCCGCGCCAGCACGCGATCGGCTTCCAGTTCCTTCAATTGCTGGATCAGCACCTTTGCGCTGACGCCGTGGACGTTGCGCTTGAGCTCGCCGTAGCGCTTCGGGCCGTCGAGCAGAAAGTACAGGATCAGCGGCTTCCACTTGCCCGCGATGATGCTGAGCGTGGCGGCGAGCCCGTAGGAGTAGCGACCCCCGCAATTTTGAGAACAGTCAGTCATTTTTCATGGTTACCAAAAGGTGCATACTTGTCCGTAGGTTATCAGAACTGCATACTGATCTCAAGCCAGCAGTTCCCTGCTTCCGTACAACTCCAAGGAAGGATGCACGACATGACCAGACTGAATGGAAAGACCGCTGTGATCACCGGCGGCGCTACCGGCATCGGCCGCGCCGCAGCAAAGCGCTTTATCGAGGAGGGCGCCTTCGTCTTCATCTACGGCCGCCGGCAGGAAGCGCTCGACGCCGCTGTGGCCGAGCTCGGCCCCAATGCCCGCGCGGTGAAGGGCTCGGTCTCGGATGAGGCCGACCTCGACCGACTCTACGCGGCGGTGAAGGCCGAGCGCGGAACCCTCGACATCGTCTTCGCCAATGCCGGGGCGGGAAGCCAGCTTGCGCTCGGCAAGATCACCGCCGAGCACATTGACGAAACCTTCGACACCAATGTGAAGGGTACGATCTTCACGGTCCAGAAGGCGCTGCCGCTGATGGGCCAGGGCGGTTCGATAATCCTGACCGGATCGAGCGCCGGCACCACAGGCGCCCCGGGAATGAGCGCCTACAGCGCGAGCAAGGCGGCAGTGCGCAACCTCGCGCGGACCTGGGCCGAGGACCTGAAGGGCACCGGCATCCGGGTGAACGTGTTGTCGCCCGGGGCGACGGCGACCGAACTCGCGAAAGCAGCGCTCGGCGAAGAAGGCCAGAAGGTCTACGCCGCTATGACTCCGCTCCAGCGCATGGCCAATCCGTCGGAGATCGGGGCCGTGGCCGCCTTTCTCGCGTCGTCGGACAGCAGCTTCATGACCGCCAGCGAGGTCGCTGTCGACGGCGGCCTGGCGCAACTCTGACGCTACGCCCTACGGCGCTCCACTCGATTATCCGGAGCGCCGTAAGGCTCGGCAAACTGAAGGAAAATATATGAGCTACGCAATTATCGGCTTCGGCAAGATCGGCCAGGCGCTGGCCAGGGCGTTTGCCCGAAGCGGCATCGAAGTGTCAGTTGCAACCACTCGCGACCCTGAAAGCTTTGCATCCGCCGCGGCCGCGATCGGACCCACGATCGACTTCAGGGATGCGATCGTTCCCTCGCTTGCCCCAGTCGCGGATCTATTTCGATCACGTCCGACTAGATCGGACACGATCAGATGCAACAGAAATGGAGAGATTTCGATGAGCACGCAAGAGAATGTCCAGATTGTGAAGGATTTTTTTGCAGCAATGAGCCGCGGCGACAAGCAAGGTCTGCTGGCGATTTGTGCCGAAGACATTGAGTGGGTCATTCCGGGCGAGTGGGCGCTGGCTGGCACACACCGCAGACACGAGGGATTGGCGGATCTGCTTCAGAAGGCTTCCGAAATGGTGGAAACGTCATACCCACAGCCCCCCGAATTCGTAGCGCAGGGCGACCGGGTTCTGGTTGTCGGCTTCGCCGCCGGCAGAGTCAAAGCCACGAATAGGACGTTCGAGGACGATTGGGTCTTCGCCATTACCGTTCGAAATGGCAAAGTGACGAACATCCGGGAGTACATCGACACGCTTGCACTGGCACGGGCCTCCGAACTTTAAGGCTGGAGCGGGCGCTGAATCCAACAACAGTAGACAATCCGTTGGGTCGAACTGAGTCTGTGGAAGTCGCAGGCAGGTTAATACACCTTATCAGACCGAGGTTGCGACGTCTAAAACAGAGCAGTGCGATATCGTTCCAATGCAAGCAAACCGCAGGCTATAACATAGACCATTGAAAGCAGGATTCCAGTAAGAGACGTCGAAATCGGCAGCCTGAGCTTCAGCAATTCGGCGCTGAGCGACTAATCAACTTCGCTTATTCGCGTCCGCGTATTTGCGTTCTGCGCAGTAGCTGTGAGCCCATCGTCCTGTTGACGCGGGCCATGGCTTTTTTGTCAGGTCGGGCAACGCTTCGGCGCCCGCGGTGTTTTCTTTGCCTGGTTGAATTCGAGCAGTAGCATGTCGCGAAACCCGTTTGCCGCCGTAGACAACGGGCGAGCGGTCGACGTAATCAGATACGCGCGATAGTCGATGCGCGGCTTGAACGCGGCGATGTGATAGCCCAGATGCGCGAACTCGAGCGCCGACTCGCGGATCACGAGCCCGACGCCCAGACCATGCGCCACCATATGGCAGACCGTCGATGCCCACGGGGTCTCCGCGCGAATGCGTCGCTCGACGCCGCTCGAATCGAACACCGCATCGATCGACGTGCGCGCCTTCACCTTGGCGGCCATCGAAATGAAGTCTTCGCCGGACAGATCGGTTGGCTGCAACACAGGTCGTCCAGTCAGGCGGTGCCCTTTGGGCAGAATGCAGACAATCTCCGAACTGGCGATTTCCTCGCTACGCAACCCCTCGCGATCGGATGCGCGCAGCGCGATACCGAGATCGATGGTCTGCCGCGACACGGCTTCGATCACGCTATCGGTCGACATCGGCTCCAGCGACGTCAGCAGTTCCTCACGCCCCGCGACATAGCGTGTGATCCGTTCAGTGATCCAGCCCTCGGCGAATGCGGGAAATACGCCGACGCGCAAATAGCCGCGCCGCATGGTGCCGATTTCTCTCGCTACATCGTTCAGGTAATCGAGGCCGCGATATACCTGCGTGACTTCGGCGAAGAAAATTTCCGCTTCTGGCGTCGGCACCAGCTTGCCTCGGCGCCGCTCGAAAGCGACGAAACCGGCCTCCTGCTCGAAGCGCTCGATCATCCGGCTCACGGCCGGTTGCGATACGTTAAGGCGCTGTCCGGCGGCGGTGATCGAGCCGTGCGTCATCACCGCGACGAACACTTCCATCTGCTTGGCATTGAGCCTGGCCACGAGCCTGTCTCCCCGATTATTGGCGCAACGCGGTGGTGTTGAAAGCCACCGTGCAGCGATTTTAGGGCATTACATAGAGTAGGATCAAACGAACAAAATTGTACTAGATGTAATAGTTTTGCCTGCCTATAGTCGCTTCATCGACGCATTGCGCGCCTTTCAAAACGACTGCTTCACGAGGACAGGCCAGTGGACATTGAAGCTCGAAAAGACATGCAGGACGCCGCTGCGTTTTTCACGGAGACGCCGGCCGCCCGCCGGCAAAATGGCGAAGCGTACAGGGCCGCCGTGCAGCAGCCTGCGGGCTTGCGCATTCACGCGCGCCCGAAGAAATCCGACTGGTTCTGGTACGCCATGCTACTTGTCGTCGTCATCCTGTTCGTCGAACTGGTGGTAGACAACCCGCGCTGGCAATGGGACATCGTCGCCCATTACCTGTTCAACAAGCGCGTGCTGAAGGGATTAGGGAATACGCTGGTCCTCACCGCGTCGTCGAGCGCGCTTGGCCTGTGTTTTGGGGTCGTGATCGCCGCCTGCCGGATGGCCGACAACGCAGTGCTGCGCGCCGCCGGTTACGTGTACATCTGGATCATCCGCGCGACGCCGCCGCTAGCAATGCTGCTGTTGCTGTTCTTTCTGTCGGCGCTGATTCCGCGGCTCTATCTGCCGCTGCCGTTCCTTCACGCGAATCTGTTCGACATCGACACCAACCAGATCATCTCGCGCTTCAGCGCGGCCGTGATCGGTCTCGCGATGTACCTCGGCGGCTATAGCGCGGAAATTTTTCGCGGCGGCGTCTCAGCCGTCGATCGCGGACAGCGCGAAGCCTGCAAGGCGATCGGCATGAGCGATTTCCACACGATGTGGCATGTGGTCATGCCGCAAGCGGTGCGCATCATCATTCCGCCGCTCGCCAACGAACTGATCACGATGTTCAAGAACACGTCGCTCGTCACGGTGATCGGTTACGTCGAACTCCTGACGACCGTGCAGTTGATCTACGCGACCAACTTCGAAACGATTCCGCTGCTGACCGTCGCCTGTATCTGGTATCTGGCGCTGACGAGCCTCGCAATGGCGGCGCAGAGTCTGCTTGAACGTCACTTCAGGAAAGGAGTGCGGACGTGAACGCGATCCACGAGGACACATCGGCGATGAACGACACGACACGCTTTCTCGACATGCGCGCCGTCACGAAGCAGTTCGGCGACTTCACCGCGCTGGATGCCGTGGACTTCTCGCTGTCCAAAGGCGAAGTCGTTGCGATGATCGGGCCGTCCGGTTCGGGCAAGAGCACACTGCTTCGCTGCATCAATATGCTCGAATTGATCGACGCCGGCAGCATCACCTTCAAGGGCGAAGTGCTCGGCACAGAAATGCGCGGTACGCGGTGCGTGCGCCTGCCGAAGAAAACACTCGATCAGCAACGCCGTTACTTCGGCATGGTCTTTCAGGGCTTCCATCTGTTCCCGCACTATTCGGCGCTCGACAACGTGCTGGCCGGCCCGTGCATTGTCGGGCGCAAGCGCAAGCGCGACGTGATGGAGCGCGGCAAGTATCTGCTGTCGCGCGTTGGACTCGCGGACCGGATGCACCACTACCCGGCCGAACTGTCCGGCGGACAGAAGCAGCGCGTCGCGATTGCACGCGCGCTCGCAATGGAACCAGAAGTGATGCTGTTCGACGAGCCGACCAGTGCGCTCGATCCGGAACTCGTCAACGAAGTGCTCAACGTGATCAGGGAGCTGGCGCTCGCGGGCACCACGATGGTCGTCGTCACGCACGAGATGGAATTTGCGCGCAAGGTGGCGAGCCGCGTGGTGCTGATGGACGGCGGCCGCATCGTCGAAGAGGGCACACCAGCCCACATCTTCAATGGCGGCGGCACCGAACGCTGCAAACGCTTTCTTTCCAGCCTGCGCACCTAGCGCATGGCGGTTAACCGGTGTTTTGGAAACTTCGATCGGGATTGTAAAAATGACTGCTACAGACGGAAAGATCAGAATTGGCCTCTCGATGCGCTATCTGGGTTATCACATGGCCGCATGGCGGCATCCGGATGTGCCGGCAGCGGGCGCCATCGATTTCAATTACTTTCTTCGTACTGCAAAGAAAGCCGAAGAAGCAAAACTCGACATGATTTTCTTTGCCGACGGAATCGGTATCCGCGCAAACGATACGCCTAAAGGATCGCTCGCCCGCGACGCAAAGAATGCCGAACTCGAACCGCTGACCTTGCTGGCGGCGATCGGCGCGTGCACGTCGCATATCGGCCTCGTCGCGACGGCTTCGACCACGTACAACGAGCCTTTCCATATCGCACGCAAGTATGCGTCGATCGACCATATCAGCGGCGGCCGCGCGGGCTGGAACGTCGTCACGTCGTGGTCGCAGCAGGAAGCGTGGAATTTCAGCCGCGACGAACATCTCGGCTATGACGAGCGTTATGAGCGCGCGGACGAATTCGTCGAAGTGGTCAGGAAGCTCTGGGATAGCTGGGAAGACGACGCGTTTATCCGTGATAAGGCGAGCGGCGTCTTCTATGACGAGGCGAAGCTGCACGTGCCGGATCACAAGGGCAAGCACTTCAAGGTGCGCGGCCCACTGAACTCCGCGCGCACGCCGCAAGGCCGGCCCATCATCGTGCAAGCCGGTGCCGCCGAAGCGGGACGCGAACTTGCCGCGCGCTATGCCGATGTCGTCTATAGCAATGCAAGCGGCATGGAAGGCGCCAAGGCCTACTATGACGATCTCAAAGGCCGCCTTGCGAAATACGGCCGCAGGCCGGATCAACTTTTGATCATGCCCGGCGTCACACTGTATGTCGGCAAGACGCGCGGCGAAGCGCAGGACAAGTTCGATCAGTTGCAAAACCTGATCGATCCGCTTAGCGGACTGGCCATTCTGTACGGCGTGCTCGGCGATCTGTCCGAATACGATCTAGACGGCCCGGTGCCCGATGTCGGCAATCAGCGTGTGCGCAGTATTGCGGAAAATCTGCTGGCGCTGGCGCACAGGGAAAACCTGACGATCCGCCAGATGTACAAGCGCGTGGCCTCGGGCAATAACTGGCAGATCGTCGGCACCGCGGAAGACATCGTCGACGAAATGGAAAGGTGGTTCCGGGCCGGCGCTGCCGATGGCTTCAATATCTGCCCGGCGACGTTGCCGCAAGGTGTCGACGACCTGACGCAATACATTCTTCCCGAGCTGCGCAAGCGCGGACTGTTTCGCACCGAGTACGAGGCGAGCACGCTGAGGGGCAATCTCGGACTGCAGCCCCTGCACTTTGGCGATTAGATTTCGGCGACTAAAAAAGTATCGTGCGCCGCTTGCCAAGGAGCGGTGCCTTTCTGACGCGAGGCGTTTCACATGAGCACCGACACGACCGACGAAATTTTCCGCAACGCGATGGCGCGCTTCACCAACGGCGTCACGGTCATCACGACCGCTATAAGCGGCACGCCGTTCGGCCTGATCGCGACATCGGTGTGCAGCCTGTCAGCCGATCCACCGACGGTGCTCGCCTGCGTAAACCGAAGCGCGAGCGCACACGACGTGATCCTGCGCGTTAAGGTGTTTGCCGTCAATCTGCTGTCCGCCGACCAGAAGAACGTCGCGCAACGCTTTGCCACCGAGAAAGGGCCGTCCCGTTTCGATCCGGCGCAATGGAAAGCTGGCAAGAGTGGCGCGCCGTTGCTGACCGGCAGTGTCGTCTCTCTCGATTGCAAAGTAATCGCGACGCACAACGGGTATTCGCATACGATCTTTATCGGCGAGATCACCGATTCATCGACACACGACGACCCGTCCGCGCACTGTCTGTTCTGGCATCAGCGTCATTTCGCGGCTGCGGCAGTGGAAGCGCGATGAGCGCCACAGCAGAACATATGCTTTAGTCCGGTCAACCCCGTTCCAACCATCCCTACATAATGACCACGCCCATTCGTTTCACCCGGATCGTTGCACGACTCACTGTTGCCGCCACGCTCGGCCTGAGCGTTACGCCATCTTTCGCCGAAGACGCGCCGAATATCGACTCCATACCTGCAAGCCCCGAGCTTTCCGCGCTCGTGCCGGAGTTCTATCGTCAGAAGCAACCGATCACGGTTGCGGTCAATCCGGAGATCGCACCCGTCAAGTTCATCGACGAAGACGGCGACGTAGCGGGCTTCGCGCCCGATCTGGTCTCTGCTGCGGCCAAAGTTCTGGGGTTGAAAATCAGGTTCGTGCAGGCATCGTTCGATTCGTTGATTCCGGGCCTCGCCGCGAACCGCTTCGATGTGCTGTTGTCGCTTGGCGATTTTCCGTCGCGCCATAGCAAAGTGACGTTCATCGACTACTTGAACGTTGGCCAGACGATCGTCGCCTCGCCTAAGCGGCAATTGACGCTCAAATCACTCGACGATCTATGTGGGATGCGGATCGCGCTGCCGCGCGGCACGGCGCCGCTGCAACGGGCCAATGAAGTGAGCAGCAAATGCGTAGCGAACGGCAAGAAAGCGATCTCGATCGCGACGTATCCGGACACCAACATGACGCTGATGTCGCTGACCAACGAAGCAAGCCAGGCCGTGTGGGTCGACTCGCCCGCTGCGAACTACAACATCAAAAAGTTTCCGGACAAATACCAGGCGGTGTACTACTACGACCTCTCGTCATACGGAATCGGCTTTGGTGTCGACGACAACGGCAAGCGGCTCGCTCATGCGTTCCAGCAAGCCCTGATCAAGTTGCAGCAGCAAGGGTTCTACCAAAGTGTGATGCAGAAGTGGGGTCTGCCGGCGAAGGACGGACGCCCCACCTTCCCCGTCAACGATCCGCAGATGTGAACACTCGGGCTGGAAGCGAGCCAGCCTACGGCCTTTGTTTCTTCCTGCTCCAAGTCGCCACCCAGGCACGCGCGTGCGCATGACATGCCTTGACATCTACCGGTCGCAAGGCAAATACGGGAGAATCAATGTAGGACTGTCATCCGTTGGTCGCAGGTTCGAATCCCGCACGGTACCCAACATAGGCCGAGGTAGTTCGAGAAACCCCGTAAGATCAAAGTATTACGGGGTTTTTTTCATTTAGCCCCCTGCTGTTCTACTGGTATCGACGATTCCCACATTTGCGCATCCCGGACTTGGGGGGCGAGCCCGTGTTCAGAACGCGTCGAACCTGAGCCGCAGGGGCGGCGTTCCACGCCGCCCGGCTTTACGCCGGCCGCCGCCGCGCCTTCGCGACCGGCGCCTCCTCGGCCGGCTCCTCCACTTCGATGCTGCCCGGATCCGCGATCAACTGCGCGACCGGCGTGCCCGCCAACGAGCGTTCGAGAATCTCGGTAAGCGCAACGGCAATCTGAGCGCCCGACCAGCTGCCGCTCGGTTGATACCACTTCCGGCTCCAGTTCATTGCGCCCATGATCATGAAAATGGCGAGCTTCGCATTGCATGACACGATGCTGCCGTCCGCAATGCCTTCCTCGACCAGATCGCGCAAACCCTGTTCGAACCTGTCTCGCCGCTTGATGATCGCGCGCATGTGCACGGGCTTCATTGCGTTCTCTTCGAGCAGAACCACATAGCTGCCGTCCTCGCCGAGCATCAGGTTCAGATAACCGCGCAGCGTAGCCGCGAGTTTCTGCAGGCCGGTTCCGGCTCCCGCGCGCGCCTGCACGAGAATCTCCATGGCGCTGTCCATCGCCGAATCGTGGCAGAAATAAAGCAGCTCTTCCTTGCTGGGTACATACGTATACAGCGCGGCTTTCGTCACGCCGAGTTTCTTCGCGATTTCAGCGAGCGACGTGCCGTGATAGCCGCTCCGATTGAACGACGCCGCCGCCTCGCGCAACAGCACCTCGCGCTTGCGATCGAATTGCTCGCTCGCGCCCAACACCGCATTCTTCCAGGTGCTCATACACACACTCCGCAAAAGCCATGCGCAAACCGAAGCAAGCCGTCTCTCTGTTTCATCTCAGTGGGTGATTCAAAAAAATGATTCGAAAAAATTTGATCGGATGCCATTCTAACCCATAGGTCGGTCTGTTGCCCCTGCAGTCAAGTTGTGGTTAAACTAGGGCGACACCCCTTCTATTTCTTCTTCTCGAGACCTACCGGATGCTAAATCAAACCACTGCCGTCATCACCGGCGGCACGGCGGGTCTTGGCCGCGCCTGCGCCGAAGCTCTGCTCGAAGCGGGGGCCGCCGGCGTCCTTATCAACGGCCGCAATGCCGCGCGCGCCGAAGCCACCCGGGCCGAGTTGCAACAACGCTTTCCGGGCGCGACCGTCGCGCTTTCCATCGGCGATGCCGCGCAGCCGCAGATTGCCGAAAAGATCATGGCGGACGCAATGGCATCGCTCGGCCGTATCGACGTGCTGGTGAATTCTACCGGCGGCAACGACATGCCAAGGCTGTTGCATGAAATCGCCGTCGCGGAGATTCCCGGCATTCTCGAACGCGGCCTGTTTGCGCAGATTCTTTGCAGCCGCGCCGCGTTGCACTACATGCGCGAAGCGCGGCGCGGCGCAATCATCAACATCGCATCTGACGCCGCCAAGTTGCCGACACCCGGCGAAAGCGTGATAGGCGCGGCAATGGCCGGCATCGTCATGTTCACGCGCGGACTCGCCACCGAAGGCAAGCATGACGGCGTGCGCGCCAACATCGTCACACCGTCGATCACGAGCGGCACGGACCATTACGACAAGATCATGGCGGACCCGTTTGCCGGCAAGCTGTTCGGCAAAGCGGAGAAGATGGCGAAGCTCGGCGTGGTCACGAGGGAAGAACTGGCGGGCCTGGTGGTGTTTCTCGCGTCACCGGCCGCCGCGAAGATCACCGGTCAGGCGATCAGCATCACGGGCGGTATCTCGGCCGTCTGATCAGAACGGCTGCGCGGGGTGGCGGCCCGCGCCTAAGAGCGGAACCAGGGCGAGCGACGCTCCTGGAACGCCGCCAGTCCTTCGCTCACGTCCTCTTCCAGCAAGCCGCCCGACACGACCTCCTCCTCCAGCTTCAGTCCCGCCTCCAGCGACCCTTCGAGTCCCTCGCGCGCCAGCCGCTTCATCGTTGCAAGCCCGATGCGGCTGCGCGTAGCCAACTCCTCGCAGTAATCGAGCGCCGCCTGCCGCAGTTCGCCCGCTTCGACGACCCGATTCACGAGACCCCATTGCTGCGCAGTCTGCGCATCGAGCCAGCGCGCCGAGAAGAACAAATCCATGCTGCGGCGCAACCCGATCAAACGGGGGATCCGCTGGCTCGCGCCGAAGCCCGGCAGCAGGCCGTACTGTGCATGCTGATCGCCGAAGCGCGCGTCTCGTGCGGCGATCGCAATATCGCAGGCCAGCATCAATTCGAAGCCGCCGGCTAGCGATAAACCCTGGCATGCCGCAACTACCGGCAGGCTGCTCGTGGACAGCCGCTTCATGGTTTGGTGCGCAGTGCTGATAAAGCGGCGCATTTCGCCGATGTCCTGGCGCAACGAAAGAACCTCGTCGAGATCCGCGCCGGTGCAGAAATTCTTGCCCTGAGCGCAGATCATGATCGAGCGCACGCCCGACTCAGGCGTCTCGAACGCGTCCACGGCCGCGCTGATCGCCGCGAACACCGCAAGCGACAGGCAATTGAATTTTTCAGGCCGCGCGAGTTCGATGACACCTACGGTGCCGGCGCGGCTCACTGCGACAACGGACGGCTCGGTCATGCTGGGGTCTCCTTCTGTCCGACACTTTCCGGGTCGCCAATCCCCCCGGATTCATCGCCCACGATATCCGCAGCAATACCACGTGTCAATTGAACTGACTCATGGGTCAGATTGAGCTACCGAGGGTCGCCACTCCGGATCGTTTCACACATCTAGGTTGGGGTTTCCCTGTAGTTCATGCACATTTCCTCCCACCTTCCTATCGGCCCGAAACCCTCGCGACGGAAGGATGAACGGCCAGAAAAATATCCACAAGTAAGTTGTCTAACCGATCGGTTAGTTAGTTGACATCGTAGTCAGCATGGCGTTAAGCTGAATTGGAACGCGAGGCTGGCGGGCGGCATGGGCTCAGGCGGAGTTTCACGGGGCCGCATCGGCGTCATGCCGGCACAACCAACGGCAAGCGGGATTCTTCCCAAGCCCCAAAAAAACAGAATCAGGAGACACCCATGACCGCTTTTCGCTCGTCGGCATTCCGCGCGGTGCTAGCCGTGTTCACCTCCGCAGCGTGCATTTGTGCCGCCGCGCCCGCGTTCGCCGCAGACCCGATCAAGATCGGCTTCACCGGTCCCGCTTCGGGCGGCATGTCGCTGCTCGGCCAGGGCGTGCGCGACGGCATTCAGGTGTACGTCGATTACATCAACGACCAGGGCGGCGTGAACGGCCGCAAGCTCGAACTGATTGCGGAAGACGACGGCTACGAGCCCATGCGCTCGCTCGCCGGTGTAAAGAAGCTCGCCGAACAGGACAACGTGGTCGCCATCGTGTCGCCCACGGGCACACCGGGCGTCACCGCCATGCTGCCCTATGCGCAGGAACGCAGGCTGCCGATCATCGCGCCCTATGCGTTCAGCCACAAACTGACCACGCCGACACAGCGCTATGTGTTCACGTCGCTTCCCGAAGTGCGCCTGCAGGCCGACGTACTGGGCACCTATCTCGTGAAAACGCTCAAGCACACGAAAATCGCCGCCATCTACCAGAACGACGATTTCGGTCAGGACGCGGTAGCGGGCTTCGAAGCGCGGATGAAAAAGGACAACGTGCCGTTCACCAAGCTGCCGTTCGATCGCGGCACGTCGAATTTCAGCGGTGTGGTTTCGCAAGCTCGCCAGTCCGGCGCCGAAGACGT
Organism: Paraburkholderia sp. USG1; assembly: GCF_031570135.1. Lineage (NCBI taxonomy): Bacteria > Pseudomonadati > Pseudomonadota > Betaproteobacteria > Burkholderiales > Burkholderiaceae > Paraburkholderia > Paraburkholderia sp. USG1. The sequence continues at coordinate 117,969 of NZ_JAMWXW010000012.1, read as the reverse complement.
CGTGTTCTTCGGTATTCCGCGCGACGGCGCGCTGATCATGCGCGAAGCGAACAAGATGGGCTGGAAGCCGCAATTCAGCGGCCACAGCGCGCTCGGCGATCCGCAGACATTCACGCTGGCGGGCGCCGCGCTCGTCAACGGCGCGATCGCGGTAGCAGTGATGGAGCCGCTCGATTCGAAAAAACCCGCGGTGCTCGACTTCATCGCGCGCCAGAAAAAGTATCTGCCGAAGACACCGCCCACCACGTACAGCATGCACGGCTATAACGCCGCGGAGATTTTCGTCGAAGCGTTGAAGCACGTGCAGGGTGAGCCGACCGGTGACAAGATCGTCGCCGCACTCGAACAGATGAACAATTTCAACACCGGCCTGATGAGCCCGATCACGTTCACCGCCACGCAGCACGCCGGCAGCAACGCCGTTGCGTTCATGCGCGCGGAAGACGGCAAGTGGGTCATCAAGACCGACTGGATGAAGGCCGAATGAATCCCGACAAACGGACCGGTCTCAACGACGCACTGTCCGCCGTGCGCGACGGCCACACCGTCGCGCTCGGCGGCATGACGCTGTACCGGCGGCCGGTCGCCGCCGCGCTCTCACTCGCCGCAGCAGGGCGGCGCGATCTGGAAATTGTCACGCTCACGGGCGGCATTGAAACCGATCTGCTGATCGGCGCCGGTTGCGTGCGGCGTCTGCGCAGTTGCTATACAGGCCTCGAGGTGGTCGGCTTCGCGCCGCATTTCACGCGCGGCGTACAGAACGGCACGCTCGAACTGATCGAAGAGACCGAATACACGTTGAGCTACGGCGTGCAGGCTGCCGCCATGCGCGTGCCGTTCCTGCCGATGCGCGGCGATATCGCCCGCACGGATCTCCCCAAGGCGCGGCCCGACCTGAAAGCGTTTGCCTGTCCGCTCACCGGGGCGACGTTGTTCGCGGTGCCCGCGTTGCACGTGGACGTCGCGATCCTCCACGCAAGCGCCGCCGACCGCTTCGGCAATTGCAGCCTGCAAGGCCAGCTTGCGCTCGATCGTCATCTGCCCGCCATCGCCGACATTACGATTGTCACCGCCGAAACCATTGTCGAGCCCGACGAACTTCGCGCAATGGACGGCGGCGTGCAACTGCCCGGCATTTTCGTAACGCACCTCGTGGAAGTGCCGGGCGGCAGCCTTCCGACTTCGTGCTTTCCGCAGCATCCGCTGGATCTTGCGGCGGTACTCGATTACGCCGATGCCGCAGGCACGGCCGGCACCAGCGATAGCGACGCCTGGCAGCAGTGGCTTGAAACCGCAACCGGAGCGCTGGCATGAGCGACACAACAGACTCCGCCGCAATGAGCGATCTCCTGCTGTCAGACGAACAGCGCGCGCAGACCGACCAGATGGTCGTCGCAATGGCCCGCCTGGTCGAAGACGGCGACTTTCTCGCCGAAGGCATCGGCACGTTCCTCTCGACGTCCGCCTATATGCTCGCCAAACACATGCATGCGCCGAATTGCACGAGCCTGTGCCCGAACGGCAATACGCTGATGGAGGGCACGCGCGCACTGACGCTCGGCCACGACGAATTCGACACCGTGCCGCGCGCATCGGTATGGCTCGACTATCTGCAGATCAATCTGCTGTACATGCCGGCGATTTTTCTCGGCGGTAAACCGCGCTGGACGGAATTCATGCGCCCCGCGCAGATCGATCCGATGGGCGCGACCAACAATGTCTGCATCGGCGCGCACGAACGGCCGACGCTGCGGTTGCCCGGCTCGGCGGGTATTCCCGACGCGTCCACGGCGGCGAAGCGTTTCTACTACTATGCGCCGCGCCATACGCGCCAGGTGTTCGTGCCGTCGCTCGATTTCTGCAGCGGCGCGGGACATCCGGGACAAGGCAACGGCGTCGACATGACGATCGTCGTCATCACCAACCTGTGTGTGATGGCGAGCGGACCGTCCGGTCGTCTGCAGGTCACGCATCTGCATCCCGGCGTGACGCGCGGCGACGTTGAGCGCAATACCGGCTTCGAACTCAAGTGGCACGCGGACGTGGCCGTATCGCCGCCGCCCACCGCCGAGGAATTGAAACTGCTCGACACGCTCGTCGATCCGCGCGGACTGCGTTTCCTCGAAATGCTGAGCGGCAAGGCGCGCAAAACGCGTCTGAGAGCGCTCGCGGGCGGCGCGCTGCCAGCCGCGTCGAATCCGCCCTCGAACCCGAAGCACACGAAGCACACACAGGAGAGCGCCACATGACCGCGGAACTCATCATCGGCGGTCTCGCTTCGGGCAGCCTGTATGCACTGATCGGCATCGCCGTCGTCCTGGTGCTGCAAGCCACCGACGTGCCGAACTTCGCCCAGGGCGAAATGGCAATGTTCTCCACCTTCGTCGCGTACACAATGCTCAACACCTATTCGCTGAGCTGGTGGATCGCGCTGCCGGCCGCGATCGCGTTCGCCGCGCTGCAGGGAATCGTCGTGCAGCAACTGATCATCCGGCCGCTGCTGGGCTCGCCGACCATCAATGCGGTGATTGCGACGCTCGGACTGAACATGGCGTTGCACAGCGTCGCGGGAATGATCTGGGGCAATCTGACCAATGTGTTCACGAGCCCCGTGGCCGACCTGCCGGTGTTCAGGCTGTTCGGCGTGAACGTATCGCCCGACAGTGCGCTGACCATTCTGGTGTCGGTCGCGATGATCATCGTCTTTACGCTCATTCTGCGTCACACGCGAGCCGGCATCGCATTGCGCGCGGCAAGCCAGGACCAGGCGGTCGCGAAGCTGATGGGCATCTCGGTGAGCCGCTCGTTCGCACTCGCCTGGGCGATGGGCAGCGTCGCGGGTCTGGTGGCGGGCATCCTGGTCGCGCCAATCCTGTTCCTCGACGTCAACCTGATGGCGCCGCTGCTCATCAAAGGCTTTGCGGGCGCGGTGCTCGGCGGCCTGTCGAGCCTGCCGGGCGTGTTTGTCGGCGGCCTGTTGCTGGGCGTGGTCGAAAATCTGCTGGGCGCGTATGTGTCGGGAACCTTCAACGAGGCGCTGTCGTTCATCCTGATCATCGTTGTCCTGATCGTCGCGCCGGCCGGTATTTTCGGCCGCGTCAAATCGACCAAGGTCTGAGCATGCCGACGATGAACCACACCACCACGACCGCGCTGCCGGCGCGCGCGAAAAGCAGCCGCGACCAGTGGTTTCTCGGCGGCTTCGTCGTGCTGTATGCGCTGATCGCGCTCTTCAGCGGCGGCTATTTCGTCTACCTGCTGAACCTGATCGGCATCTTCGCGCTGGTCGCAATCGGCCTGACGATCCTCACCGGCTTCTCCGGCCAGACCAGTCTCGGTCATGCGGGATTCTTCGCGATCGGCGCGTACGCGTCGGCCATTTTCGCGCAGCGCTGGGGCGTGCCGTTCTGGCTCGCCATTCCGCTCGCCGGCGCGTTCGCGACCGTGATCGGCGCGCTGATCGCATTGCCGGCGCTGCGGCTCAAAGACCTGTACCTGGCGATCGCCACCCTCGGTTTCGGCATCGTCACGCAGAAGGTAATTTTCGAGTGGCGCACGGTCACGGGCGGCGGCGGCGGCATGCAGGTGCCGATGCCCTCGCTGTTCGGCCTGTCGGTCGCGGACGGCAGCCGCATGGCATGGGTGATCGCCGCGACACTCGCAGCCGGCACGTGGGCCGCTTTCCGGCTCGCGTCGAGCCGCACCGGCCGCGCCCTCTCGATGCTGCGCGAAAGCGAAACGGCGGCCGCGTGCATCGGCATTCGCGTGGCGCGCTACAAGGTCGTCGCGTTCGCCTTGAGCGCGTTCTACACGGCGGTGGCGGGCGGCCTGTATGCAAACGTGGTGCGCTACGTGAATCCCGAAAGCTTCGACGTCAACATGTCGATCATGTTTCTCGCCATGATCGTGATCGGCGGGATGGGCAGCGTGCGCGGCGCCCTGCTCGGCGCGGCGTTCTACGTCGCGGTGCCCGAAGCGTTTCGCGGTTTCAAGGATGCGCCGGGCCTGATCTTCGGCATCTCGCTGATGCTGGTCGTGATCCTGCTGCCCGGCGGGCTCACCAGTCTGCTGCGCGCCCGGCGCAAGGCGGCATCATGAATCGGTCCGCCACTCTGTCGATCGAATCGATCAGCGTCAGTTTCGGCGGCGTGCACGCGCTGCAGGACGTCTCGCTGACGCTGGAACCCGGCAGCATCGTCGGTCTGATCGGTCCGAACGGCGCCGGCAAGAGCACGCTGCTCAACTGCATCTCGGGCATCTCACGGCCGGGCGCGGGCACCATCCGGCTCGGTGAAACGAACCTGACAGGCCGCCGTCCCGATCAGATCGCGGGCCTAGGACTCGGCCGCGTGTTCCAGCATCCGCAACTGATTCCGGAACTCAGCGTGCTCGACAACCTGATGGTCGCAAACCATCGCACGCTCCGCTATTCGGTGCTCGCCGAAATGATCGGCCTGCCGAGCGTGCGGCGCGCGGAAGCCGAGGCACGCCACGCTGCCATGCAGGTCGCCGCGCGCGTGGGCCTGAGCCCAAGCCTCGGCATGGTGACCGGCAGCCTGCCCTACGGCCATCGCAAGCTGCTCGAACTGGCGCGCGTGATCCTGATGGGCGCGCGCCATCTGCTGCTCGACGAGCCGATCGCCGGACTCAACGACGCCGAGATCGATCATCTCGGACACGTCGTGCTCGATCTGCAGCGCGAACAGGGACTGTCGGTGCTGCTGGTCGAACACAACATGGGGCTCGTGCGCCGGCTGTGCAATCACGTCGTGGTACTCGACGCCGGCCGCGTCATCGCCGAAGGCACGGCGGACGGCGTGCTGAGCGACCCGCGCGTGCTGCTGGCCTATCTCGGCGAGGTGCCGGCCGATGCTTGAAATCAACGACCTGTGTGTCAGTTACGGTGCGATCCGCGCGCTGCAGAACGTGTCGCTGAAAGTGGGCGCAGGGCAGCTCGTGGGGATTCTCGGCGCGAACGGCGCCGGCAAGACGAGCCTGCTGCGCACCATCAGCGGCCTCGTGCGTGCGGGCAGCGGCACGATCCGTTTCGACGGCGGCGACATCGGCCGGACGAAACCCGAACACATCGTGCGACTCGGCATTGCGCACGTGCCGGAAGGCCGCGGCATGTTTCCCGACCTCACGGTGCGCGAAAACCTGCTGGCCGGTGCACACACGCGCCGCTCGCGCAGCGAGATTGCCCACGACTATGCGCGAATGCTCGAGATGTTCCCGTCGCTCGCGCGGCGCGAGAAACAGGACAGCTCGACCCTCAGCGGCGGTGAACAGCAGATGCTCGCGCTCGCGCGCGCGTTGATGTCGCGCCCCAGGCTATTGCTCGCCGACGAAGTCAGTCTCGGCCTCGCACCCGTCATCACGAAACAGGTTTTCGCGCATTTGCAGACGCTGCGCGAGCTTGGCATGACCATTCTCGTGGTCGAGCAGAACGCGCATCTGGTCCTGAAGCTGGCCGACCAGGTGTATGTGCTCAAGCACGGGCGGGTCGAAATGCAGGGCACCGCGCAAGCGATGTCGACCCATCCTGAACTAACCAAAGCCTATCTGGGCGAGTAGAAGGAGCGAGACGGCAATGCAGGATTACGAGCTGGAAGACCGAACGATGGGCCGCATCCTGGCGGACAAGGCGCAGCGCATTCCAGACAGGACTTTCCTGATCTGGCAGGACCGCCGGTACACCTATGCGGAACTGGAGACGATCACCAACCGCTACGCCAACGGCTTTATCGCGCACGGCATCGGCTACGGCGACCACGTTGCGGTGATGCTGCCCAATTGCCCGGAGTTTTTCTGGGTAGTGTGGGGCTTGAGCAAGATCGGCGCGGTGGCGGTGCCGATCAATACCGCCGCGAAAGGCGAGCTGATGCGCTATTTCCTCGATAAATCGGACTCGGTGTGTTTCGTCGTCGATGAGGAATGGAGCGAGCGGGTCGCCGCAATCAGAAGCGAGGTGCCGCAGATCAGGCAGTATTTCATCCACGGCGGCAACGGTGTGCCGAGCCTTCCGGACAACGCGGAAAGCACCGTCCGTGCACTGTCCGAGCTCGAATCGGACGACGCGAGCCAGCCGCCGCTCGACCGTGTCACTTACGATGACACGCAGCTCATCATGTTCACGTCCGGCACGACCGGACCGTCAAAAGGCGTGCAATGCCCGCATTCGCAAGGTCACGCGGTGGGTCGCGCGCTGACGCTCGACTTCGGCTATCGGGAAGACGACGTGCTGTACACGTGCCTGCCGCTCTTTCACGGCAACGCCGCGTATTACTCGTGTTACGCGGCGCTCTGGGCCGATGCGGCAATCGCGCTCGCGCCACGTTTTTCGGCAACGCGCTTCTGGGACGACATCCGCCGAACCGGCGCCACGCAGTTCAATACGCTCGGCGCGATGACCAACATCATCTGGAAGCTGCCGCCCGGTCCGCATGAGCGCGAAACGAAGCTACGCCTGTGCATGGCAGTGCCGGTGCCCAAAGAGATCTACTCCGAGTTTCAGGAACGCTTCGGCGTAGTGCTGACATCCGTGTTCGCAATGACAGAAAACTTTGCGATGACGCGCTTCACGCCCTCGGACCCGGCGGAAAAAGCCGGCTCGGCCGGCAAACCGCGCGGCGAATGCGAACTGCGCATCGTCGCCGACGACGGCACCGACCTGCTCGCCGGCGAGGTCGGCGAAATCTACATGCTGCCGCTCAAACCCGGCAGCATGATGAAGGGCTACTACAAGATGCCGAAGGAAACGGCGCGCGAATTCGACAATGGCTGGTTCAAAACGGGCGATCGCGGCTATCTGGACGAAGACGGCTACCTGTTTTTCATGGACCGCAAGAAGGAAGCGATTCGCCGGCGCGGCGAGAATATTTCCGCGTATGAGGTGGAGTTGATTCTGTGCCGCCATCCGGCGATTCATGAAGTGGCCGCGATTCCAGTCGCCTCCGAACTGAGCGAAGACGACGTGATGGTGTATGTCGTGCTGAAGCCGGGCGAGTCGATGACGCATGCGGACGTCGTGCATTTCAGCGCCGAGCACATGAGCTATTTCATGGTGCCACGCTTTGTCGAGTTCATCGACAGGCTGCCGAAGACCGCCAGCGAAAAGCTCGAAAAATACAAACTGAAACTCGATGCCGACGCGCGCCGCGCGCAGCTTTGGGATCGCGAGCGCGAGGGAATCGAAGTGCGCCGCTAATCGACGGACTACCGCACGCCGCCCGCTCCCGGCCGGCGACGTGCGGCAACCGATCTTTCTCTCCCGATGGCTAGCGCGAAAGAATGCGCTTCGCGAGCCTCAAATGCGGCGCATCGAGCATCTTGCCGTCGAGCACGGCGAGCCCGCCCCGCTGCTGGTCCAACGCCGCGATCACCTGTTGCGCCCACATCCGTTCTTGCGCGGTCGGCGCGAACGTACGATTGATGACGGCAACCTGATCCGGATGTATCGCCGCCTTTGCGCCGAAACCGTCGGCGCGTGCCGCGGCACTTTCGGCGAGCAGCGCGTCCTGCGCATGCAGGTCGGTAAAGACTGCGTCGATCGCAAGGCACTCTGCCGCAGCCGCGGCAAACAGCGTCAGATTGCGCGCAAGCTGGAACGGCGCCCGATAGGCCGCATGAGCGTCGCTGCGGGTCTCGCGATTATTCGCCACGCCGAGATCGGCCGCGAGATCTTCGCCGCCCCACATCACCGCGTGCAGTCTCGATACGGGCGCGCGGAATTCCGATAAAGCGAGTACCGAAGCCGCCGACTCGGTCACGATCGCGACGATCCGCAATACGCCGGCGGCAAGCCCGTTCGCACGTTCAAACTGTTCCAGCGCTGCGCCGAGCTGCTCGATATCGCGCACGCCGCACGCTTTCGGCAGCACGACGCCCGCAATCGCGGCGCCCGGCAGCGCGGCAATGTCGTCGTCGAAAAACGCTGTCGACAAAGCATTGACGCGAATCCAGCAGCGCCCGGCCGGTGCGCCCGCCGCAGCGAGCGCGGCTGCCGTGGTCTGCCGCGCCGCCGCTTTTGCCGCGGGCGCCACCGCATCTTCCCAGTCGAAGATCAGCGCGTGCGCGTCGCCTTGCAGCGCACGTTCGATCTTGCGCGCGCTGTCGCCGGGCACGAACAGCCACGATTGCGCCGCGCTCACGCCGGGGACCGATGCATGAACGCCGCGCGCGTGCAGCGCGCGACTTCGACGTTGTTCTGATTGAACGCCGCGTGCCTGAACTCGACAATGCCGGCGCCGGGCCGCGAAGCGCTCGCGCGCAACGACAGCACTTCGGTTCTAACGTGCAGCGTATCGCCTTGAAAAACCGGCGCGGGAAAGCTCACGTCGGTCATGCCGAGATTGGCGATGGTCGTGCGCAGTGTGGTCTCGCACACGGAGATCCCGATCATTAGTCCTAGCGTGAAGAGGCTGTTCACGAGTGGCTTGCCGAACTCCGTCGACGCCGCGAAATGCGCGTCGACGTGCAGCGGCTGCGGGTTCATCGTCATGTTGGAGAACTGCATGTTGTCCCACTCGGTGACGGTGCGCGTGAGCGCATGATCGAACCGCATCCCGACCGTGAATTCCTCGAAGTAAAGTCCGCGCATATCCGTATCGCCCTTTATTTGTCGATGGATTCGGCTGCTGGCGCCGGTATGTCCGCCGGTGTCGCCAATTGCTCCAGTTGCACGAGCACATGGCCGCGCGGCACGATTTCGTTGAGCGCGCAACGGACCACGGCGATCGTGCCGTCGCGCGGCGCGACCAGCGGAAAGATCAGCTTCATGGCTTCCATCACGACCAGCACGTCGCCGGCGGCCACCTGATCGCCTGGCGCGACATGAATCTCCGTCACGGCGCCCGGCATTTCCGATGCCACTTCGCTACCCTGCACGCCCGCTTGCGCAGCCACGCGCGCCAGCGCTTCCACTTCGCTCACGACCTGCACGCGCCAGCGCGTGCCGACGTGATTGACGAACAGATGCGCGCCGTCGGCGGTGAGCGTGTAGCGGCGCGGCACACCATGCCGCGGCAGCAGCAGCAACTGGTCGTCGGCAAGTGCGCGCACCTGGAGATCGAGCACGGCCTCGTCGCCGGCTTTCACGAGCCAGAGTTCGCCATCGCGTTCGACACTGACCGGCTGTTCGTCGCCGTCCAGTGCGACCCGCATGCGCGCGGCCGCCCGCCGCCCCGCCGCCGCCATGAAGCGGTGCCCGCTTTGCCTCTGCCAGTAATCGGCACCCGGCGCCGCGCGTGCCGCGAGCCGATGCAGCACGGCGGCGCACACCGCGTAGCGGAAGTCCGCGGGATCGTCGTGCCAGCCGCCGGGGAATGCTTCCGCGAGAAAGCCGGTGGTCAACCGCGCCGCGCGGAACAGCGAGTGATCCGCGATCGCGCACAGCAAGCTCTGATTGGTGCCGATGCCGGCGGCCTCGAACGCGCCGAGACCGGCACGCAAACGCTCGACCGCCTGCGCACGGGTCGCGCCGTAACCGATCACCTTCGCGATCATCGAGTCATAGTGCGGCGCGATTTCCGAGCCACTTTCAATGCCGCTGTCGACGCGCACACCAGCCAGCGCAGGCTCGCTATAACGCGCGACCGTGCCGAACTCCGGCCGATGCCCATGCGCCGGGTCTTCGCAATTGATACGCGCCTCGATTGCCCAGCCTGTGACAGCGACCGCGTCCTGCTGCATCGGCAGCGGTTCGCCGGCGGCAATACGAATCTGCAGTTCGACCAGATCGAGACCCGTGACCATTTCGGTCACCGGATGCTCGACCTGCAGGCGCGTGTTCATTTCCAGGAAGTACGGCGTATCGGCGTCCTCGGCGAGCACGAACTCGACCGTGCCGAGCGAGTCGTAGCCGATCGCGTTGCCGAGCTTCGTCGCGGCGTCGAGCAGTTTTTCGCGCACGGCCGGCGCGAGATGCGGCGCCGGCGCTTCTTCGAACACCTTCTGATAGTTGCGCTGGATCGAGCATTCGCGCTCGAACAGATGGACGAGGTTGCCGTGACGGTCGCCCGCAAGCTGCACTTCCAGATGGCGCGGCCGCAGGATCAGCTTTTCGATCAGCACGCGGTCGTCGCCGAATGCGCGCAACGCTTCCTGCTTCGCCATGCTCAATTGCGCGGCGAAATCGTCGAGGTCGTCGACACGCCGCATGCCCTTGCCGCCGCCACCGGCGCTCGCCTTGATCAGAAGCGGCGCGCCGATTGCGCGCGCCTGTTCGAGCAGATGCTCGAGCTTCTGGTTATCGCCGTGGTAACCCGGCACGCACGGCACGCCCGCGTCGACAGCGATACGCTTCGATTCGATCTTCGAGCCCATCCGCTCGATCACGTCACCGCGTGGACCGATCCACGCAATGCCGTGCTCGGCGCAGCGGCTCACAAGCTGCGTGCTCTCCGACAAAAACCCGTAGCCCGGGTGGATCGCGCTCGCACCGGTTTCGAGTGCCGCACGGATGATCGCGTCGGCGTCGAGATAACTGCGCGTTGCGTCCGCCGGGCCGATCCGCACCGCGACATCGGCCTCGCGAACATGACGCGCGCCGCGGTCCGCGTCGGAATAGAGAGCGATGACGCGAATGCCCAGCAGGCGGCTGGTGCGTGCGATCCGGCAGGCGATTTCGCCACGGTTCGCTATAAGAATGGATTCGAACATGTTTGCCTTTACATCCGGAAGACGGGTGAAGGGCCGGTCGCCGGCGCTTCGGCCGCCGCGAGTGCGAGGCACAGACCGATCACTTCGCGCGTTTCCGACGGCTCGATCAGCCCGTCGTCCCACAGGCGCGCAGTGGCGTAATACGGATCGCTTTGCGTGGTGAACTGCTCGCGCGTGACGCGATCGATTTCGGCGATCTCGGCTTCGTCGGCGGCGGCTTTCAGACTGCTGCGCCGCAGGTCGGTCAGCACGGTCGCCGCGACGTCCGCGCTCATGGTCGCGATTCGCGAGTTCGGCCATGCGAACAGGAAGCGCGGATCGAAGCCGCGACCGCACATACCGTAGTTGCCCGCGCCGAACGAGCCGCCGATGATCACCGTGAGGCGCGGCACGCGTGCGGTCGCCATTGCGTAGACGAGCTTCGCGCTATGCCGTGCGATGCCGCCACGCTCGGCCTCGGTACCGACCATGAAGCCGGTGATGTTCTGCAGAAACAGCAGCGGAATATTGCGCTGGTTGCACAGTTCGATGAAATGCGCGCCCTTCGTGGCCGACTCTGAAAACAGCACGCCATTGTTGGCGAGAATTCCAACCGGATAACCGCACCAGTAAGCAGTGCCGCACACGAGCGTGCTGCCGAACTCAGGCTTGAATTCCTGGAACTCGGAATCGTCGACGAGCCGGGCGATCACTTCGCGCACGTCATACGATTCCTTCAGCCCCGGCGGCAGGATGCCGCGCAACTCGCCAATGTCGTAGCGCGGCGGCACGACGTCGCGCACTGCGCCAGAAAGCGGCCGCGGCCGGTTCAGATTGGCGATGATGTCGCGCACGCGCTGGAGTGCCTGCGCTTCGTTTTCCGCCAGATAGTCGGAGACGCCCGACACGCGCGTGTGCATCTCGGCGCCGCCGAGCGTTTCGCCGTCGACGATTTCGTTGATCGCCGCCTTGACGATCTGCGGGCCGCCCAGATGAATGCGTGCCTGGCCGCGTACCATCACGACTTCGTCGGCGAGCGCCGGTATGTATGCGCCGCCCGCCGTGCAGCCGCCGAACACCGCGGCGATCTGCGGAATGCCCGCGGCCGACATCTGGCATTGCCGGTAGAACGTATTGCCGAAGTGGTCCTTGTCGGGGAACACACGATCCTGTTCCGGCAGATACGCACCACCGCAATCGACCAGATAAATGACCGGCAAACGATGATGCCCGGCGATGTCCTGCGCGCGCACATGTTTCTTGACGGTCTCGGCGAAGAACGAGCCGCCCTTCACGGTGGCGTCGTTGGCGATCAGCATGCAGGGCGTGCCCGCGATCAGGCCGACACCGGTAATCACGCCGGCCGACGGCACCGCGTTGCCGTACATGCCCCAGGCCGCGAGCGGCGACAGTTCGAGAAACGGCGATAGCGGGTCGAGCAGCAGGTCGATCCGTTCACGCGCGAGCATCTTGTTGCGCGCATGATGCCGTTCGACCAGCCGCTCGCCGCCACCCGCAAGCACATGCGCGTGGCGCTCGCGCAGTTCGGCGAGCAGCGCGTCGTAGTGCGCTTCGTTGTTCCTGAACGCGTCGGACTGGCGATCGATGCGGGAGAGGATGGTACTCACGCGGCGGCCAGCACGTAGTGGAAATCGGTAATGCGGCCTTGCGGCGCATCGATGAACTCGACACGCACGCGCGTGCCGGGCTGCAGTTTCGCCGCCGCCGCGGGTACGTCCGAGAGATCCATGCCGCGCACGAAGTTGACCATCGCGGTGCTGACGCCGTCGAGCCGTACATAGGCGATCGCATAGGGCGGCGTCGGCAGGTTGTCGAATGCGGCGCTGACGATAGTCGCCGCTTCGATCGTGCCTTCCATGCCGGCATCCACATAGCCGTCGCATTTTTCAAAGCTGCGCTCGCAGTACGCGCGCGGTGGCAGATACGTCATGTCCGACGCACTGCAGCGCGTCGCGACAATGCGTTTCTCCTTCAACGCGTCGAAGAAATGCGCGCCCACGTCTCCTACCGGATAGTTGTAGCGCACATGCCATTCACCCGGAAAAGTGCGCGGTTCGGGTGTTGCTGGACTCTTGCTCATGAATGATCTCCTGTCAGGCCGCCGGGGCACGGCGCGGCTCGTCGCTCAGCATCGTGACCGTGAAAAATTGCGTCGACCCGCCAATCGCGGTGGCGAGCGCGTTGTGAACGTTCTTGACCTGCATCGCGGCGGAGCGGCCCATGACCTGACGCGCCGCTTCCGCCGCACGCACGAGGCCGGTCACGCCGATCGGATTCGTGCACAGCGTGCCGCCGGACGGATTCACGGCGATTGCGCCATCCATGTCGAATGCGCCTTCGTCGCTCAGTTGCTGCGCCGTGCCGGGTTTGCAAAAGCCGAGCGATTCGAGCTGCGGAAACTGGAACGAACTGAACGGGTCGTAGATTTCGACCGTTTGCAACTCGCGCAGCGGATCTGTTATGCCTGCCTGGCGGAAACATTCGCGTGCCGCCTGGCGCAACTCCGCGAAATCAGCGAAATCGGTATCGGCGTGTGGACCCATGCGATCGCCCATGAATATCGTGTTCGACACACCCGCGGTGCCGGTGATGAACGCCGGGCGCGTGCAGCGTTCGCGCGCGAGCGTCTCGGACGTAATCACGACCGCCGCCGCACCCGCCGAACGCGGACAGATATCGAACAGCTTGTACGGCCACGAAATGCGCGGCGACGCGAGCACCGCGTCGATATCGATCGCGCCCTTCAGATGCGCGGACGGATTGTTCAACGCATTGCGGCGGGCGCGCACCACGACATTCGCATATTGCCGCTCGGTCGTGCCGTACTTGTGCATGTAGCGCTGCGTGGCGAGCGCTGTCATCGTCACCGTGTTCAGCGCGAAGTCCTGCTCGTAGAACGCGTCCCAGATCAGGTTCAACACGAACTGCGCGTCCGGCGTTTCGGTGATGCGGTCGGCGCCGACCACCAGCACGGTGCCGTACTGCCCGGACGCGACGTGCGCGTGTGCCGCCTGCAACGCGGAGCCGCCGGTCGCGCCACCGGTGTGCACGCGCATGAACGGCTTGCCGCGCGCCCAGATGTAATCCGCAGCCCATTTGTCGGCGTCCGCGACACCCATGAACGTGGTCGGCGCCATTGAAAACACCACCGCGTCGATTTCCTCGGGCTGCAGATTGGCGTCGACAAGCGCGAGCGCGACGGCCTCCTGCGCGAGTTCGGCGTAAGTCTGATTGTCCGAGCGCGACCGGAATTCCGTCTGGCCAACGCCGATAACCGCTACGTTGTGCGCCTTCATGCCGCTATTCCTTCCATGACGACGAAGCCATGAGTCTGTTGTGCAAAGCCGGATACGCCGTGAGCCAGCGCGCGCCGCGCGCCGTCGACCTGATGGCCGCCCGCCTGGCCGGCAACCTGCAGCGCTGCTTCGGCGGCATTCAGCAAGCCGGTGCAGAAGAACGGGTTTTGCGCCCATGCGCCGCCCGAGGGGCTGACGCTCACACGCGCCGAGGCGCCGAGCGCCTGGCTGAAGGCCACGTCGGCCCATGCGTTTTGCGCTTCGAGTTCGACCACTTCGAGTTCGTCGACGCTCTCTAGGCCCGCGCGCGACAGCGCGTCATCGAGGCCGCGCTGGAAAATATCGAGGCCGGCCAAGCGCTCGGCATCCAGCTGATAACGGTCGACGCCCCACGCCATGCCGGCAATGCGCGCGAGCGGCCGGTGTTGCGGATGCGCGCGCAGCCATTCGCCGGACGCGAGCACCATGGCGACCGCGCCGTCCGTGACCGGCGCGCGATGCCCGGCGCGCAGCGGATAAGCGAGACAGGGTGAGCCCGCGATGTCGTCAAGCCGCGGCAGCGTACGCGCCACGGCGCGGCTGTTGCGGGCCGCCGAGCGCATGCGTTCGAGTACGCGTTCGGCGGCCGTTGCGGCGGAAATGGCGTACCGCGTGGCCACCGCGCCGGCGAACAGGCCATCGGCAATCGCGAAGTTCAAGCCGACCGGCCGCAGAAAAAAGGGCTCGCCGCGCATTCGCGCGATGTCTTCGAGCGGCACGACCGAGCTCTGGTTCGAACTGACCACGAGGCCGAGCTGCAAGTGTCCCGCCGCCGCGCGCATCGCGCCGAGGTGCAGGCCGGCGAGGCCCGAATCGGTGACGCGCATTTCGTCTTTCAGATAACCGCCCGACGGCGCGGCGAGCAGCATGCTGCTGATACCGCGTGCGTCGATTTCGTCGCTGGCGGCAAGCGTCAGATGATCGATCTCGCGGCGTTCGACCCCCGCATTGTCGAGCGCGGCGCGCGCGGTGCGGTAGGCCATTTCTTCCAGCCGCAGATCGCCGATCGCGTCCGCCGCTGGATGAATCGCCACTCCCATCACATAGACATCCATGTTGGACCTTTATTTTCCGTTTCGCGGATGAAGCCAGCGCGACAGGCTGTTCTCCGACCTACGCGCCACGCCGGCCTCCCCGGCTCCCGCCACGCATGGCGAAGGCCACGGACAATGGTGCGTGCTGTCTCCAGGACCCATCATAACGACCTTAATCTTCCTGGTCAATCTTCTAACCCAACGGTTAGTTTTCAACTTTATGCTGCTGGATCGCCCCTATTCCCGACCGCTCCATCACGCCGCATGATCAAAACTAACCCGACGGTCAGTTCATTTTCTTGACAGACTGGCCGTCGTCCCCCTACCCTTTCCAAAGAAATCGGCACGCCCGGCACTGCGCCGCCAGCGTGGCCGTGCGCACCAACCAGGAGACCTTATGAGTGGAACATTTGATGGACCGACGTTCGAAGGCAGCGCGGTACGGCTCGAATGGGCCGAGCGCGCGATTGCGTTGATTACGCTCACACGCCCTGCGCAGATGAATACACTGTCGCTCGAACTGCTCTCCGAGTTCGATCACGCGCTGGATCTCGTCGACATGGAAAGCACCCGTGCGCTGATCATCACGGGGCAGGAGCGCGCGTTTTGCTGCGGCGCGCACTTGCGATATTTCGCGGGGCCCGAAGCATCGATCCATCAGCCGTTCGACGCGCGCGACCACTATCTGGCCGATATCGCCGTGCTGTTCGACCGGCTGGAAGAACTGCACTTTCCGACCATCGCCGCAATCAACGGCTTTGCGCTCGGAGGCGGATGCGAGCTGGCGCTCTCCTGCGATTTCCGTGTGATCGCTTCGCACGCAAAAATCGGTTTGCCCGAGACCAAACTTGGCGCTGTGGCGGGCGCCGGCGGCGTGCAGAAACTGATCCGGCACGTCGGCCGCAGCAAAGCGCTCGACTGGATTCTGCGTGCCACCCATCTCGACGCGGCCACCGCGGACCGTTATGGGCTCGTGTCGGCGGTGGTGCCGGGCGACATGCTGCTGCAAAGCGCGCTTGACATCGCGCTGGAGATCCGCAAACTCGGACCACGCTCGGTCGCGCAATCGAAACGCAGCATCTATGTCAGCGAAGACGCCGATCTGCGCACGGCGCGGCGCTTTGGTATCGAGGCGTTGTCGATGCTGGTCGGTGGCGACGAATGGAAAGAAGGCATGCAGGCATTTTCCGAAAAACGCGCGCCGACTTTCGATTCCTGGTGAACCGTTGGCGGTCATCCCAGTAGGGCCGCATTTCTTTGAAGGAGTCATCGCGTGACAGCAGGCATAAGACTTCCCGGCACGCCCGAGCCGATGTTCACGTGGCGCGGCGCGGGCGGCGTCGCGATTACGGGTGATGCGTGGGGAGACCCTCGCGGCCCGCTGGTCCTGCTGCAGCATGGCGGCGGCCAGACCCGGCACGCGTGGAAAGGTGCGGGCGAAAAGCTCGGCGCGCGCGGTTACTGGGCAGTCGCGTTCGACGCCCGCGGCCACGGCGATTCCGACTGGGCGCCCGACGGCGCGTACGGCGAAGACGTGATGGTCGAGGATTTGCGGTGCGTGATCGCGGCGCTCGGCAGGCCGCGCGCCGCGCTGATCGGCGCATCGCTCGGCGGCGGCACCAGTCTGATCGCGGCGGGTGAAGGCCGCGTCGAGGCCAGCGCGCTGATCCTCGTCGATATTGCGCCGCGGGTGGAGATGGACGGCGCGGACCGGGTGCACAACTTCATGACGCAAAAGCCCGAGGGCTTCGAGTCGCTCGAAGAAGTGGCCGACGCGATCGCCAGTTATCAGCCGCAACGCGCACGGCGGAAAAATCTCGACGGCCTCGCGAAAAACGTGCGGCTTGCCGCTGACGGCAAATATCGATGGCATTGGGATCCGCGCTTCAAGCCTCAGGAGTGGGACTTCGCGTTACGGCAGCAGCGACTCGAAAATTGCGCGCGGCATCTGACGTGTCCGACCCTGCTGGTGCGCGGCGCGTTGTCCGACGTATTAAGTGAAGAAGGCGCGCGGGAATTTCGCGCGCTATGTCCGCAGAGCGAATACGTGAACGTGATGGACGCCGGGCATATGGTGGCCGGCGACCGGAACGACGTGTTCGGCGACGCACTGCTGGCGTTTCTGGATCGGGTCGTGCAACGCGACGGTGGATGACATATCGCTGCTTCTATCCCTGTTCTGCACGACTTCCGCATCAATCCCGGCTTGCGCCCAGCAGGCCCGACAGCGCCAGCGACGCATACCGTTGCGCCACTTCGTCGACTGAAGCGTGGCCCGCATGAAACCAGTCGAGCGTGCCGTTCATCGCGCCGAGCAGGAAGAACCGCACGAAACGCAACTCGTCACTGCGTTTTTTCCGCCGTGGTACAAGTCGCGCAATGATGTCGGCCCACACCGCCTCATATTCGTCGCGCAATGGCAATTGCGCCGCCCGGATCTGCGCAGGCACGTGACCAAAAATGCGGATGTTGGCCGACGTATAGTCGTGCGATTCGAGCAACGCGCGCAAATGCGCGCGAACCGCCGTGCGAAACACCTGCTCGGGCGCGGCGTCTTTGCCTAATGCGTCGATCGACGCGCGCACTTCGGCGAACACACGCTCCACGCCGATCCGCAAGACCTCGGACACGATCTCGTCTTTCGACGCAAAGTGGTAATACAGGCTGCCCGCTTTCATGCCGCAAGCCGCCGAGATGTCGCGCAACGACACGGCGGCGTAACCTTCTTTGCGAAACAGGCGTGCGGCCGTATCGAGGATCGTGCGGCGTGAGTCGCTGGCCGCAGTTGTGGGCGACGCCGACGCGACATCGCCGCTGCCTGCCGATGCGGCTGCCCTCGTCGATATGGCGGGAACGGGCGTGCTGACCATAGACGTCATACCATCCGCTTCGCGACTTCTTCGAGCATCACCTCGGTTGCGCCGCCGCCGATCGACTGCACACGGGCGTCGCGCACCATTCGCTCGATCGGCGCTTCACGCATGTAGCCGAAGCCGCCGTGAAACTGCTGGCAGGCGTACATCACTTCGTTGACGAGTTCTCCGCACAGCGCCTTGATCATCGAGACTTCCGCGACGACCGTTTGCCCTTGCGCATCGCGCCATGCGGTGTTGTAAAGGAGTTGCCGCGCCGCTTCCACCTTCGAGAGCAGCATCGCCATCTTCTGACGGATCGCCTGCTTCTCCCACAGCGTCTGACCGAAAGCGGTGCGCTGGGTGACGTAAGCGAGCGTGATCTCGATTGCTTTGGATGCTTCGCCCAGCGCCTGCGCGCCAAGCGTGATGCGCTCGTTCTGCAGATTCCTGACCAGCGAATAAAAGCCCTTGTTCTCTTCGCCAAGCAGGTTTTGCACGGGCACGCGGCATTCGTCGAACACCAGTTCCGCCGTATCGGACGACAGCCAGCCTTGCTTGTTCAGCGGCCGCGCGACGGAGAATCCCGGCATGCCCTTCTCGACAATGAACATGGAGATGCCGCCGTGACTGCGGCCCGGGCCGCCGGTTTTGGCCGCGACGAAATAGACGTCGCCGTGAACGCCGTTGGTGATGAACATCTTCGCGCCGTTCAGCACGTAGTGGTCGCCGTCGAGACGCGCCGTGGTGCGCATGGACGCCAGATCGGAACCCGCGCCCGCTTCCGTCATTGCGACGGCGGCGATCTTGCGGCCCGCGACGAGATCGGGCATCAGCCGTTCGAGTTGCGCGGGATTGCCCGCATGCTGCAGATGCGGCGACGCCATGTCCGTATGAACCAGCACCGTGATCGCAAAACCGCCGAAGGTGGAGCGGCCCAATTCTTCGGCAAGCACCACTGTGCCGAGCACATTCATTGCCGCACCGCCAAATGCTTCGGACTGCCGGATTCCGAGAAAACCCTGCTCGCCCATCTTGCGCAGCAGCTCGCGCGGCACATAGCCGTCCATCTCCCACTGATCCGCGAATGGCAGTACCTCTTTGGCGATAAAGCGGCGTATCGCATCGCGCAACATGCTGTGCTCTTCGCTGAAATAGGGCGAACGTTGCTGCTGATCAGGGAAATCCTCTGCGCCCACGAGTGCCTCCGGTGCTTGACTATCTAACAAACGTTAGGTAGATTTTCACACGCAAAACGGCAACCGTGCAATCAGAAAAATAAGCAGAACAATTCAAAACCGGCACCGGGACGGTCGGGAGCCAGCGGAACGAACGGACGCAAGCGGGCGCAAACGCATCCGCAGCATGAGCCGGGTCGCCGCTGCGCCCGATCCGCTTGTCGGCCGTGCCGATCGATCCGCGCTGGATCTATCC
The DNA here is from genome assembly GCF_031570135.1 of Paraburkholderia sp. USG1. Taxonomy (NCBI): domain Bacteria; kingdom Pseudomonadati; phylum Pseudomonadota; class Betaproteobacteria; order Burkholderiales; family Burkholderiaceae; genus Paraburkholderia; species Paraburkholderia sp. USG1. The sequence goes on along the minus strand of NZ_JAMWXW010000012.1, from coordinate 98,655 downwards.
GTGAAGTCAGACGCAGGAGACACCGCATGAGCTCCACCGATACGCTGAGCACGCTGCTTGCCGAACCGCTTTTACCCTGGCCTGAACAATGGCGGGTCGCCGAACAGGCCGCTTTGCTCGCGCAAGCGCGCGAGATCGAGCGCGTCGGTGGCCCCGACGCCTACTGGGAGTGGGTGGCGAAGAAATTCCGCTGGATGCGCCCGTGGGACAGCGTGCGCGACGGCAACTTCCCCGAGTTCAAATACTTCGCCGGCGGCATGCTCAACGTGTGCGACAACTGCGTCGATCGCTACGCGGAAGATCCGTATTACGCGTCGCGGCCGGCAATCACGTGGGAAGGCGAGCCGGGCGATTGCGCCACGCTCAGCTATGCGCAACTGCGCACCGCCACCGCACGCTTTGCGAACGGGCTACGCTCGCTCGGCGTCGGTCAGGGCGACGTCGTCGCGATCTATCTGCCGAACATGCTGGAGTCTTTTGTTGCGATTCAGGCATGCAACCGGATCGGCGCTATTTATACGGTGCTGTTCGCGGGTTTTTCGGCCGACGCCGCCGCGCTAAGACTGCAAACCTCGCGAGCCAAAGTCCTGGTGACGGCGGACGCCAGCTATCGGCGCGGCAAGCAGGTGCCGTTACTCGAAAACGCCCGCAAAGCGCGACGCTCGGCACCGAAGCTGGAGCACATCGTCGTGATCGATCGCACCGGGGCGGCGCCCGCGTTGCATGACGGCGAGACCGGCTACAAGGAACTGGTCGACGCGCAGTCCGACGATTGCCCGTGCGTGCCGCTCGAAGCCAACGCGCCGGCATTTCTGATTTTCACGAGCGGCACCGAATCGAAGCCCAAGGGTGTGGTGCATAGCGTCGTGGGATTTCTGCTTGGCACGTGGGCCAATGTGCAATGGCAGGTCGGCCCGGCAAAAGACGATGTCTACTGGTGCGCGGCCGATGTCGGCTGGTTGACGTTTCCGATTCAGGCCGTGATCGGCGGACTCGCACACGGCGCGAGTCTGGTGTGCTACGAAGGCGCACTCGATACGCCGGGCAAAGACCGCTTCTACCAGATCGCCAACCGGCATCACGTCACCAAGATCCTGATCGCGCCGACCGCGCTGCGTATGCTGCGCGCGCTCGGCGACGAGGTGGCGAAGGCCAACCGGATCGATGGCTTGCGGATGATTACGACGCAAGGGGAACCGCTCGATCCGGAAACGTATCACTGGACATCGGACACGCTCGGCGATCAGTTGCCGATCGTCAATGCGTACGGACAGACCGAGACCGGTTCGACCTGGACCTATCCCGTCTACGGCGTCGAGCCGCTGAAAGCGGGTTCATGCGGCACGCCGGTGCCGGGACACGCGTACCGCGTGCTGCTCGAAGACGGATCGATTGCACCGGTCGGCACCAAAGGCGCGCTGGTCCTGACGGCGCCCTTCCCCACGCTCGCCCGCACGGTGTGGGACGACCATCAACGCTATCTGAATACGTATTTCGGCCGTTATCCTGGCGTGTACAACACGTCCGACGAGGCCGTGGTCGATAGCACCGGGCAGTTGTGGGTGCTCGGACGCGGCGACGATGTCATCAACGTTGCCGCGCATCGGCTGAGTACGATGGAGATCGAATCGGTCGTGGCGTCGCAGCCGGGGATTGCGGATGCGACCGTGGTCGGCGTGAGCGACGCGGTCAAGGGCACGGTGCCCGTGGCGTTCGTGACACTGGTGGCCGGGGCGCCGGTCGAGGCGACTGTCGGCCAGATTTGCGCGGCGGTGAGCGACGCGATCGGGACTATCGCGCGTCTGGAGCACGTGTTCATCTGCAAGGCGCTGCCCAAGACACGCGCCGGCAAAACCGTGCGGCGGCTATTGAGAGAAATTGTCGAGACCGGCGAGGCCAAAAGCGATCTGACGGGAATCGAGGATCTGGAGGTGGTGGGGAATCTGATCCGCGAGGTGGCGGCGAGAAAAAGGCCGTAGCGTTTGAGCAACGGCGCTTCGGCCGGTTTTGCGTTCGACGGCATGGCATCCACCATGCCGCCACCAAAGGCCACCGCCTTATCGCGCTTTGGCCGCCCCGCTCCAGTTCAAACCAAAGCTCGACTGCAGCGCCGGCACCCACTTCGCGCAGGCGCGAAAACCGAGCAGCGCGCCGCCCACGGCAAACAGAACCGGAATCAGAAAATCCTGGCTCATGCGGGTGAATTCAAACATCAGCACCACGGCCGTAATCGGCATCTGCATCGAGGCAGCGAGAAACGCGGTTGCGCCGACCACCGCGAACGCACCCAGCGACGCCCCCGGCCACACCATGCTCCACAACCCGCCGAGCACGATCGCCAGTAATGCGCCGTTCGCGAGCCCCGGCGTGAGCAGGCCGCCCTCGGCGCCCGCCCGCAGACTGCTCGCGGTAATCACCACCTTCAGCACCAGCAGCATCGCGGCGAGACTCAGGGTCAGGCCACCGTTGAATGCCAGTCCCGCAGGCCCTTTGCCATTGCCGAGCAACTGCGGGAAATGCATCGCCAGTACGCCGATCATCGCGAAGTTCAGCAGCGACAACACCGGCAGGCGCCAGTTTTTCGGGGCAGCCGCGCGCGAGCGCTTCATCAGCTCCGCGAAGCTCCACGCCGCCGCGCCCAGAATCGGGCCGCACACCACGGACCAGACCACGAGCGATGAACTCAGCACCATTGAAGGCACGAGGTATTGATGCTCGTTGCCCAGTCCCAGCTGCGCGACCCGCGCCGCCACCGACGAGGTCACGATGGCCGGCACCAGGGCGGGCCAGCCGAAAGTACCCAGCAGGACTTCGAGCACGAACACCGCGCCGCCGAGCGGCACGTTATAGACCGCGGCCAGACCGGCGCCCGCGCCGCACGCCACCATGATCCGGCTCTGCGCGACCGACAGACCCGCGCGGCGCGACAGCCAGCCGGCGAGCGCCGAGCCGACTTCGCGCGGCGCGACTTCACGGCCGAGCGGCGAGCCCAGCGCGACGGTGACGATCTGCAGCAATGCATGGATCGTCGTGCTCAGCACAGGCATCTGCGGATCGTCGGACTTGACGGCCTGACGAATACTCACGAGCGGCCGGCCAAACCGGTACAGCGCCCACCAGCCGAGCCCCGCCACCAAACCGCAGATCGTCAGCACGACGAGGCGGCGCTCGGGCGCGGCGCCGCTCACGCCTTGCAGAAAACTCTCGGCGCTGATCACGTGCGTCACGCTGTAGCCGTAGGCGAGATGCTGGATGCCGTGCAGCAGCAACGCGAGCAGCATGCCGCCCAAACCGGCGCCAAGGCCCGTAAGCAGCGTGACGGCGGCCACGACGACAAACGAACTCCGCTCGCGGCGTACTGGCACGGAAGTGATTGATTTGACTGACATGGCGCGTCGGCTGCAATGAAATGAACGGGATGCCAAGCATCTTATTCCGCGATGCAGCATGAATCCAATTGATTTTTCAGCTCGACTGATTCATACACTGCATATATAAGCCGAAAGGCAGGTGCCATAGGGCTTCCCGGCCGTGCCCACCGGATCAGGCGCTCACGTTTCGGCCCGCGCCAGCTCGTTCGATCCAACAAGGCATTCAAGCTAAAGCGCCACCAAAGACGGCTCGCGCCCGCGCGAACAGCGCGGACGCCACCACGCTTACCTAGCGAACCGATACAAAGAAGATCGACACTACGCACACGATGCCGACGAACCACACCAGCGACCGCAGCGGCGCCACGTTCGCCACATACAGCACGCCGTGCAGCACCCGGGTAACGACGAAGATGATGGACAGCCAGTTGATCCACGGGCTCGATCCGCCCGCCTGCCCGGCCACGACGATCGCAGCGGTAAACATTGCCAGCGCCTCCCACGCGTTCTGATGCGCCGCATGCGCTCGCGCGCGCCAGCCTTCGAGCCCGGCAAGATAAGCGCGCGGCGTGCGGTTGTCATAGCGCTTGCTGACCTTCGCCAGCATCGTCCACGGAAACGGCAACAGCACCACGATGACCAGGCATAAATGCGGAATTGTCATTGATCAGTCTCCCTTGTATGCGCGGCGCGAATGCCGCGAGCCGCTGTTATACCCGCCGGTCCGCGCCGCCGCCAACCGGAATCCCGCGAGCACCACCTCTATCGCGCGTGAATTACCTTGAAGTCAGACTGACGGATTACCGTGCAATGGCACTTGAAATAGATTACAAATAACAAACTGCATTGCACACACTATTAATACAATAATTACATTTACCAAACATAATGCATGCACCGTCATTTCGCATGAAACTTGCTCCAGGGATTAATACGGATAAACGTGCGTTCATTCATGCAAGCGTTTAACAGTCGGCGTACACTCGCCCCGGAGCCTTTGCCACAGGGGGTGCGGGGCTGCGGAGCCGCCCGTAGTTGAACACGGGTGATTGGAGACTCAGGAGAACAATCAATGAGCTGGACACGGGAACAGAGAAACGTCACGATCGCCGCCTATCTGGGCTGGACACTCGACGCATTCGATTTCTTTCTAATGGTGTTCGTATTGAAAGATATCGCGGCGGAGTTCAATACGAAAATCCCGGAGGTCGCCTTCGGCATTATGCTGACCTTGATGATGCGTCCGGTCGGCGCATTGATTTTCGGCTGGCTCGCCGACAGGTACGGCCGCCGTCCCACGCTGATGGTCAACATCGCGTGTTTCTCGCTGCTGGAATTGCTCTCCGGCTTTTCGCCTAACCTGGCCACCCTGCTCGTGCTGCGCGCGCTGTTCGGCATCGCGATGGGCGGCGAATGGGGCGTGGGCGGCGCACTGACCATGGAAACCGTGCCGCCCAAATCGCGCGGCATCGTCTCGGGTCTGCTGCAAGCCGGCTATCCGAGCGGCTATCTGCTCGCCTCGGTCGTGTTCGGCGTGTTCTATCAGTACATCGGCTGGCGCGGCATGTTCTTTGTCGGCGTACTGCCGGCGCTGCTCGTGCTATACGTGCGGGCGCATGTGCCGGAATCGCCCGCCTTCAAGACGCTCGAAAAGAAAGCGCGCCCGGGTCTCGTGGCCACGCTCCGGCAGAACGTCAAGCTGTCGCTGTACGCGATCATTCTGATGACCGCGTTCAACTTCTTCTCGCACGGCTCACAGGATCTGTATCCGACCTTCCTGCGCGTGCAGCATCAGTTCGACGCGCATACGGTGTCGTGGATCACCATCACGCTGAACGTCGGCGCGATTTGCGGCGGCCTGTTCTTCGGTTCGTTGTCCGAGAAGATCGGCCGCAAGCGCGCGATCTTCATCGCGGCGTTGATCGCGTTGCCGGTGCTGCCCTTGTGGGCCTTCTCGACCACCCCGCTGCTGCTCGCGCTCGGCGCCTTCCTGATGCAGATCTCCGTGCAAGGTGCGTGGGGCGTGATTCCGGTGCACCTGAACGAAATCTCGCCCGATGAAATTCGCGCGACGTTCCCCGGCCTCGTGTACCAGCTCGGCAATCTGATCGCGTCGGTCAACGGCCCACTGCAAGCGAGCGCCGCTGAAGCGCACGGCAACAACTACGCGCTCATCATGGCGGTGGTAATTGGCGTCGTGGCCGTGGTGATCGCCGCGCTGATTCCGTTCAGCCGCGAGCGCCGCGGCATCGACATGACGCAGTCGGCGAAGCAGGTTGCGGCACAGCTTTAAGCGTTTGAACCAAACAGCTATTTTGCCGGCGCGTTATCGGGCACAATAAGCGGCAAAGGCGGCTCGAACCGCCGCGACGCAAAGCACGCGTCAGCAAACAGAAGCTGGGCCAAACAGAGTAGCAAAGCCATACGAGGCCGTTCCGATTTCCATCGGAACGGCCTTTTTTATTTCCGCGCGGTTTGACGCGCCGCGTGCAGGGAAAGCTCGACCTTCGTCAGGTCTTCTAGAGGAGTTAGTCGACACAGACCCTTGATCGCACGCACCATTCCTTCTTATCCTGAAAAAAACGGCCGTTTCAAATCGATATTTGAATCGCTTGTTTGCGGGCCGCATGCCCGGCAACTGGGAGACGCAACATGGCAGTTCGCACAACAGGCCGGCATGCCGGCGATACGAAGTCCCGCATCCTCGACGCCGCCGAAACGCTGTTCATCGAATGCGGCTATGAGGCCATGTCGCTGCGCCAGATTACTTCGCGTGCCGAAGTAAATCTGGCGGCAGTGAACTACCACTTCGGCAGCAAGGAATCGCTGATTCACTCGATGCTGTCGCGCCGCCTCGATCGTCTCAATCAGGAGCGGCTCAAGCTGCTCGATCGCTTCGACGCGATGCTCGGCGAGCGTCTGACCTGCGAGCATGTGCTCGGCGCGATGTTCATTCCGGCGCTGCGCCTGTCGCGCGATCCACGCGTGGGCGGCAAGGCATTCCTGCGGTTGCTGGGGCGCGCTTATACCGACCCGTCGTCGTTCATTCGCGACTTTCTCAACGGGCACTACGCTTCGGTAGCGGTGCGTTTTTTCGATGCGTTCCAGCGCGCGTTGCCGCATTTGCCGCGTGAGGAGCTCGGCTGGCGGCTTCACTTCGCGATCGGCGCGCTCTCAGGCGTGCTGGCCGGTACCGATACGGACAGCCTGATTTCCGAGTTCTCGCAGGGCAAGTCGATGAACGACCTGCAGCTCATAGCACGCCTTGCCTCGCTGATGGTGGCCGCGCTCAAGGCGCCGCTGCCCAACGGCTCGCAACTGGCCGCATTCGCCGCGGTACTGGGCGACGCTACCGAAGGAGGCTCGGAATGCCCGATCGAGGGCAGCGCGCAAGGCGCGGAAAACACGACGCGGGCGTCAGGCGAATCGGCGTCGGCATCGGCATCGGCGGGGGTATCCGAAGGCGAACGCCGTGGCGACAATATGGAGGCAGGCGCGTTTCAGCACGCGTTGCACGGCACGGCTTAGCAAACAGGCGCTGCGGGCGGCGCCGTCATGAGCCGTCCGCACGAGGAACAGGCAGCGCACTGGCGCGCCGGCAATAACATTCCCGCCGCGTCACGCCGGCAAGCCGCACAACGTTAAGCATGCCGCAGCATCGCACGAGGCATCGACCGGCAATCTCTACACCGTCGGCGAGGCATCAGACAGGCAACAAGTACCCGGTACAAACCCAGCAAAAAAGGCAGCCGAACATCATGAACGCCGCATACCTGAGCAGCACGTCTAAGTCCCGCACCTAAGCGACGCCGCGCTGTCGAACTGCAGACACGACGCGCAAAACGAAGCAGGCGCGAGGGGAAGCAAACGCAGGCAACACGCAAACGCGTGGAAAAGCACCACAGCCGCCGGGCAGAAAATCAATAGAACGCGCACCGTCCGCGCCCCGTGGACGCGTTCGCACGCACCATCGAAACAGGAGGAAACGTCATGCCGTGGTTCATCCCAGTGCTCGTCATAGCCGCTCTCGCGCTCGTCTACGTTCAGGCACGCGCCGTATGGTGGCTTGCCTTCATGATCGTCTGGGTGGCAGCCGCGCATGTCAGCGGCGCGACGGGCCCGGTGGCCACCTCGCTGCTCGCTGTCGTATTCGTCCTCCCTGCCCTCGTGCTCGCGCTCAAGCCGCTGCGCCGCGCGTGGCTCGCCAAGCCCGTGCTCGATATCTTCCGCAAGATCCTGCCGGAGATGTCGCCGACCGAGCGCGACGCGATCGAAGCCGGCACGGTCTGGTGGGACGCCGAACTATTCTCGGGCCGCCCGCACTGGGACAAGCTGCTCGGCTACGGCCCCGCCACGCTGACGGCGGAAGAACAGTCGTTCCTCGACGTCGAATGCGAGCAGCTCTGCGATCTCGCGAACGACTGGGAGACCACCATGATCTGGCAGGATCTGTCGCCGCAAACCTGGCAGTACATCAAGGAGCGCGGCTTTCTCGGCATGATCATTCCGAAGCAGTACGGCGGCAAGCAGTTCTCCGCGTATGCGCATTCGCAGGTCATCATGAAGCTCGCCACGCGCTGCTCGGCCGCCGCCGTTTCGGTGATGGTGCCGAACTCCCTCGGCCCCGCCGAACTGCTGATGCACTACGGCACCGACGCGCAGAAAAACCACTATCTGCCGCGCCTCGCACGCGGCGAGGAAATTCCCTGCTTCGCCTTGACGAGCCCGTACGCCGGTTCCGATGCGGCGGCGATTCCGGACGTCGGCATCATATGCAAAGGCACGTTCGAAGGCCGCGAGACGCTGGGTTTTCGCGTCACGTGGGACAAGCGCTACATCACGCTCGGACCGATCGCGACCGTGCTCGGCCTCGCGTTCCGCGCGCTCGATCCCGACCACCTGCTCGGCATGAGCGACGAACCCGGCATTACCTGTGCGCTGATTCCGACCGACCATCCGGGCGTGAACATCGGCCGCCGTCACTGGCCGCTCAACGCGGTGTTCCAGAACGGTCCGAACTCGGGCAAGGACGTGTTCATTCCGCTCGACTGGGTGATCGGCGGCCGCGCGCAGGTCGGCAACGGCTGGCGCATGCTGATGGAATGCCTGGCAGCGGGCCGGGCGATTTCGCTGCCCTCGTCGAATGTGGGGATGGCGAAAATCGCCGTGCGCGGCACCGGCGCTTACGCCGCGATTCGCCGCCAGTTCCGCACCGCCGTCGGCAAGTTCGAAGGCGTGCAGGAAGCGCTCGGCCGCATGGGCGGCAACCTGTATGTGATGGACGCCGCGCGCCGCCTGTCGGCGCACGCGGTGGACCTCGGCGAAAAACCCTCGGTGATTTCGGCGATCGCCAAATATCACATCACGGAGCGTGCCCGCATGGTCATTAACGACGGCATGGATATCGCCGCCGGCAAGGGCATCTGCATGGGACCGTCGAACTTTCTCGCGCGCGCCTATCAGCAGGTGCCGATCGCGATCACTGTGGAAGGCGCGAACATTCTCACGCGCTGCCTGATCATTTTCGGCCAGGGTGCGATCCGCTGTCATCCGTATGTGCTGAAGGAAATGGCCGCCACGCGCGAAACGGATCGCGCGAAGGCGCTGCGCGATTTCGACGCAGCGTTCTTCGGCCATGTCAGCTTCACGCTGTCCAACGTGGTGCGCAGTTTCGTGTACGGCGTGACGGGTGGCGCGTTCATCGCCAAACCGCGCATGGCCTACGCGCCGCTGCATGCGTACTATCGCGCGGCGACCCGCCTTTCCACCGCATTCGCGCTGCTCGCCGATGTCTCGATGTTCGTGCTAGGCGGCGATCTGAAACGCCGCGAGCGCATCTCCGCGCGTCTGGGCGACGTGCTGTCGCAGCTCTACCTGATTTCGGCCACGCTCAAGCGCTTCGAGGACGAAGGCCGCCAGGAAGAAGACCTGCCGCTGGTTCGCTGGGGCGTCGAGGATTCGCTGTACAAGGCGCAACACGCGCTCGACGGTGTGCTTGCCAACTATCCGAACCGCGTCGCCGCCGGCCTCGTGCGCGTGCTCGCGTTTCCGTTCGGCCTGCCCCACCGCGAACCGTCCGACCGACTCGGCAGTGAAATCGCCGAACTGATGCAAACACCGGGTGCCGCGCGCAACCGTCTGGTGTCCGATTCGTACGTGCCGCATCCGGATGTCGACGCGCTCGGCTACGGCGAGCTGGTGTTCGAGCTGAACCCGCGCTTCACGCAGATCGACCAGAAGCTGCGCGACGCGGTCAAACAAGGTTTGCTCGAGCCGATGCCGCAGAGCCTGCCGCAACTGGCCGCATGGACCGACGCGGCGCAGAAAAAAGGCCTGATCGACGCCGACGAACGCCGCGTGCTCGACGATTACGCGCGTTATGGCGCACAAGTCGTGAAGGTGGATGACTTCCCCGCCGACTTCGACATGCTTGCCAACCTGCAAAAACGCAAGGAGACGCTGGAAAAGGCGCTGGAGCTCGCAGCCTGAGCTCGGCGCCGGCTTGTAAAAAAAACATCCGGGAAAGGCGCGCCGTGTGCGCCGAACTCGGTGCACACTGACACACGTTCGACGCCTCCAATCCCGCGAGGGACTTCATTCGGGCCGGGGGCTGCCTTCGAGGCGTGGCCAGCGGGAGCAATCAATAATATGAACGACTCTTATCTGAACTTCGTCAATTCGCCGTTCGGCGCGCGCCTTGCGCGCTCGCTCGGCCTGCCGAAGCCCGAGGTGCTGCGCCGCTATCGCGCCGACCAGCCGGAGTTCGGCGGCCTGATGGCGATCGGTGCGGGCCGCGAACCGCAGTTGCTCGACGCGCTCGCGAATCTCGTGGCCGGCATCGGCGTGACCAGCGTCGCGCATGAAGGCGCCGGGCTGTGGGTGCCGCTCGCCAATCGCCACGGTCTGATGACGGGGCGTTTCGAAGCGGCCGATTCCGGCTCCCAAGGCAAGCTCGCGGCCCTGCTGTTCGACGCGAGCGGGATCGAAGACAGCACCCAGCTCGAACCGCTGCACGGCTTCTTTCACGACACACTGCGCTCGCTCGGCAGGTGCGGGCGCACCATCGTGCTGGGACGGCCGCCGGAAAGCTGTGCGACGCCGCGGCAGTGGACCGCGCAGCGCGCGCTCGAAGGCTTCACGCGTTCGCTCGGCAAGGAAGCGCGGCGCGGCATCACCGCCAATCTGGTCTACGTGGAGCAAGGCGCCGAAGGTCGCGCTGAAGCGACGCTGCGTTTCTTTCTGTCGCCGCGCTCGGCTTATGTGTCGGGTCAGGTCGTGCGCATCGCCGCCGCCAGTGCCGGCGCGGAAACGACACCCACGTTCGACTGGCGGCAGCCGCTCGCGGGCCGGCGCGCGGTCGTGACCGGCGCCGCGCGCGGCATCGGCGCATCGATCGCGAGCGTGCTGGCGGCGGAAGGCGCGCACGTAATCGGCATCGACATCCCAACGGCCCGCGAGGCGCTCGACGCCACCATGCGTCAACTGAACGGCACCGCGCTCGCGTTCGACATCGCCGCGCCCGAAGCACCCGCGCAGATCGCCGCCGCGCTCGACGAACAGGGCGTGGATATCGTCGTGCACAACGCCGGCATCACGAAGGACAAGACCATCGTGAAGATGACCGAGGCCGCCTGGCAAAGCGTGATCGACATCAACCTGTCCGCGCAGGAGCGGATCGACGACGCCCTGCTCGCCGCCGGCATTCTGCGCGACGGCGGCCGGATCGTCGGCGTGTCGTCGATCAGCGGCATTGCCGGCAATCTCGGCCAGACCAATTACGCCACCTCGAAGGCCGGCGTGATCGGTCGCGTGCAAAGCATGGCGCCGCAGTTGCACGCGCGCGGCATCACGATCAACGCCGTCGCGCCCGGCTTCATCGAAACGCAGATGACCGCGAAGATTCCGCTCGCAATCCGCGAAGCCGGCCGCCGCATGAATTCGATGAGCCAGGGCGGCCAGCCGGTCGACGTCGCGCAGACTATTGCGTGGCTCGCGCATCCGGGATCGGCGGGCGTGAGCGGCCAGGTCGTGCGCGTGTGCGGACAAAGCCTGATTGGAGCGTGACCATGAGTGAGCCGGGGGATCCGTTCAGCGGCAGTCAGGCATCGAACACGGCGCGGCCGGACGCCGTGCGGCCCAGGACCGTCGTGATCGACACCTTGCCCGCGCCCGCGAAGCTCTACGCGCGCGCGTTGTCCGGCGTCGTCAAACGCGGGCGCGAGACACATCTGCCGCCGTTGCGTCTCGTGCGCCCCGCCGTTCCCCTTGAGCCAGCGCAGATCTGGCGTTACGCGCGCGTGTGCGGTTTCATTCCCGAGCACGGCGTGCCGCTCACGTATCCGCATCTGCTCGCCTTTCCCTTGCATCTGCTGATGCTGACCGACCCGGCGTTTCCGTGGCCGGCGCTCGGGCTCGTGCATCTGGCCAACCATGTGCGCCTGCGCCGGCCGCTCGCCTACAAGGACATGCTGCGCGTCGAGGTGGAATTCGGCGCGCTGCTGCGCCACGACAAAGGCCAGGCGTTCGTGCTGCATACCCGCATGTACCGGCGCGGCGAAGCAGTGTGGGACGGCGACAGCGTCTATCTGAAGCGCGGCGTGCAGGCGAGCGGTAGCGTGCTCGATCCGCTCGAACTCGGGCCCGAACCACTGCAACGCATCGCGCGCTGGCAACTGCCGTCGCAACTCGGCCGCGACTACGCGGGCGTGTCCGGCGACTACAACCCGATCCATCTGAGCGCGCTGTCCGCGAAGGCCTTCGGTTTTCCGCGCGCGATCGCGCATGGCATGTGGACGCTGGCGCGCGCCGCCTCCGCGCTGCAACCGCCGAAGCCGCTCGCGGAAGCCACGCTCAGCGCCGAATTCAAGCTGCCGATGCTGCTGCCCGGCGAGGCTTCACTGTGGGGTGCATCGCCTTCGCTGATCGAACGCGACATTGAAGTGCGCGACATTGGCGGACAGAAACCGCATTTGCGTGGGCGCATGCAATGGAGACTGCAATGACGCACGCGCATCGGGCGTCGAAGCGTGGAATTCGGGCCCGCTGAAACCGTTGTTGCATCAGGACCGTCGTTATCAGGCATCACCGCAATCGCAGCATGTGCAGCATTCGCACCATTCAATAAAACCAGGGAACGACCCGAAGGAGCCGAGCATGTCCAACCCGCCGCCAGCCGTACGCCGCGTCGCCATAGTCGGAGGCAACCGGATTCCGTTTGCCCGCTCGAACACCGCCTACGCGACCGCGTCGAATCAGGACATGCTGACCTTTACGCTGCAAGGCCTGATCGACCGCTATAACCTGCACGGCGAACGGCTGGGCGAAGTCGCGGCAGGCGCTGTCATCAAACATTCACGCGACTTCAATCTGACGCGCGAATCCGTGCTGTCCACCACGCTTGCCAAAGAGACGCCCGCCTACGACGTCCAGCAGGCCTGCGGCACCGGACTCGAAGCTGCCATCCTCGTCGCCAACAAGATTGCCCTGGGGCAGATCGAAGTGGGCATTGCGGGCGGCGTCGATACGACTTCCGATGCGCCGATCGGCGTCAACGAGCGGATGCGCAAGATCCTGCTCGAAGCGAATCGCGGCAGGAGCACCGGGCAACGCGTCGGCGCGCTGAGCAAACTGCGGCCCGGCATGTTTTTCAAGCCGCTGCTGCCGCGTAACGGCGAGCCGCGCACGGGCCTTTCGATGGGCGAGCATTGCGAGCTGATGGCGAAACGCTGGAACATCTCGCGCGAGGCGCAGGACGTACTCGCCTACGACAGCCACCGCAAGTTGACGGCGGCGTACGCGCGCGGCTTCGTCAACGATCTGATGACACCGTACCGGGGTCTTGCGCAAGACAACAATCTGCGCGCCGACCTCACGCTGGAAAAACTCGCGAGCCTGAAGCCGGTGTTCGATCGCGACGCCGGCACGCTGACCGCCGGCAATTCGACGCCGCTCACCGACGGCGCCTCCGCCGTGCTGCTCGCGAGCGAGGACTGGGCCGCGCGGCATGGACTGCCGGTGCTCGCGTATCTGAGCTGGTCCGAAACCGCCGCCGTCGATTTCTTCGACAGGAAAGAAGGCCTGCTGATGGCGCCCGCATACGCTGTGCCGCGCATGCTGGCGCGCGCCGGACTCACCTTGCAGGACTTCGATCTGTACGAAATTCACGAAGCGTTCGCCGCCCAGGTGTTGTGCACGCTCGCGGCGTGGCAGGATGACGAATATTGCCGCACGCAACTCGGTTTGCCGGGCGCGCTCGGGGCGATCGATCGGGCGAAACTGAACGTGAATGGCAGCTCGCTTGCCACGGGTCATCCATTCGCGGCGACGGGTGGACGCATCGTCGCCGGTCTCGCGAAAATGCTCGCGCAACTCGACAAACCGGCCGGCACCGCGCGCGGACTGATTTCGATCTGCGCGGCGGGCGGCCAGGGTGTGGTCGCGATTCTGGAGCGCTGAGCGGCGTGATGTTTTTCGCACTCGCTTCGCGGCGTGTTTTTGCTTCGCGCGCTGCCGCACTCGCGCGGAGTGCCTGGATGACTGACCGACCGCAGGATCAACACACAAACAGGTGAAGCTGCAGCTTCAGCCACTATCTTGCATGGGACCGGGACAAGCGCCAAAGCACCATAGCGCCAGCTCCGGTCGACCGCTTTGCATGGGAGACGATCATGACGCAGTCCACTCAAACCCCGCTTCCGCTAGCCGCCGATTCCGCACCGCAGTACGCCGCGAACCCCGCGCCTGCTTCCACGCAGACTCAGGCGCCGGCTCAGGCGCCCGTTCACGCGCCCAACACCGACGCCATCTGGTACGCGTCCTATCCGGCAGACGTGCCGCACGACATCGACGTCGCGCAGTACGAATCGGTCGTGCAGTTCTTCGACGAATGTATCGCCCGGTTCCGCGAGCGTGTGGCCTATGTGAGCGTGGGCGCGAACATGACCTACGGCGAGCTCGGCCGCAAGGCCAGCGCATTCGCCGCGTATCTGCAAAGCCTCGGCGTGAAGCCGGGCGAGCGCGTGGCGATCATGCTGCCGAACACGTTCCAGTATCCGGTGTCGCTGTTCGGCATACTGAAGGCCGGCGGCGTGGTGGTCAACGTGAATCCGCTCTATACGGTGCGCGAACTCGCGCATCAATTGAAGGACAGCGGCGCGCAAACCATCATCGTGTTCGAGAACTTCGCGAAGACGGTCGAAGACGCGCTGCCGGGGACCAAAGTGCAGAACGTTATCGTGACGGGTCTCGGCGATCTGCTTGCCGACGGCCTGAATCTGAAGGGACGTCTGCTCAATTTCATGCTACGGCACGTGAAAAAGATGGTGCCCGCGTACAACCTGCCCAACGCCGTGCCGCTGCTCGAAGCGCTTTCAATCGGCTACTCGCGGCCGTTGACACCCGTGCGCCCCACGCATGCGGACATAGCGTTCCTCCAGTACACGGGCGGCACGACCGGCGTCGCCAAGGGCGCGATGCTCACGCACAAGAACATCATTGCCAATCTGCTGCAGGCGAAAGCGTGGTCCGAAGGGCAACTGACCGGCGACGTCGAAACGGTGCTCACGCCGCTGCCGCTCTACCACATCTATTCGTTGACCGTGAACGCGCTGATCTTCATGGGGCTCGGCGGCCGCAACATTCTGATCGCCAATCCGCGCGACATGAAGCGCGTGATGATGATCATCCGTCACGAAAAATTCACCGGCATGACCGCCGTGAATACGCTCTACAACGCGTTCCTCGAAAACGAGGAGTTCTGCAAGCGCGACTTCTCGGATCTCAAGCTCGCGATGGCCGGCGGCATGGCCACGCAGAAGTCGGTGGCCGAGCGTTTCAAGGCGGTGACCGGCAAACCGATCATCGAAGGATATGGGCTGACCGAATGCTCGCCGATCGTCTCGATGAATCCGGTCGATCTGAACAACATGCGCGACTTCGAAGGGTCGATCGGTTTGCCCGCGCCGTCCACTCACGTGCGCTTCCGGAAAGACGACGGCAGTTGGGCGAACATCGGCGAGGCGGGCGAATTGTGCGTGAAGGGGCCGCAGGTGATGAAGGGCTACTGGAATCGCCCGGAGGAAACCGCCAAGGTGATCGACGACGACGGCTGGCTCGCCACCGGCGACATCGGCGTGATGGATTCGCGCGGCTTTATCCGCCTGATCGACCGTAAGAAGGACATGATCCTGGTGTCGGGCTTCAACGTCTATCCGAACGAAGTCGAAGACGTGATCGCAACGCATCCGGACGTGCGGGAAGTGGCGGCCATCGGCGTGCCTGATGCCGCGCAGGGCGAACGGGTGAAGGTGTTCATCGTCCGGCGCAATCCTTCGCTGACGGCGGAACAGGTGATCGCCCATTGCCGCAAGAACCTGACAGGTTACAAGGTGCCGAAGCTCGTCGAGTTCCGCGACGAGCTGCCGCAAACCAACGTAGGTAAAATTCTGCGCCGCGCACTGCGAGACGAGGAACTCGCGAAGCAAAAGCCTGCCTGACAGAGGTTGCGCCTCGCATCACCTTACGGAGAGATTCATGAAGCACCGCATGTCCGCACGCTCATGCCGCACGCCGGCCTTCATGCACCTCATCCGTGATTCGACGCAAGCCGCCCGCTTGTGGGCGTCGCGCCATGCACCGTTGCAAAGCGTGCCGTCGCGCGGACTCCTGCTCGCCGCGCTCATGAGCGGCGCGGCCGCACTGGCCGCACTGGCCACTCCCGCCGCGTTCGCGCAAAACGACGACACGCCGCCCGCGCTCGATACCGTCAACGCCGTCAAGGCGCCGGCCACGCCGTCCTCGCAGGTCGGCAAGCTCACGCTGGATCAACAGGTCAAATGGCTGCGCGCCGCGCAACAGAGCGGCGCCCTGGAAAAGCTCGGCGACGCCCAACTGGTCGCGCTATTCCAGTCGCTCGACCCGCTCGCGTTGCCGCGCTATATCAAGGAAGGGCCGAACGGTTATCCGTCGTACGAGTTCACCATGTCGCGTTCGGAACGCATTCACGGCAGTTGGCCCGACAAGCCCGATCACATGCTGGTGCGCCTCACGCACGACCCGCTGCGAATCTACGCTACGTGGCTGCCCGACGGCGGCCACGCGGGTCAGGAAGTCATCTACGACGAGTCCAAACGGACCGACGAATTGTATGGACACCTGGGCGGCATCCTGAACGTGATGCCGTTGTGGACCTCGCTGAATGGCGCCCTCGCCCACTCGCAATCGAACCATGACGTGCGCGATCTCGGCACCGAATACATTGCGAACCAGTACCTCGACGAAGGCAAAAAATACGCTGCCGCCGGTCTGCCGCGCTCGTCCACGGTGGAAGTCAAAACGATCGACGGCGTACGTGTGGTGGCTTTCACCTTCGAAACGCCGATGGGCCAGCCGCAGTTCTACGCGAAGAAGGAAACGCTCGGCCTCGATCTGCGGCATCCGTATTTCCGCAGCGTCGAGTCTTACGACAACGACGGTAATATCTTCGAGAGAATCGTGTTCGAAACCATCACGCCGAAAACATTCGACGACTCGACGTTCGATCCGAAGAACAAGGCGTACAGGTTCTAGCGCGGCACGCGCGGCGCGAACACGAACGCAACATGGGCCGGTTGCGCGTTAGCGCTCGCGCCTTGTTCGCGAGTGTGTTCGATCAGGTGTCCCGCACGAGTCGCGAGTTCGCTCAGGACGAAATAATCGGAGACGCGAGTGATGCCGATCAGCGAGACCGACGCATGCGTGGACGTCGCGCGAAGAAGCGGTGCGAGTGTCGTGTGCCACAGCATGCCGATATCGTCGCCGGTTTCGAAAACCGGCCACTGCCTGTGCGCGGCATAGCCGGCGAGCGCGGCGCCCTGGGCCAGCGTGGAATCGGCAAGCGCCACCGTATTGCCATGAGCCGCGCCGTGCGCGAGCCACAGCCACGCGCCGCCTGCCACGGTCGGCAGGCAGGCGCCGGTCATCATGAAAGTGCGGCGGTCCATTGATCGCTCCTGTCGTCATTGAGCGCGTGCAGCGCACGCCTCAGGTGTAGCCTCGCCGGTCGCGCCATGCCGCCGGCCAGATGCCTTGCTTGCCCGGCGCGAGAATGCCGTTCGGGTCGAGCGCGTCCTTGATCGTCTCCGAGAGCCGCAGCAGAGCGCCGTCGTTGAAGCTGTATTGGGCCGCGGCAAAATCCATATACGCGAGATGCGTGCGATATTCGCCGTAGCCCGCCGCGCGCGCATCGCTGATCAGCGAACGCACCAGCGCGCCGGCCTGCTCGACCTGGTTCGCGTCGTCGCGGTCGAAGATCGCCGCGAAAATGTGATGCAGATGCCGCGCGCCCGCCGTAAAACCGCCGTAGTAATCGAAGCCGTATTCCGCGGCGCGCGCTTTGACCATCGTGTATTGACGCAGCGCGTCGCGCCCCCTCGCCGGGCACACCGGCGCGAAGTCGACGTGCGCGCCCGCGCCGCCACGCCAGTCGAGCATGCGAAACGCGGTCATCGCCGGAATGCCGGCGAGATTGCGATCGCCGCCCCCGGTGGGCTGCGCATCGCCCGCGTAACGCGTGGCGGAGAGCCGCGCCTGCGGCACGCGGGCGAACGCGCGCTGCACGATCGCATAGCGCGCGTCGATCAATTCAGGCGTACCGTATAGCGCAAAATGCAGATTCCAGCGGCCCACATCCAGCTTGTCGAGCATCGCGGCCACCGCGCTCTCGGGCATCGCGCCAGGGCCGTCATACCATTGCGCACGCGCCGACAGACCGGCCGCGCGGCGCAGGCCGCCTTCGATCACCGCGTGATTGCGGATCGTTTCATCGAGTCGCAACGGACGCAAAATCTCCACGATCGTTTCGAGATCCGCTTCATGCCGGAACTGGATTTCGCCGAGCAGATACGCGGGCGGCGCGGGCATCAGCCAAACGCCCAGCTTGGTGACGATGCCGTAGTTCGACTGCATGAACATCGCATCGAACGAGGGTCCGTAGCCCGGCTGATACAGCTGCCACGCGGTGCCGATTTCGATTCCGCCCATGCCCGTGCGCAACACGTCGCCGTTGGCCAGCACCACTTCCATGCCGCACTGCGCCGCCGCGTGATCGCCGTAGTCCGTATAGCCGAAGCCGCGCTCGAGCGTATTGCCGACCACGCTGCCCCAGCCGGCCGCGGGTGGATCGACCCACAGCCTGTAGCCCTTCTCGCGCAGATACGCGTACAGATCGAAGTAGCTGACGCCCGGTTCGACCAGCGCGTAGCCCATTGTCTCGTTCACTTCGAGGATGCGGTTCATCCTGTGCAGATCGAGCACGACCGAACCGGCCAGGCGCGGCGCCGCACCACCGTAGGCGAAGTTGCGTCCGGTCGAAACGGTCCACAACGGAATGCGAAATTGATTGGCAATCCGCAATATCGCGCGGATCTCGTCGACGGATCCGGGCATGAGCGCGGCACTGGCCGAAAACGCTTCGCGCTCGCCGGGCGCGAACGGATCGCGATACGCCGCGAGCCCATCCGCCGAGCTCACCACCTGCGGCTCGCCGACAATCGAGCGCCAGGCGGCGAGTGCGCGATCGAACTGCGCGGCGGATACCTTCGGCGGCAAGCTGCGAATCAAAGCATCTCCTTGGCCGCCGCGCGTGCGAGCGGCAGCGGGTTAGCGGCGCATTCCACCGCCGCCGTGCGACATGCCGCCCCATGCGTGCATGGGCGGCGCGCCGTGCCAACCGCCGTGGCCGCCCACCACATACGGTCCGCGCACGCCACGCACATAGCGCACATGATCCATGGGATGAAAATGATGAAAGCGGTCGATGAACACGAACGACACGCCGACACCGAACACGACCGCCGGGCCCCAGTACCACGGATCGTAGTAGTAAGCCGCGCCATCCGCCAGCGCTTGAGCGGCGGCATCGTCATCGACGATCTGCCACGTGCCGTCCGGTTGCAGGCACGCACGGCCGGTGATCTGCTGCATGACGCCGTCGATTTCCGCCTGCCCCGCCACGAACCGGCACGTTGACCCATCGCCTGACAGCGCGTCGTCATCCGCGTGCGCCGCGAGCGGCGCCGCACACGCGGCGCCCAGACACAACCAGACTATGCCGCGATACAGCCGGCTGCCGAACTGATGAAATGTGAGCATGATTTTGCTGCCTCGACGCGCCGGCGTTGCGACCCGCAAGAAACGTGTCGGCACCGTGAAGACACCGTCGGTTTGCCTTGCTCGAAACCGCGCCGTGAACACGCACAAGTGCGCGGCGACAACACGATCCAGCAAGCAGTAAACGAAGCCCTTCGCGACGCTATTCCGCATGCGCTGCGGCAGCGCGAACGGTTTCTGTTACCGCGTGTTGCAGACCCGGCGCGGCAGAGGACCGGGCCCGCGACCGCCGCTATTGCCACGACTCCGGTTTGCCGCCGAGCGCGCTGCATACGTCGATGGCGATGGTGCGCAGCTTGCCTTCCGCGATCGGCCCGGACAGCGCGTAGCCCATGCCGTCGTTGATCCAGTAGAAGGTGCGCCGGTTGCCCTCGCGGAACAGGCGGAACGCGGTTTCGTCGCGCGACGTGCCGGTGACGTAGAGCGTGAGGCGCGCGCCGCTGCCGTTCTCGTACATGAATTGCGCCGCCGGTCCCGCTTCGCCGGGCAAGAGCCGCCCGCCCACCAGCGAGTAACCGTATTCCTGCAATGAAGGAACCGAGAGCGGCCGGTTCAGCCGTTTGGAGAGCCAGTTGATCAGATGCTCTTCTTCGCTCGCGGCCACTTCCACCGGATGACGCCGCTCCGGCGTGTACACCGCGTAGGCAATGTCCGCGCGCTCGGCGAAGCTCGGCGGCTGGCCGCCCAGACCGCCCCACGCGCCGCCGGTCAGGCGCGGCGCGAGCGGCCCCAACGCGAGCGCGAGCCCCGCGCCTGCCGCCAGCCAGCAGGCCGCGACACCCGCGCGCTGCCACCACGGCGTCTTGCGGCGCAACACGATGAAGGCCGGTTCGTCGGCGGCATCGTCCTCACGGCGTTCGTTGCGCGTGTCACGCTCGCTGCGCTGCGGCGCCCCGCACAGCGCCCGCAATGCAGCCTTCTGCGCGCGCCATGCGGCCACGCGCGCGGCGGCCTGCGGATGCTGTTTCAACTGCCCCTCGATCGCGGCGCGCTCCACGCCTGGCAATTCGCCGTCGACAAACGCCGACAGCGCTCGCAGATCGAGCCCTTCGGGCAAGCTGGAATCGTAGTCGTCGCTATTCATCACGGATTTCTCACTACTTTTAACGGCGTAGTTTTACGCGCCGGCCCCTGAGCCGGTCCCTCCGTCAGCAACGCGCGCATGTGTTCGCGCGCGCGCGACAGCCGCGACATGACCGTGCCGATCGGCACGCCGAGTGCGCTCGACGCTTCCTGATAAGACAGTTCCTCCACGCAGACCAGCAACAGCACTTCGCGCTGTTCGACCGGCAGACAATACAGCGCGCGCTGCAGATCGCGCAGCACGAGACCGTCGACTTCACCCTGAGGCGCTTCGAGGTTGCGCCACGGCGCGCTCTCGTCGTCGACGGCAATCTCGCGGCGGCCGCGCAACTGGTCGATGTAGAGATGCCGCAGGATCGTCAGCAGCCACGCGCGCAGATTGCTGTCCGGCCGGAACGCCGCCCAGCGCGCGAACGCTCGCTCCGCCGTATCCTGCACGAGGTCGTCGGCCCAGGCGCGGTCGCCCGTCAGTGCGCGCGCGTAGCGGCGCAACTGCGGGAGCCACGAAATCACTTCGGCTTCGAAATTCACCCGGCGTGTGGCGCTCAGTAGCCGCCGCCACTGCTGTTGCCGCCGCTCGTGCCGGAGGCGCTGCCATCGGTCGTGCAGGCACTCGTCGCAAGCGTACCGGCCGCGAGCGCGAGCACAACGAAAACGGCGGAAAGAATGCGGGATACTTTCATGGTGAATCTCCTGATGAGCGCCCGGACGCCTTGTGCGGGCCGAGAAGCCGGTCGGCCACGCGCACGATGCAGCGCCGCCATGCCTGATATAACGCGGGCAGGCGCTGGTTTATTCCGCCGAAGACACGGCCGGGCGCTATCTTTTTCCGCCATCCGCGCCGCGAAGGCCCGTGAGTGGCGGAAGAATGCGGCATTCGTCCGCAGATTCGTAACGCAACGTTACAGTCAATAGTTATCAGATGCTTATGCGCCCACAAGCCGTTATAGTGGACGCAGTTCGCCCGCCGACGCGTTCCGCCCCCACACAGGGTAGAATCGCGGCGAACAACCGTTTTTCTAACCTGAATTGTCCATGGCTTCCGCAGAATCGCATCCGCAAAACGACTTCATGAACGCTGCGCGCAAAGAACGAAAGCGCGTTGAGATCTATCTTGTCAACGGCATCCGCCTGACGGGGTGCATCGAGTCGTTCGATCAGTATCTGGTGATGCTGCGCACGCCTGTCGGCCTGCAAGGCATCTACAAGCGCGCCATCTCGACGATCCAGCTCGACACCGGCACGCGTCCGGCTCCGCGCGCGGGGCGTCCTTCGCATGGCGAGCACACCACGCGTGGGCCGCACGGTTCGCGTGAACCCCGCGATCATCGTGAGCCGCGTGAACCGCGTGAGTCGTATGGCGCGCCGTCTTCGGACCGGCCTGCGTCAGATCGTAGCAGCGGCACGTCGGACGGCCCGGTGGTCGTGACGCGCCGCCGGCGTCTGTTCGGCACGGGCGGCGACGGTGGCAATCATGGCAGTGGCAACCACGGTGGCGGCAATCACGGTGGTAATGGTGGTAACGGCGGCAGCGGCAGCACCGAGTAAGCCACTGCGGCAGCGCTCGGCTACTCCGCTGAATGGCCGAGCCGCTGCAGGATTTTTTCCAGGCGCATCACCTGCAGTTCCGTCAATTCGAATCTACATTTAACCGCCAGCACGCGGCGGCGCCAATATACGGCGTCGAGCATGCGCTGCGCCGGCTGCTTCGTTGCCCAATCCAGATGATCCAGTTCTGTTTCTACGACGTGTGACGCGTTGAGACGCTGCGCGCACGCGGTTTTTTTCCGGTTCATGTTGTTCGCTGCCTTTGTTCACAGGTTCTGGTTGCGCCCCTCCCGAGCTTGACACTGCCGGCCTGCGGCATGCGTTGCTGTCCGCCGGCCTACGCGGTCGGCGAATGATTTGTTTTTCCGCGCCGCTTTCCATCGACACACGGAAAACGAGTCGATGCGCATCGGTTTTAAGTTTTGGCTGATGAAGTTGCTTCGGCTCCAGCCCCGTTCGGCTCGCCGTTCTGACGCCCACGCGGATGGCGCGCAGTCTTAAACCGTTCGGCCGATGTTCGCCGATGCCTGCTTTGCGCTATGCTGGATTGCCGACTCTCTTCTTACGGAGCACGTCATGACCAGCAAGAAGCACCCCGAGACTCATCCCGCCGAAACCCAAACGCCCGCGGAATCGGAAGACAGCCGGCTCGATGAGGCGCTAGAGGAAAGTTTTCCTGCCAGCGACCCGATCGCTGTGGATACGGGTGATCCGCATCATGCAGAGGAAAAGGGAGCGCCTTCGGAGGGAAAGAAGCGGCATTAGAACTTGCCGCAGTGCTCTCGCGCGGACATGGCGAAGCGATGCCGCGAAGATTAGCCCTACCACCGTACATGCGGTGAGTCAGGCGCGAACGCTCGTGCGCGCGCAAACAGCTGAGGGAATAGCGAGGCCGTGTGCCATGCGTGACACGCGTGACACGCGTGACACGCGTTTTCTGAGCAGGCGCAGCCGGCGCAGGTGACGGGCGGCGGCCGGTACTGTTGATCCGCGCCGCCCTGGCCCACCCGATATTTTTCAGACCGTCACCCTCAGTGCGAGGGCAAGCCGCTTTCCAGTTGGCGCTGCAGTTCACGCACCTGACGCTGCGCGGCACGCAACTGATCTTGCGCGGAAGCCTTCTGCTGAGCGAGCGCCGTAGCTTCGGCGCGGGTCTGCTGCTGCTGGCTCGCCACAATGGTCTGCTGCTGGCGCGCCACATCCAGATCGGCTTGCAGACGGTTCGCGCGGTCTTGCGACAACGCGATCATCCGCTCCGTAAACGCTTTCTGCGCCTCGAGTTGCGTGCGGCGAATCTCGACGTCCGACAGTTGCATCGTCTGACGCACGAAATCCTTGTAGATCATGTCGGCACGCGCGGCGTCCTGGGTCTTGATGACACGCCAGAAATTCTTCTGCTGGAACAGCGCCACGTAGTACGTCATTTCCTTGCCGTAAAACAGCAAGCTCGCGCCGTAGCTACCGTTATAGGTGGTGCGCAATTCGCTCAGATCCGAGCCGTGGATCATCTGCTGCAATTCCGCCACATTGCCCGCGGCGGACTGCTTCGCTTCGTCGGGCGTAAGCGCCGACGTCTGAGCCTGTCCCGCCTGCGAGGTTGCCGGCAACGCCGCCGTCGTGCCTGGCTGGGAAACAACGCCGCCCCCGGCGCCAGCCCCCGCGCTGCTGTCCGGCAGAGACTGCGCATTGACGCCTTGCGCTGCCCCGATCGCGATGACTGCGGCGAAGGCAATCTGTCGTAGTTTCGACTTTCGGTCCATGTAAATCCTGCTTGAACAGTTTTTGTTTTAGTACAACCGTCTCATTATTACTCACTTTCGCGTGTTTCGGGCTCTTCGTCGAAAATTTGGTATTTGCGCATCTTCTCCCACAGAACCTTGCGGCTGATGCCCAGGTAGAGCGCGGTATCCTGGCGACGCCAACCGTTTGCGTCGAGCGCGGCCAGCACGCGGTTGCGTTCGGCCATGTCCCACTTGCTGCGGTCCACCAGCACCTCGGCGACGCTTTCGGCCGGCACCGGCTGACTGGTGCGCGCCAGCGCGAGCAGACGTTGCAGGCGCGCCGCGTCCCACGCACCGATCTGGCGCACGGTCACGCCGATGCGTTCGGCCAGGTTGCGCAGCTCGCGCACGTTGCCGGGGAAGTAGGTGTCCGCGACGGCGTCGGCGAGCCAGTACGGCAGGTCGGGCAGCGCGGCAAGACGCTCGGTGCCGACGATCTGCGCAATGAACGCCTTGAAGATGGCAATCTTGTCGACGGCGCCCCGCTCTTCCAGCGACGGAATCTTCAACTCGATCACGGCGAGCCGGTAGTACAGGTCGGCGCGAAACGTGCCGTCCTTCACCAGTTGCGGCAGCAGTTTGTTGGTCGCCGCCACCAGCCGGAAGTCGAGCTTCACTGGTGTAGCCGAACCGATGCGCGTAACCGCGCTGTCTTCGAGCACGCGCAGCAGCTTGACCTGCTGATAGAGCGGCAGATCGCCGATTTCGTCGAGGAACAGCGTGCCGCCGTCGGCCTGCTCGAAGTAGCCTTTGTGCGCGACCACCGCGCCGGTGAACGAGCCTTTCGAATGACCGAAGAACAGCGATTCGAACAGGCCGTCCGGAATCGCGCCGCAGTTCACCGCGACGAACGGGCCTTGCCCGTAGCGGCTATGTTTTTCGTGCAGCAGTTGCGCAATGCGCTCCTTGCCGACGCCGGTTTCGCCATGCACCAGCACGCTCGTGTCGCAGTCGGCGAAGGTGTCGACTTCGTGCAGCAGCGCCTGCATGCACTCCGAGTTGGCGATCATCGCGTCGGACTCGTGCGTCTTGGCGCTGTGCGCGCGCATTTGCAGCACGAGCTTCATGACCATGCCGCGCAATTCGGCGCAGGTGAAGTCGAGCGGCAGGATATGCGAGTACTCGGACGGGTACGTGGCCGGATCGTGTTCGCGCGGCGCGGCGCCGACCCACACCACGGGGATGCCGTGGGCCGCCTGCCAGTCGCGCAGGATCAGCGCGCCGCTGTCGATCACCGACACGCTGATGATCGCCAGCGACGGCCGCAGCGCGGTGCGCTCGGGCGAGATCGCGATATCGTCCGCACGGATCACTTCGACGTCGAAGCTCGCCATGCAGCGCGCGACCCGGTCGACGATGTCGGCCTTGCCCTCCCAGACGTAGATATCGAGTTCCTCGATTTTGGTGGTGGTTCTCATCTTGGATAGGCTAGTTGACCAGTTGCGGGACGCCGCACGTCAGCGACATGTTGTGGACCGTGGCGGTGCCGACCTGCACGCCCAACAGGGACAGTGTGGGGAGGATCAGGGCGTTCAGCAGGTCGAACACCGGCTGCAGCAACCCCGATACAGCGATGCCAATTGCGCTAAGAATCGGCTGCAGAAGCGCACCCAGGTCGGCAGTACCCAGCAGTTTGATGGACACCGCACCGGGGGCTCCCAGGTTCGCCAGCAGTCCAGTCGTCAACGAGGACAGGTCGCTGCCGACGGCGTTGGAGTTTGTGCTTTGGGTGACGTCGAAGCTACCCGACGAACCGTCAAAGACCAGTGACGTTGGTCCGGGCGTAGCTTGCGCCTTGAGGCCGGCTAACTGCACGTCCGCGACGTGTCCCAGAAGCGCCAGGGAAATAGATGCCACCTTCATGCGAGCCGGCTTCGTGGTCTGGCTGCAGTTCGAGTCCGCTCCGAGACAAAGCAACGCAATACCCGGCGTCACCTGCATCGCGGCGCGGGTGGCTGCTTTGGAGCTTTCGCAATCGATCGTGCTCAACGTCGCAGTGGCCGGTGCGATCGCGAGGGTCAACACGATTGGCGTACTGAGCGCCGAGATCGTCGCAATGCCGAGGTTCAGCGGCTGCGGCAGCAATGGCGGCAGTGTCACGCCGAGATTGATCGACGCCGCCTGTGCGCCGGTGCGCGGTTGGCCACTGGCATCCGTGCCGCCCTCGCCCACTGCGAGCACCGGAGGATTGACGACCTGCAGCGAAAGGGCCGCCACACCGGGTAAGGCTGCGGCGACGTTGATCGCCGGAGGCTGCGTGGTCGAGCCGTCCGGGTTGACATGCGGGCTCTGCGCGATCTGCGCGGCCACCAGCAATGCATCGAGGGCGTTGATGCTCGCGCTTGCCGCGGACTCCGGATTGGCCAGTTCAAGCGCAAGCAGCCCCGGCGCGGACGAAACGCCGTTGCCCAACGCGATGTTCTGGCCGCCGGGCACGGCGAGCGCCAGCGTATTCAAAATGCCGGCGCTGACTGTGTCGCCGCCCGCAGTCAAGGCGGTGGCCATTGCGACCATCAGGTCGTGAACGCTCAACGAGGCGCCGAGCAATTGCTTCATCGACGCCGCGCCCAGCGCCACACGCAGATCGTCGAGTTTGATATGCGCGCTCGCGAGGCTCTGCGTGTCGCCCACGCTCAGCGACACGCTGGTGTTCAGCAAGCCGCCGAGAATCGCGTTCAACAGCGCCGACTGCTGCGTATTGATCGACGCGATGCCGGTGCCGAGCGAAAACGTGTCGATGTTGGACGCGAACGCGGTAGCCGTCGCCGAGACGTTACGGCTCGGCCCCACGAAGAAATACGGCACGACCTGGGTCGTCTTCACCTGCACCGCATTCAGCGGATTGCCGCTGGTCCCGAAGTACGTGCTCGAACTCGTGTCCCAACGGCCGCACGTGGTGCTGATGGTCGTGGTGCTGCCGGCCGTGAAACCGTTGGCCGCGGCGTTCTGCTGCGCGGCCGTGGTCGCGGTCGCGCAGCCGCCGGTGGAGCCGATCATCTGGACCGCCGCCATTGCCGCCAGATCGGCCGTGCGCTGCAACTGCCTGCGCGCGAAATACACGTTGCCGACGTCGAGCGCGCCGAGCGCCGCGATCGCCACGCTCAGCCAGATCGCCGCGAGCATCGCGATGGCGCCATGCTGACGGCGCGCAGGCGTACGCCCCGTCCACCGGGGACGGGCGTTGCGCGCGGCAAGCGTCATGGCGGAAGGCAATTTGCGCATGTCAGTTCGATCCGCCGCCGCTTCCGCCAAGCTCGCTGTTGACGGCCATCGCGCCGCTGCCGCCGTTGCCGGCGTTCAATGCGGAACCGTACAGATCGGGAATCTTGCTCTTGAACGATTCCATGTAGCGACGATAGGCCAGCCCGGCTTCGGCGCCGAGCGTCGGCAGCGCCGGCGCGGCTTGCGCATTGCTGCTCTGCAGGTCGAGCCATGTGCGGGTCGCATGACCCACTTCACTGGCGCGTACCGCCGGCTGCGCGGCCTGAACCGGCTGCGCCGATTCGTCCGTCTGCGCCATCGTGGAGACGGACACGCCGAGCAGCACGCCGGCCGTCGTGGCCTTCGCCAGCCACCGGCCCGGCATCGACGCCCGCCAACCCCGCTTCATCATTCTGTTTTTCATTGTTGCTCCATGATTGCCTGATGCATCAGCCCGAAGTCGCAGCGCCCGCTCATTGCGAGAAACGCTGCAACAGGCGCGGCGCGGGCTCGATGCCCTGCGCGCTCGCGACCGTGCGCGTGCCCGTGCCCGTGCTCGCCGCGCCCGATTGCTGTTGCGCCGGCGCGCCGCGTGCTTGCGCGCGTCCTGCCGCAACCACCTTCGCCGCATCGCTGCGAATCGCGGCGCGCACTTCCGGTGCGAGCTTCTGCTGGTTCATCACGGCCAGCGCCTGCGCCTG
Source organism: Paraburkholderia sp. USG1 (assembly GCF_031570135.1). Classification (NCBI taxonomy): domain Bacteria; kingdom Pseudomonadati; phylum Pseudomonadota; class Betaproteobacteria; order Burkholderiales; family Burkholderiaceae; genus Paraburkholderia; species Paraburkholderia sp. USG1. Next base: position 70,824 of record NZ_JAMWXW010000012.1, on the reverse strand, counting down.
GTCGCCGCTCGCGAACAGATAGAGCGCGAGATTGCTGACGATCTTCGGATTGCTCTGGTCGAGTTCGGCCGCTTTCATGAGCGGCACGCGCGCGCCGTCCACGTCACCGTCGCGCAGCCTTGCATAGCCGAGGTCCGACAGGGTTGCCGCGTCGGTCGGCGCGAGCTGGGCGGCCTGCTGCAACGCCTGCGCGGCACGCGCGAAGTCGCCGGCCGCGCCGGCGATCAGACCGAGGCCGCGATAGCCGCGCGTGGCGAGCGGCGTCTTCAATAGTTCTCCGTACGCGGCCGCGGCGGCGGCCGGCTGATCGGTCATGCGCAGCGCGTCGGCGCGTAGCAGGATCGAATCGGGGCTCGCGCCGTACTGCTTGTCGTACGCATCGATATGCGCGAGCGAAGCGAAGTACAGCCCCTGCGACTGCATCTGATCGATCAGCCCGAGGTACATGCCGGGCGTGTCCGGCGCGGGATCCTTGTTGGCCTGCTGGGCCAGCACGGCGCGCTCGGCCTGCGGGCCGACGCCGTAGCCCGTCAGGTCTCTGGACGCGCACGCGCCGAGCAGCGACAGCACGGTCAGCGCCGCGGCGCAGCGCGCGACATGTTTGACGGAATCGAACGAGAAACTGTGAGTCATGGCAAATCCTCAGTGCTTCGCCGCGCCCAGCGAATGCTGGACAGCCAGCACGCCGGGTCCGGCCGTGACGATCATCAGCGCGGGCAGCAGCGTGACGATCATCACGCCGGTCATTTTCACGGCGAGCCGGCCAATGCGTTCGCGCAGCATTGCGCGGCGCGTCTCGCGCAGACGGTCGCCGAACTGCTTGAGCGGTTCCTGCACGGCGCCGCCGTGCCGGTCCACCTGCACCAGCAAACGCATTACCGCGCGCAGATCTTCGTTGTCGTAACTCGTTGCGAGCCGGTTCAGCGACTGCTCACGCGTGCGGCCGGCAGCGAACTGACGCTGCGCGATTTCCAGCTCGCCGGCGAGCACCGGCAACATGCCACGAAAGTCGTTGACCACCACCTGCAAGCTCTGATCGAGAGACAAGCCCACGCCTTGCAGAAGCCTCAGCAGATCGACCAGCAACGGCAATTCGTCAACCACACCGTTGCGGCGCTTGCCGGCACGCCGCCGCAGCGCGAACTTCGGCAGCATGAAGCCCGCCATCGCTGCGATGATCACCAGCGCCACATATCGCGGGCCCTCCAGTTGACCGCGCGTCAGCGTGCCGGCCAGCACGGGCAGCACCAGCGCACCTACGAGCCGCGCCACCAGAAAGAGGCCGCGCGTGCGCGTATCCACGAAACCGCATTGTTCGAGCAGCCGGCGATCTTCTTCGGCGACGATCTGGCGGCCGAACGGCGTGTCGAGCCAGCGAATTCCGGTATGCGCAAAACGCTCGAGCAAGCCTTTGAGACCCGTGGGCTGCACACTGCGCGCCGCGGCCCTGGCGCCACTCTGCGAGCCTTCTCCGCTCCTCGCCGCCGCGGCGGCGAGCGCCGCGCTTTGCAGCGCGCGCTCGTCGAGCGCGTGGCGCAGCGTGCGTTCGCTGCGTCGCGCGGCGGCCATGCGCGCCAGCACGAGCCCGGCGATCAGCAGCAAACCGAGCGCGGCCAGAGCGAGTGCGAGCGCGGCGAGTTGTTGGGTCTGCATGTCAATTCCTCAGGTTCGCGAGGCGATAGAGCAGATATGCGCCACCCAGCTGCAGTGCAAACGCCAGATAGACGAGTTGCCGGCCGGTCGGATCGAACCACATCGAAGCGAAATACTTAGGATTGGAGAGGATCAGAAAGCCGCCGATGCCCACCGGCAGCATGGCCAGCACCCAGGACGACAGCCGCGTTTCCGCCGACATCGCCACCAGCTCGCGCTCGGCGTGTTCGAGGTCGCGCATGAACGAGGCCATCCGTTCGAGCATCACGTCGGCGCGGCCGCCGTATTTGACCGACAGACGCAGCACGGCGCCGACCAGTTCGAGTTCGCGCACGCCATAGATCAGCGCAACCTGGGAAAGCGCACGATCGATTTCGACGCCGGTGCGCAGCATCCGCGACACGTAGTCGAGGCATTCGCGCAACGGCGCCTCGGTCGTTTGCAACGCGGCCTGAAAAGCCGCGGGCACGCTGTTGCCGAGCGTGATCAGACGCACGATGCCGTCGAGAAACAACGGCAACTGCCGTACGATCTGCTGGCGGCGTTTGTTCACTCGCAGCGTCAGCAGAAAATAGAAGAACATCACGCAGGCGCACAACGCAACGCCGGCTGCGAGCGCGCCGCCGACCAGCGCGGCCCAGCCGCACAGCAGCAATACCAGCGTGCCCGCCAGCGCGGCCGGCCCTTTCGCATTGGCAATGCCCGCACGCGCCAACGCATGCCGCACCATGAAGCGCACGCGCGCCTGCAGATAACGCCAATAGGCGAGCCAGCCTGCATCGGCGGGCGGCGCCTGCGGCGCAATCACGGCCTGCGTCGCGGCAGCTCGCGTGGGCGTGGCGCGCGCACCGCTTGCCGGGCCGCTGCCCATGCCGCCAGCACCGCCGCCAGCGCCAGCCGGCATGGCGGAGGCGACTCCAAAGGAGCCGCCATTAGAAGACGCCACGCGGCTGTCGATATAGCGTTGCGCGCTCACCTGGCCTTTACGTTGCGCGCCGCGCTGCCAGAGCAGCAATGCGAGCGCCGCGCAGAGCAGCGCAAGCGCCGCGAAGACCAGGACCGCGCTAGACATTGAAGCCTCCGCCAAACCCGCCGCCACCGCCACCGCCGCCGAAGCCGCCACCACCCGAACCGCCGAAACCGCCGCCGAAGCCCGCATTGCCGAACGCATTGCCAGCGTCGCCGCCGCCCAGCGCCTGGCGGAAGCGCGCCAGCTTCGGCGAGTGCGGATGAATGCCGAGCGAAACCCAGTTGTCGAGTTCGTCGCCTTCGGCATTCAGGATCGGCTCGTAGCGATACAACTCCTGAGTGGCGATGATGTTGTCCGACAGCCCCGTCACTTCCGTGATCGACAGAATGCGCCGGCGCCCGTTGGAGAGCCGCCCGATCTGCACGATGAAGTCGATCGCATTGGCGATCTGGCGGCGCAGGCTCGACTCGGTGCCCTGGAAGCCCGCGAAGCCCGCCAGCATTTCGAGCCGGTACAGACATTCGCGCGGCGAGCTGGCGTGTACGGTGCCCATCGAACCGTCGTGGCCGGTGTTCATCGCCTGCAGCATTTCGAGCACCTCGCCGCCGCGCACTTCGCCGACGATGATGCGGTCCGGCCGCATCCGCAAGGTATTGCGCAGCAGGTCGCGAATCGTCACGACGCCCGCGCCGTCGAAGCCGCCCGGCCGGCTTTCCAGCCGCACCACGTGCGGATGGTTCAGCGACAGTTCCGCGGTGTCCTCGATGGTCACGACGCGCTCCGCCTCGGGAATGTGAAAAGCGAGCGCATTGAGTAGCGACGTCTTGCCCGAACTCGTGCCGCCTGACACCAGCACGTTGCAGCGCGCCGCCACCGCGGCTTCGAGCAACGCGCCGATTTCCGGGCTATAGGTGCCGTTGCCGAGCAGATCGTCGGGCCGCATCGGATCTTTGCGGAATTTGCGGATCGAGACGATCGGCCCGTCGATCGAGAGCGGCTCGATCACCACGTTCACGCGGCCGCCGTTCGGCAGACGCGCATCGACCATCGGATTCGATTCGTCCAGACGCCGGCCGATCGGCGCGAGAATGCGCCGCACGATCCGCAGCAGATGCGCGTTGTCGGCAAAGCGCACCTGAATGCGCGTCAGAATGCCGTGGCGCGACACGTACACGTCGTTGTAGCCGTTGATCAGAATATCTTCGACGGCCGGGTCGGCAAGCAGATCCTCGATCGGACCGAACCCCGCGAGCTCCTTGGTCAGCGCCTCGGCGATCAGGCGCACCTCGCTCTCGTTGATCGGTATCCGGCGCAACCTGACGAAGCTGTCCATTTCCAGATCGACGAACTGGTTGATCGCGTTACGCGACCAGCGGCCGAACTCGGAGCCGAGTTCCTCGATGCGCGTGAGCAGATGTTCGTGCGCCGCGTTCTTGATGTCCTGGAACTGCTGGCTATGCGCGAACGAAGGCGCGTCGTCGGCAAATTCGATGTCTTTTGCCATCGTCTATGACCGCTTGTGAGTGGTTGGAATGAGGCGCCTGAGCGCGCCGAGCGCCGCCTTGCCGCGTGCCTGCGCCACGGCGCGCTGCGCGCCGCCGAGCCGCTCGATCAACGGCTCGAGTGCGCGCACATACGGATCGCGTGCGGCGACATCGACCAGCAGATGCCCCTGGTTGGCCGCCTGGCCGAGCGCGATACGCCGCTCAGGCAACGTGCCGAGCAACGCAATATCCAGACGCTGCGCGATCTGCGCGGGAGCGAGGCCAAGATCGGCGTCGAACTTGTTGACGATCAGCCGCACGTTCGCGGTATCCACGCCCTCTTCGCGCAGCGCGTCGAGCACGCCGACTGCCGACACGATCGAGGCCACGCCCTGATCGCACAGCAGCCAGGTTTCATCCGCGGCCTGCACGACATGGGCGATGAACTCGCTATTCGCGAAGCCGCCGAGATCGACGATCTGCTGGTCGAAGAACGCGCGCAGACGGGTCAGCAAACCGATCGACGACGAATACGAGACCTCGCGCATATCGGCCAGATTCGGCGGCAGCGTGGTGAGCGCGAGGCCGCTCGCGTGATGCGACAGCGCCGTATGCACGAAGGTCTGGTCGAAGCGGCGCAGATTGCGCACCGCTTCGACGAAATTGAATTCGCTGCGCGTATTCAGAAGCAGCGAGGCGTCGGCGGCCGGCAGGCCGAGATCGAGCAAGGCGGCTTGCCGGCCCTGCGCGACGTCGCGCCGCTGCAGCATCACCGAGAGGTTCGCGGCCAGCGTGCTCACCCCCATGCCGACGCGCGCGCCCAGCAGCGCCGTGACGTGGCCGTGCCGGCTGACCGGCTCGACGAGATTGTCGAGCACCTGGCGCGTGATCCGCAGAGCGTCCTCGCGGGGCGCCGACAGATCGATGAAATCGCGCACGCCGGCACGCAACGCGGCCAGCGCGCTTTCGGGCTCGGCGAGCGAGCCCAGCGCGACGATCTGCATGCCGGGATAGGCGGCGCGCACCGCGCTCGCGGCAGCGCTCGCCGCAGCGGCACGGCCGCAGGAAAAATCGACGAACACCAGCGACGGATTGAGCGTCGCGATGCGCTGCGTCAGCATCGAAGGATCGAGCGTGGCCGTTTCGACTACACCGGCCGCCACCAGCGTATCGGCGAGCCAATGCACGTGTTCGCCGGTCAGCGACGCGAACACGAAATAGTCGGTGACCGCCCGTTCAGTCAATGAATGCGTTCTCGCGTTCATGTTGGACTTCCTTATGCGGCATAGGCGGCAAAGCCCCCGCGTCGTAGTGCCTGCCGGCGGGCACGCGCGGTTCGCACGCACGCCGGCTCACCCCTGTATTCACCCGGCGCGCCGCGACAGCGCCTGCCGGCTTCATTTCGAAAATCCCGGCGACGAATCGCGCGCCGCCACGCCGCCGATCAGCGAACGCCACACCGGCCCGTTGCGCTGCTCGGACTGCTCGCCCGGCGTCGACGGCAAGCTCGCGCCTTTGGCAAGCGGCGAGACCAGATGCGGCGTCACGATGATCACCAGCTCTTTCTCGTTCTGCTGATAGTTCAGCTGTTTGAAGAACGTGCCGATCACGGGGAGATCGCCGAGCAACGGCACCTTCGAGACGTTCGAAGCCGTCTCGCGGTCGATCAGGCCGCCGATCACGAAGCTCTCGCCATCGCCGAGTTCGACGGTGGTGTCCGCCCGCCGCGTGATGAACGCGGGCACCGACACGCCGCTGATCGTCACCGCGTTGGCGAAGTCCAGCTGGCTCGCCTCCGGCGCCACTTTCAGCGCAATACGCTGCGGGCTCAGGACGGTCGGCGTGAGCGTGAGCCCGATGCCGTACGGCTTGAATTCGATCGAAGTCGAACCGAGCGCCTGCGGCACCGGAATCGGCACCTCGCCGCCGGCGAGGAAACTCGCGCTCTGACCGGACAACGCCACCAGTGTCGGCTCGGCCAGCACGCGCGCGAGGTTGTTGCTCTCGAGCAGGCTCAGGTTCGCAAACAGCCCATGCGTGGCGGAGTTGAAAATCAGGTTGAACGCCGAGGAAATCGGCGTCACGCCCGTCATGCTCGGCGCCTGTCCCGCCGTCGCCGATACCGAACTCAACGCCGACGGCGCGAACGAACCGAACGTGAAGCCGTTGTTCTGCTTAAAGAAGTTGAAGCCGACTTCCTTGAGCACCGAACGGCTGAACTCGACCACTCTCACGTCTACCTGGACTACCGCGCGGCTCGCCACCGTCGAGGTGTCGAATACCGCCCCGTCCTTGCCGAGCGAGCCCTCGGCCGCAACCACGGCGCGCTGGTGAGCCTCCATCGTCGCGGACGTGCCGGACACCACGGCGGTGCCGCCGAGCACCTTGACCGCCGGCGTATCCGGTCCCAACAGCGACGCGGCGGCCGGCGTGGTCACGTCGACGGTGTATTGCAGCGGCGCGTCACGGTCACGCGCCCACAGCATCAGATTGGTAGTGCCCGCAGCCTTGCCGACCAGCAGCACGCCACCGCGCTTGTCGCCCTTGATGATCAGCACGTCGGCCACCGAAGGATCGCCGATCGCGACACGCTGCAGCGTGTGGCCGACCGCGAGTTGCTGCTGCGCGCCGACCGTCAGGGCGATGCGCTGCGCGGGCGCGGCGAGCGCAGGCTGGGCCGCTTGAGCCGCTTGAGCCGCCTGCGCGGCTTGCCCCCGCGGCGCCGGCCCGGCTGCATCAGTCGCCGCCGATACGGCCAGCAAAGCCACCCCGAGCCACGCCGCCTTGCGGAAAACAAAAATCCGTTCTGTCATGTAGTTATGGACGCGACCGGCCGCCCGCTCCCTGAAACTGCTTTACCAGGCGACCGTCTCGGCGCGCCCACCCCGTATCACTTCGATACCGCTCTTTGTACTGTTGATATTGCCCGCCACGCGCGTCGGCGGCATGCGCGGCAGCGGCGGCAGCCTCGCGGCAGTGCCGGCACTGCCCGCGTTGGCGCTGCCCGACAAGGTGTCGAGCGCGACGCCGGCCGCGGCGCGCGTGGAGTCCTGGAGCGGCTCCGCCGTGCCCGCATGAGCCGCTGTCTTCAGCACGCCCGGATAGGCCGGCAACACGCTTTGATCGACTACTTCGGTATCCTTCGGATTGCGCAGCGCGAAGATCAGACGGCCGGCGCTCTCGGCCAGCGTCAGACGATCGACATCGGCAACCGGCACCGCGAGCACCGCCGTGCGAACCATGCCGTTCGGGTCGCCCGCGCTGTCGCCGCTCGCGGTGGCGTTGCCGAACGCGAGCACGCGTACTTTCGACATCAGCAAGCGCGCCTGGGTCCGGTCGATTTCGCCGCCATTACCCATGCTGCCGCCATCGCGCTTGAGCGTGAAAAATACGTCGACGAAATTGCCCGGCCGCAGCCGGTTGCCGACCGCGTTGCCCTCGTCCACCCGCACGGCGAGCGCGCGCTCGCCAGCTTCGACGCGCTCCGCGAGCCCCGACGACAACTGGCTTTCCAGCACCGGCGAATCCGCGCCGATCTCCGCATTCGGCACGCGGCCGGCCAGTTGCGCCGGCTCCGTGAAGGCGCCGTTCGGATTGATCGGCAGCGACTGGATGCGCAAATCGTCGACGGTAATGGGTTTGCCCGGCGCCAGCGCGCGGGTCGCCACCACCACCGGAAAGCTCGCGTGCGTGGCGGGCGTGACGGCCACCGGCGCCGGGCGGCGCGACAGCGTCCACGCAAACAGGCCGAGCACGAGCGCCACTGCGATCAACACGCCGGCGAAAATCCTGGTCAGATTCGGCATGGCGAATGGCTGCCTCTGTTAAACGATGCAAGGCCGTGCACGCGCGCAATCACGCGTTCACGGACGACGAGGCCTGGAGCCGGCGCGCGCATCACTGGATGTTCTCCGGGTTGAGTTGTACGGTGGCGGTACTCGACAGCGACTTCGGCACCACGATTCCCAGCAGCGGCAAGATCGGCACGATCGGATTGGCCTGATAGTTATAAATGAGCAGCACGTTCACGCATTGCATGGTGCCGCCCGGTCCGCACGTCGTGGAGGAAGGCGTGCATTGCGCGGACTGCACCAGTTTCGCGGTCACCAGTTTCGCCGCCGCGCAGGCCGCATTGCCGCGATTGGTCAACGCGGTTTGCAGCGACGTGTTGCTCTGCCAGTTCAAGGCGGCGCGTGCGCCTTCTTCCGCGGCCATCGTCAAATTCTGCTGCGCCACGAGGATCAGGCTGAAGGTGATGATCGCGTACAGGATCATGAAAAAGAGCGGGAATACCAGGGCGAATTCGACGGCCGTGGCACCCCGCTGCGCGCCCGCACGGCGCGCGTGGATACGTTGGCGTTGCGGGCACGCGCGCTGTGTCGCGGCGGGTGTCATCGCAGCCCTCCGGCCATGCCATGCAACACGAGCCAGCCGCTCGCAGCCGCGGTCAGACACGCGGCATACGGCGTGGATGCCTTGCCAGCCAGTTCGAAGGTCGAGCCGGATTGGCGGACGAGACCCGCGAGCCACGTGCGGGTCGTGATCAGCAGCCACAGCGCGTGCACGCCGGCCGCGAGACTCGCGGCCATCCACAGGCCGGGCAAAGCGTGCATGCCGCACCATGCGCCCAAGACGGCGAAGATTTTGACGTCGGCGGCGCCCATCACACCGAGCGCAAAAAACGGCAACAACGCGGCCAGACCAATCAATGCGCCAATACCCGCGCGAGCCGGCGAAATCCCGAAAGGCCCGCATTGAAATAACGCGCAGCCGAATGCCGCCGCTAAACCCGCCACGACAATTGAATTGGATATACGCCGCCAACGACAATCGCTGATCGCGACTACCGCGGCCCAGGCGACAAATAACAAAATACCGACGAAAACATTCATTTCGCACTCGACAGGCGAAGCTACGCCATGCGAATTGCAATGCAATTCACATTAACCATTCAGCGATGCGTTAATACGCCGGCGAAACGGATGGACGCCGGAACGCCAACCGCTTCGCGCAACGTTTACGGTTTGCCTTTTACGATCAGGACGGCGCGACGATCAGGTTCGCGACTTTCGTCATCACAGTCGAGATGTTCGCGCCGACCGACGTCACCGCCCCGGCAATGACGAGTACGACGAGCCCCGCGATCAGCCCATATTCAATGGCTGTCACGCCTTTGTTTTCTTTCAGGAAGCGTTGTGTGAATTTTTTCATTTGAACCCTCGGACTTCATTATTTCATTCGTATACGTGCTGCATCGGTCAGTGGAGTACGTTAAGTGCACGAACCGTTGGTCTCTCATTCCCGGCCCTGTTTGTTGCACCGCAGTAGCTTCACATTGCAGCCGTCGTCAATAAAACGGATGCGCATGAGCTGTCTGTTCGATAACCCACCTCCCTCGTCGATCTCCGATGCTTCCGGGTTTTATAGCCGAACAATCATATTTAAGCAATTGTTCGCTGCCCTGACGCTCGTGGCGTATGCGTTTTAACCGCTCGCTCAGATTAACGGCAGTCCGTGCGTTGCAGCACATAGGTATAACCATGAGTTAGATTCGCTCCACTAATTATTTGTTTGAACAGAACGTTTCAAGCGCGCGGACCCGTTTCGCGCAACTGCGTTACGCCGTACATCGTAACGGCGTGCCGGGCTCGTTACGTTACGCCGCTCGTGTAACCGCCCCGCGCAGCGCGTTTCGCGAGCGCATTCTGATTCGGCGCGCGTTCCATCAACTTCCCCCAAAGCCTTATGGGACAAGGCGCGAGCCGAAGCGCCGAAAAAATCTTCCACCTTGCCCAGTCGAAATGGCACGGCTCGTGCAGAGACAGGCACGCAGCAATATCCAACAACACATGCGATGCGAGGGCGACATGAACATTCAAACAACTCACACCACGATACGGGCAACCCTGATTGCAGCCAGCGTAGCTGCGATGCTTTCTCTCGGTGCGTGCGGAGGCTCAGGCAGCCTGAGTTCCGGCACCGGCAGCAACGGCAGCGGCTCTGCGGGAGGCACACTTTCCACCTCGGGTGGCGGCAGCGGTTCGATGGGTTCGGGCGGCTCGGGCTCGGGCACCACCACCGGCAGCAACGGCTCGGGAACGTCCGGCACGGGAACGGGCAGCGGAACCGGCACGGGCTCCGGCACCACCGCGGTCGCCAACGCGCTCGGCACGGTGGCAGGCAACGGGGGCGGCGTGGTCAGCGACGTCGGCTCGACGGTCAGCGGCATCGGCGCCGTGATCGGCTCGCAGACCGTGCCCGGCGTCAGTTCGCAAACCACGCAGGCCGCCGGCGGCATCGTGCAGCAGGTCGGCGCGGCCGTGTCCACGCTCGGCGGCGGCGTCTCGCAAGGGCTCGGCCAGCTTGGCACGGGCGGCAATGCGGTTGGCACGACGGTCTCGAGTCTCGGCGGTGCGGTGGGTCATGTCGGCGGCGCAGTGACGGACGCGGGCAACCTCGTGACGAGCCTCGGCAGCGGCCCGCTCGCTCCGCTCTCGGCGATCACCTCGCCGCTCGGCGGCGTCGTCAACACGCTCGGCGGCGCGGTCACCAACGGCGGCAGCACGCTCACCACCGCCCTCTCGACAGGTCCGGTCCAGCAAGTCACGCAAACCCTCAGCACGGCCATCACGCCGATTACGTCGATGGTCGCGGCGACCACCCAGACGGTCGGCAACACCACGGGTCTCGGCGCACCGCTGAACGGCCTGCTCTCGACGCTCGGCGGCGGCCTCGGCAAGGCCGGCACCCTGTTGAGCGCGACCGGCGGCAACCCGGTCACGGCCGCGCTCGGCCATACGGTGACCGACACCGGCGCGACGGTCGCTTCGGTAGGCGGCCTGCTCACGGGCGGCAGCGGCGGTAATCCGCTGGCGCCGCTCACCGCGGCACTCGGCGGCCTGACCGGCAGCACTGCGGGTGGTCCGCTCGCTCCGCTCACCAGCGCGCTCGGTGGCCTGACCGGCGGCACCGCTGGCGGTCCGCTCGCTCCGCTCACCGGCGCACTCGGCAGCGTGACCGGCGCCGTCGGCGGCGCATCGGGCAGCGGCAACCCGCTCGCGCCCGTCACCGGCCTGCTATCGAGCGTGACGGGCGGTCTCTCCGGCGCGGCCGGCGGCAGCAGCGGCCCGCTCGCCCCGGTTATCGGCTTGCTGTCGAGCGTGACAGGCGCGCTCGGCAGCGTCGCCACCACGCCGACCACGACGACAACCGCCGCCTCCACCACCTCGGGCGCCGGTCTGTCGCTGTCGACCAGCACGGGCAAAGGCACGACGGGCAACCCGCTCGCGCCGGTGACTTCGCTCGTCGGCGGTCTGCTCGGCGGGTTGGGCAAGAAGTAAGCAGGACGCTCGGGAACGGCAATAAAACGTAGTGGGATCCCAGACCGAAGCCCAAGCCGGGGCGCGGCCCGCCAGCCGCGCCCCGGCACTGCGCCGATGCCTGGCCGAACTGGGCCGCGCCGCTCAGACACCTGTTGCACCGGCGCACTGGAAGCACCGCACACGACATCCAGAAGACACGGAGGAGCACACATGTCCACCCAACGGTTTTTTTCTCTCCACGCGACGTGCGCGACTGTGTCGTCGTTGCGCACGCCATTGATCGCCGTGGCGGTCGCCGCCCTGCTCGCGGCGTGCGGCGGCAGCACCGTCAGCGCGCCGCCGACCACGTCGAGCACCGGTAGCGGCAGCGGCTCCGGTTCGACCAGCACCGGCGGCGGCACCACCAAGACCGGCACCACCGGCCTCGCCACCGCGGCCGCGCAGACCACGAACGACCTCGGCACGGCGATCGCCTCGCAGACCATTCCGGGTCTGAGTCCGCAAGTCACGCAAGGTCTCGGCAACGCCGTATCGAGCACGAGCGGCACGCTGAACGCGCTCGCCAATGCCGTGAGCAGCGGCGTCGGCCAGACCGGCACGACGGCCAATCCGGTCGGCACCACGGTCGCCGGACTCGGCTCGGTAGTCAGTTCGACGAGCGGTGTCGTGCAAGGGTTGAGCACCGCGGTCGGCGGACTCGGCAGCGGCAATCTCGCGCCGCTGTCGCCGCTCACGACACCGTTGGCCAGCACGCTCTCCACCGCCGCGAGCGCGCTGAACGCCGGAGGCGCGACGCTCGGCAATTCGCTCGGCTCGGTGCCCGTGCAGCAGATCACCCAGCCGATCAGCACCGCCATCACGCCGATCGTGACGACGGCCGGACTCGTCACGCAAGCGGTCGGCACGCAGACCGGTCTTGGCGCACCGCTCGGCGGCGTGCTCGCGCAAGTGGGCGGCGCGTTGAGCTCCGCCGGCTCGCAAGTGGGCGGCGCCACGAAGAATCCGCTCGGCGCCGATCTCGGCACGCTGGTCGGCTCGCTGGGCAACACGGTGACGAACGCTGGCGGTCTCGTCAATCCGAACGGGCCGAATGGCGCGATGCCGATTCCCGGGCTGATCACGAGCCTCGTCGGCAGCACCAGCGTGAACGTCGCCAATGGGCCGCCCGCCAGCAGCAACCCGCTCGGCCCGCTGCAAAGTTCGCTGGCGAGTCTCGGGCTCGGCAGCAATCCGCTCGGCTCACTGTCGACACTGCTCGGCGGCACTCCGCTGGCCGGTCTGACCTCGGCGCTAAACGGCACGCCGCTGGGTTCGCTGACTTCCGGCCTGAACGGCTCACCCTTGAGCTCGCTGACTTCTGCGCTGGGCGGCTCGGGTAGCGCATCGAATCCGCTGTCGACGCTGACCGGCGCGCTTTCCGGCGTCACGAGCGGCGCCTCGGGCGGCGGTGGTCAGGCGCTCGCGCCGGTGACGGCGCTGGTCGGCCAGTTGACCGGCACGCTCAGTTCCGCGGCCGGTTCGACGAGCGCGTCAGGCTCGCCGGCGAGCGGCTTGACGACCCTGCTCGGCGGCGTGTTGCCGGCCAGCCATAAGTAGTAAGCCTAAGTGTTTCATGGCTGTCGCGCACGTCAGCCATTCGATGAGACCGGCTTGAAAGCAGTCATCGGATGGCGCATGAAACATGCGAGTAGGCAATGCGCATAAACAGTCCGACTCATCACGTGCTCCGCGTTTTTTCACGCAAGGCTCAAGCCTCACGGAGCACGTGACGTAATACATGCAAGCATCGCAGTACGCGTCGAGCCACCTATAAGCGTTCGCGACCCGCCCGGCCAGGCGGAGCGTGCGCGACACAAGAACGGCATACGAGGAAAATCCGATGAAACTCGGGTATGGCAGCACATGGACCGTCGTACTCGCGGCGATTGCGGCGAGCGCCCTGCAGATGCAGGCACACGCGCAGTCCCGCCCAGGCGGTTCGGCGGTCGGCGGCAATCCGATGGATTCGCTGCCGCAGATCAAGGCACCCGACAAGGGGCCGAACGTGACCGTGCAAGTCGCGCCGCAAGCGCCCCAACTCGAGGCATTGCTCGCCCGCCACATCACGCCGTCGCGTGTTCAGGTGGAGGGCGTGAAGTCCCTTCCGTTCGACGACGTCGCCCAACGTTTCGCGCCGCTCGTCGGTAAGGACACGACCATCGGCGATCTGATCCAGGTCGCCAATGGCGTCACGAAGCTCTATCAGGACCGCGGCTTCGCGCTCTCGTTCGCGTTCATTCCGGCGCAAACATTCGAAGGCGGCGTGGTGCGCGTGACGGTGGTGGAAGGCTACGTGTCCGCGGTCAAGGTGACGGGCAAGGCCGGCGCCGTGGAAGACAAGATCCGCGCGATCGCCGATCACATCACCGCCGACCGGCCGTTGCGGCGCGCCACCTTCGAGCGTTACGTGAACGTGCTCGGCCTGCTGCCGGGCGTGAAAGTCGCGGCCAATGTGCCGCCGCCGCAGAACACCGACGGCGCCACCACGCTCGAACTGAACGTGGAGCGCAAGCCATTCGACGTCAGCACCGGGATCGATTTCAATCACCCCGGCGTGCAAGGCTTGCTGACCGCCACCGAAAACGGACTGACCTCGTTCGGCGAACAGTTGAGCGTGTCGGCCTTGCTGCCGAAGGGGCGTGACAACGTCACCTATCTCGCTGCCCACGGCGCGGTGCCGATCGGCAGCAACGGGCTGATCGCGAAGATCGACGCCTCGCACTATCGCGGCAATCCGACCGACAATCCCGGACTCCCCTCTTCCATCGAACGCACGGTGATCAACGACAAGGTGGGCGGCTCGCTGGCGTATCCGATCCTCTTGAGCAACACACAAAGCGTGATCGGCACGGCCTCGGTCTATGCGTCGCACGACGAGGATCGCTACCATAACCACGACACCGGTGCGCAGCTCGGCTTCCGCTCGCAAATACGGGTCATGCAGTTGCAGGCCGACTACACCAGCGTGCAGACCGGCCAGGTGCGCCGCGCGAGTGTCAACGTGGCGAAGGCGTTTGACATTCTGGGCGCATCAAAATCCGGCGACTCGAATGTGCCGGGCTCGCCCGTTACCAATCCGGCGTCGATCAACTTCGTGCGCACCGGCGCCAGCTTTTCGCAAACCAACGAGTGGCCGTTGAAGATCGGCACGGCGGTCTCGCTGACCGGTCAGTACAGCGGCGTGTCGCTGCCGACTTCGGAGCAGATCTCGTTCGGCGCGCAGCGTTTTGCGCAGGGCTATCAGCCGGGTGAAGCATCGGGAGATTCGGGCTGGGGCATGATGCTGGAAGTCAACCGTGCGTTCACGCCGGGCTTCACCTATCTGCGCACCCTCACACCCTATGTCTCGTTCGACATGGCGCGCGTCTTTCTACATGCGGGCACGCCCTCGCCGTCGAAGCTTTCGTCGATCGCTTTCGGCTTCCGGATCTCGGATGCGAAGTACTACAGCCTGGATTTGTCGGTGGCCAAAGCGATTGGCGACGCACCGGTGGAAAGTGCGTCACGCAGCCCGCGCATCAACGCGACATTCTCGTACCAGCTGAACTGATCCGCAAAAGTGCCGCGTCCTGATTAGAGGGTCCACTATCAAACGGGGCGCGCACTTTCACGTATTCTGCGCTGACGATGTTGCGACCAGCGGCGCGCAAGCCGCATTCCACGGGTGGCGCATCAGGGAAATAGAAGTAGAACCTGAGGGACCAGGCATCACGGCGGCCCAGGTCAGAAGAACGCCCGAGATGCCGATAACGCCGCGCGACCATGATCGCGCCGTCTTTAATCAAGGAGGAAGACAATGACGCAATTCACACAACGCGCTCGCGCAATGGCGCTTCGCACGGTCAAACACGCCGCGCTCGCCGGCGTATTGCTCGCCAGCGCCATGACGGCTATGGCGCAGGCCGACAGCCCCGTAGGGACGTGGCAAACCATCGACGATCACACCGGACAGCCGAAAGCGCTCGTGCAGATCGCGCAGGACGGCAGCGGTTCGCTCAGCGGCAAGGTGATCAAGGGGCTCGGCGCCAACGACCAGCCGGATCGCCGCTGCACGGCATGCACCGACGCGCGCAAGGATCAGCCGATCCTCGGCATGACGATCATCAGCGATATGAAAAAGGACGGCGACGCCTGGGACCACGGACAGATTCTCGACCCGGAAAACGGCAAGCTCTACAAGTGCAAGATGCACCTGGAAGACGGTGGCAACAAACTGGTCGTGCGTGGCTATATTGGCGTCTCGCTGCTCGGCCGCTCGCAGACGTGGGTGCGCCAGCAATGATGCGCGGGTAGTTCAGGTTTGACGCGCTGATGCGCCGCGGCTCCAGCCGGGCTCATAGCGACCGGCGCGTTGGGGCTCCTGGCAGAGCCCTGGCAGAATCACCTGAACCGGCCGACGATCACAATCGCTCGACCGGTTCTTTTGCCTGAAGACACCCGCTTGAATCGTTCATGCAGCGTGTTTGAACGGCGAATTGAACGCGAACGGCGAGGACGGCAGCGGCTGGGGTGATGCCGGGCTGTACACCGCGGGCGCGACGACCGGCGCCTTTTCCGCCTCAACGCTCTTCTGTTCCGCATTCACATGCGAACGCATGCGCGCTTCCATCAGCGCACAAAGCTCTTCGCTCGCCGCGCCGAACAGTTGCTCCATCACGCGTTTGAGCACACCGGATTCATACCACGCCTTGAAGCGCCGATGGCAGGTTTGATACGACGGGTATCGACGCGGCATGGCGGACCAGGTGGCGCCGCTGTACATGACCCACAGCACGCCGTTGAGCACCGAGCGCGTATTGGCGAGCGGCCGGCCGCGCAGCTCCGAACGCGGACGCAGTTCCGGCAGCAGCGGTGCGATACGTTGCCATTCTTCGTCGTTGATATCACGGTGGGGATTCATGGTTTCTCCTTTGTCAGAACGTTGACAAAAGATATCCAGTCGTCCGCAGCCGGAAAATAAGACCAATCCGAATCTTGAAAATACGCCGCGTAAAGGCGCCTCGTCGGCCAACGCAGCGCGATGATCTATCGCAAAAGCACCGTCGGCCGTGCCTGGCCGCGCCTCAGGTTAGCGACGTATCGACGATCCGCCGTGGCGCGTCGAGGTATTCCTTCGACTGCATTTCGACGATGCGCGACACCGTGCGCGTGAATTCGTTGGCCATCGGACCGTCGACATACAGTTGCTCGGGCGGCACCGCGGCGGACATCAGCAGCTTCACCTTGTGGTCATAAAACACGTCGATCAGCCAGGTGAAGCGGCGCGCTTCCGAGGCCATACGCGCCGACATCTGCGGCACGCCGGAGAGGACTACGGCGTGAAAGCGGCTCGCCAGTTCCAGGTAGTCGTTCTGCGAGCGCGGTCCGCCGCACAAGGTGGCGAAGTCGAACCACACCACGCCGTCGGCACGGCGCAGCGCCTTCAACTCGCGTTTTTCGATATGCAGGATCGGGCTCTCGTCGGGGACCGCGGCGAGGCGCCCGAACGCGTCGCGCAACGCCTTGTCGGCGGCGGCGCCAAGCGGCGTGTGATACACCTCCACCTGAGCCAGCGTGCGTTGCCGGTAGTCGATGCCCGCGTCCACGTTGATCACGTCGAGCTTTTCCTTGATGAGTTCGATCGCCGGCAACATCCGGTCGCGATGCAGTCCGTCCGGATACAGCGTGTCCGGATCGTAGTTGGACGTCATCACGAACTGCACGCCGTTTTCGAACAGCTTGTCGAGCAGGCGGTACAGGATCATCGCGTCGGCGATATCCGACACGTGGAATTCGTCGAAACAGATCAACCGGTAGCGCCTGGCAATCCGGCGCGCGAGTTCGTCGAGCGGATCGGCCGTGCCTTTCAGTTCTTCCAGCTCTCGATGCACTTCACGCATGAACTCGTGGAAATGCAAACGCGTTTTGCGCTGCACCGGCACGATCATGTAGAAGCTGTCCATCAGGAAGCTCTTGCCGCGCCCTACGCCGCCCCACATATACACGCCACGCGGCAGGTCCGGGTGGATGATCAGCTTCTTGAACGCGTTCGAGCGGCGCGACTTGTACTCGGTCCACTCTTCATAGCACCGCTGCAGACGGTCGACCGCCGCGCGTTGCGCCGGGTCCGATTGGTAACCCCGCGTCTGCAGTTCTTTTTCGTAGTATTCGGTGACGTTCATGTTGTGCTGCAAATAGAAAGGCGGGAGGGAGTGAACCCGCCCGCCTTTGTGGTAATGCCGGAGTACTGTCAGTCAGGCGTGCGCGTGATTACATGTTCAGCGCGCGCTTGTCGACAGCGAGTGCCGCCTCGCGCATGACTTCCGACAGCGACGGGTGCGGATGGCAAATGCGGCCGATGTCTTCCGACGCCGCCTTGAATTCCATCGCCACCACGGCTTCCGCGATCAGGTCCGATGCGTTCGCCGAGATGATGTGCACGCCGAGCAGTTCGTCGGTCTTCGCGTCGGCGATCATCTTGACGAAACCTTCCGCCTTGTTGATGCCGAGTGCGCGGCCGTTCGCCATGAACGGGAACTGGCCCGTCTTGATCTCGCGGCCTTCAGCCTTCAGTTGCTGTTCCGTCTTGCCGACCCACGCGATTTCCGGTTCGGTGTAGATCACCCACGGAATGCAGTTGTAGTCGATATGCGGCTTCTGACCGTCGATGATTTCAGCGACCAGCACGCCTTCGTCTTCAGCCTTGTGCGCGAGCATCGGGCCACGCACCACGTCGCCGATCGCGTACACGTTCGGCACCGCCGTCGCGCAATGCTCGTCGACGTCGATAAAGCCGCGTTCGTTCGCCTTCAGGCCGATCGCTTCGAGGCCGAGGTTGTCGGTGTTCGGCACGCGGCCGATCGACACGATCAGGCGATCGGCTTCGAGCGTCTGCGCGTTGCCGTCCTTGTCCGTGTAGGCGATCGTCACGCCGTTGGCGGTCGTCTTCACTTCGCCGACCTTCACGCCGACGTGGATGTCCAGACCCTGCTTCTTGAACTGCTTGGCCGCTTCTTTCGCGAGCGCCTGGTCGGCCGCGCCGAGGAATTCCGGCAGCGCTTCGAGCACGGTCACTTCCGCGCCCAGACGGCGCCACACCGAACCCAGTTCCAGACCGATCACGCCAGCGCCGATCACAGCCAGCTTTTTCGGCGTGGATTCGAAGCTCAGCGCGCCTTCGTTGTCGGCGACGATCTTGTTGTCGACCGGAATGTTCGGCAGATGGCGAGCCTTCGAACCCGTGGCGATGATCACGTTCTTTGCCGTGACCACTTCGGTTTCGCCTTCGCCGCTCACTTCGATCTGCACGCCGGCGTCCGTCTTGCCGGTGAACTTGCCGTGACCCTTGAGCCACGTGATCTTGTTCTTGCGGAACAGGAATTCGATGCCCTTCGTCATCTTCTCGACGATGCCTTCTTTACGGGCCATCATCTTCGAGATATCGACCTTCACGTTTTCCACGGAAATGCCGTGGTCGGCGAGGTGATGCGATGCGTTTTCAAACTCTTCCGACGACGCGAGCAGCGCCTTCGACGGAATGCAACCCACGTTCAGACACGTGCCGCCGAGCTTCAGCGCGCCGGCCGGGTTCTTCCATTTTTCGATACATGCGACGGTCTTGCCGAGCTGCGCTGCGCGAATTGCGGCAATGTAGCCGCCGGGGCCTGCGCCGATCACGACGACGTCAAATTCTTTGGACATGACAATCCTTTGGATGGCGGAACAGCGCGCCGCCACACTTCGTGGCGCGCGCCTTTCCTGTACTGCGGAATGCGAAAGACGTGCTGCCTGCCTGATGCTTATATGGTGCCGGCTTGCACGATGACAAGCCGGCACCGCCCGGGCCGGCGCTTACAGGTCGAGCAGCAGGCGAGCCGGGTCTTCCAGCGCATCCTTCATGGCGACCAGCGACAGCACCGCTTCGCGACCGTCGATGATCCGGTGGTCGTACGACAGCGCCAGGTAGTTCATCGGGCGGATCACGATCTGGCCGTTTTCGACCACAGCGCGTTCCTTCGTGGCGTGCACGCCCAGAATTGCGGATTGCGGCGGGTTGATGATCGGGGTCGACAGCATCGAACCGAACACACCACCGTTCGAGATCGAGAACGTACCCCCGGTCATTTCTTCGATCGACAGCTTGCCGTCTTTCGCCTTCTGGCCGAATTCGGCAATCTTCTTTTCGATTTCGGCGAGGCTCAGCTGATCCGCGTTGCGCAGGATCGGCACCACCAGACCGCGCGGCGAACCGACAGCGATACCGATGTCGAAGTAGCCGTGATAGACAATGTCGTTACCGTCGATCGACGCGTTCACCAGCGGGAACTTCTTCAGCGCATGAACCGCCGCCTTCACGAAGAACGACATGAAGCCGAGCTTCACGCCATGTTCCTTTTCGAACTTGTCTTTGTACTTGTTGCGCAGATCCATGACCGGCGCCATGTTCACTTCGTTGAACGTGGTGAGAATGGCGTTGGTTTGCTGCGACTCGAGCAGACGCTCGGCGATACGCGCACGCAGACGCGACATCGGCACGCGTTGTTCCGGCCGGTCCTTCAGCCATTGCTCAGCCGAAGCCGGCGCCTTCACGTCCGGCAGCGACGGCTTCGCAGCCTTCGGTGCGGCGGCCGGAGCCGGGGCAGCAGCCTTCGCAGCCGGTGCGCCCGCGCTCAGCACGTCGCCCTTGGTGATGCGGCCGTCGCGGCCCGTGCCGGCGACGTCGCCCGCGCCCAGACCCTTCTCGGCCATCAGCTTGCCGGCGGCCGGCGAAGCAGCGGTGTTCGCACCCGTTGCGGATGCGGCTTGAGCCGCCGGAGCCGGTGCAGCGGCGGGCGCCGGAGCGGCTTGCGGAGCGGGCTTCACTTCGGCTTCGACAGCAGCGGCGCTTGCCGTGCCTTCGGTGTCGATCTTGGCGATCACCTGATCAGCCGTGACGGTGTCGCCGTCGTTCGCGATGACTTGCGCGAGCACGCCGGCCGAGGGTGCCGGCACTTCGAGCACGACTTTGTCGGTCTCGATTTCGATGAGAATTTCGTCTTGAGCAACAGCCTCGCCGGGCTTCTTCTTCCACTGCAGCATCGTGGCTTCCGAAACCGACTCGGAGAGCTGGGGAACCTTGACTTCAACAATAGCCATTATGAATATCCTGAATACGTATCGGGTGACGGCGCGCGATCTGGGATCCTACGACCGCCTGCGAACCTCGAATGCCGCAATTGATCTTTTCGGATGCGGCACGGGAAAGCGCACTGCGCTTTCCCGGTTCGGTCTGGTGTTTATTTAGCGATCGACGCGCTCTTCAGCCGGCCGAAAGCGCCTTCGATCAGCGCCTTCTGCTGCTCGTAGTGCTTCGCGTAATAACCGACTGCCGGCGAGGCCGAAGCCGGACGTCCGCTGTATGCCAGCTTCTGCCCTTCCTTCATGCCGTCCTTCAGGTGGTGCTCGATGTAGAACCACGGGCCTTGATTCTGCGGCTCGTCCTGCACCCACACCACTTCGGTCGCGTTGTCGTACTTCTTCATTTCCGCTTCGAACTGCTTGTGCGCGAACGGATAGAGCTGTTCGATACGGATGATCGCGACGTCGTTCGACTTGGATTCGCGGCGATGTGCGAGCAGGTCGTAGTACACGCGGCCCGAGCACGCGACCACGCGTTTGACCTTCTTCGCGTCGATGGCTTCGTCGACTTCGCCGATGATCGGCTGGAACGCGCCCTTCGCCAGTTCGGACAGATCCGACACGGCTTCCTTGTGGCGCAGCAGCGACTTCGGCGTGGCGACGATCAGCGGCTTGCGGAACAGGCGGATCATCTGACGGCGCAGCAGGTGGAAAATCTGCGCCGGCGTGGTCGGTTGAACGACCTGCATGTTGTGGTCTGCGCACAGTTGCAGGAAACGCTCGATACGTGCCGACGAGTGCTCCGGACCCTGACCTTCGTAGCCGTGCGGCAGCAGCATGGTGAGACCCGACACGCGGCCCCACTTCACTTCGCCCGACGAGATGAACTGGTCGATCACGACTTGCGCTCCGTTCACGAAGTCGCCGAACTGCGCTTCCCACGCGACGAACGTATTCGGCTCAGCGGTCGAGTAACCGTATTCGAAGCCCAGCACTGCTTCTTCCGACAGCACCGAGTCGATCACCGTGAACTTGGCCTGACCTTCGGCGATGTTCTGCAGCGGTACGTACGTGCCGTCGTTCCAGCGCTCGCGGTTCTGATCGTGCAGCACCGCGTGACGGTGCGTGAACGTGCCGCGGCCCGAGTCCTGACCGGTCAGGCGAACTGCATAGCCCGACGCGACCAGCGACGCGAATGCCAGGTGTTCGCCCATGCCCCAGTCGAGCTTCGCTTCGCCACGGCCCATCGCGCGACGGTCATTGATGACGCGCTCGACCAGCGGGTGAACCTTGAAGTTTTCCGGAATCGTGGTGATGCGCTCAGCAAGGCGCTTCAGTTCCGCGAGCGGCACTGCGGTATCGGCGGCGTCGGTCCACTTGCGGTTCAGGAACGGCACCCAATCCACCGCGTACTTGCTCTTGTAGTTCGAGAGCACCGGGTCGACCGTGTGATGACCTTCGTCCATGGCCTTGCGGTAAGCCTTGACGTATTCGTCCGCGTCGGCAGCCGTGATCACGCCTTGCTGCACCAGTTTTTCAGCGTACAGCGCGCGCGTGCCCGGGTGCTTGGCAATGGTCTTGTACATCAGCGGCTGCGTGACGGCCGGCGTGTCCTGCTCGTTGTGACCCAGCTTGCGGAAGCAGACGATGTCGACGACGACGTCCTTGTGGAACTGCATCCGGAAGTCGATAGCCAGTTGCGTAGCCAGAACCACCGCTTCAGGATCGTCACCGTTCACGTGCAGCACCGGCGCTTCGATCATCTTGACGACGTCCGAGCAGTACAACGTGGAGCGCGAGTCGCGCGGATCCGACGTCGTGAAGCCGATCTGGTTGTTGATGACGATATGCAGCGTGCCGTGCGTGCCGTAACCGCGCGTTTGCGCGAGGTTCAGCGTTTCCATCACCACGCCCTGGCCCGCGAAGGCCGCGTCGCCGTGGATCTGCACCGGCAGCACTTGCAGGCCGCTGTCGTCGCCGCGACGGTCCATACGGGCCTTGGCCGAGCCTTCGACCACCGGGTTGACGATTTCGAGGTGTGACGGGTTGAACGCGAGCGACAGGTGAACCGGGCCGCCTTCGGTCGAAACGTCCGACGAGAAACCCTTGTGGTACTTCACGTCGCCAGCCGGCAGATCGTCGACGTGCTTGCCTTCGAATTCGGCGAACAGGTCGGCCGGCATCTTGCCGAGCGTATTGACCAGCACGTTCAGACGGCCACGGTGAGCCATGCCGATGACGATTTCCTGAACGCCGTTGGCGCCGCCGTGACGCACGACTTCGTCCATCGACGCGATGAAGCTTTCGCCGCCTTCGAGCGAGAAGCGTTTCTGGCCGACGTACTTGGTGTGCAGGAAGCGCTCGAGGCCTTCAGCGGCCGTCAGGCGATTCAGGATGTGCTTTTTCTTTTCGTTCGAGAAGTTCGGCGTGGAACGGATCGATTCGAGCTTCTCTTTCCACCAGCGCTTCTGTTCCGGATCGCTGATATACATGTACTCGGCGCCGATCGTGCCGCAGTACGTGTCGCGCAATGCCTTGACGATCTCGCGCAGCGAAGCACGCTCGAATCCGAAATACAGATTCGTGGCGCTGAACTCCTGGTCCATGTCGGCTTCGGTGAAGTCGTAGAACGCCGGTTCGAGTTCGGGAATAGCGGGACGTTCGCGGCGCTTCAGGGGATCGAGGTTGGCCCATTGCGAGCCGAGGAAGCGATATGCGCCGATGAGGGACTGCACATAAACCTGCTTGCGAGCGGTAGCGAGATCTTCGCCGCCACCTGCTCCGCGCGGGATGAAGGCATTAGCCTTGGCCCGTTGAGCAAACGATTCGACGATCGGGCCGTGGGCCACGTCGTTGGCATTGCTGCCATCCGATGCAGGGACGTTCTGCAACGCGTCGAAATAGCTACGCCAGTTCTCGGGCACTGACGCCGGATTATCGAGATACGCTTCGTACATTTCTTCTACGTACGGAGCATTGCCGCCGAACAGGTAAGAGTTCGACTGGAATTGCTTCATCATTTTTACGCTCACCTTTCTTCGAGTTTCTCGAGAAATAGCGGGTTACAGAACCTTCCGCGACACGGCCTGACCGTTTAGCGGATTGCGCGAATCAAGTCTTGCTTGGAAGGACCTAAAACTTTGCACCCGGGGAGCATATCACAGAACAGATGGTGCAGATAGCAGACGGACGGGAGCTCAAGCCCCTCGTGACGGGGTTTTGCGGGTGTTTTCCAGAGTTCGCAACAGTGCATGACAGTGTCCGCAAGAATGTCCCGGCTCGGCAAACGGGCGCGGGAAACACAGGAAGAACACGCACACCTTGCGCAGTGCAACCTTATCGTTTCGCCGGCGAGCAGGCGTGATCCGGCCGGCGACCCGCTTCCGCACAAACCGCGCCACGTCGCGCAGTATCCGGTCAGCACCCTGCGCCGGAAGATGTCTCACAGAATGATCCGGCGCTATACCGTTGCGTCTCGAACGCATTCATGTCCCAAGTCATCAAGGCGCACGCGGGACAGCGCGCAATTACTTCCATGATGTTTCACGATCGAAAAGGCAAGCCAGATGAAACTCACCGTTAGCAGCATAAGCGAAGTGACACAAAGCCAGACCTTCCAGGCTAACAGCCCCATGGACTCGAAGTTGCTCCATGCGGCCCCTCAGTCCAGGATGTATCCCGCCCACATTGCGCTCGGCGATGGACGTACCACAAAGAATTCAGCGCAAGCCGATGCGCCGCTGGATCGACAAAAGCGCGGTCAAGTACTGGGTGCATGCGCGAAATCCAAATTCCGGGAGTGCAAGGGAGGCGACGCGCTTGAGGAGCATTCATCACGGCACGAGAAGTTCGATCAATTCGATCACGATCGAACAAAAGGCGGAAAGGACGGAAAAGGTACCTGCGATGGCATTGTTCGCGAAGCGATGCGCCGCATCGATCATGCCACGGATGGCGCAGCAGAACCGGATACATTGCCGTCCGCGGTTCACAATATGAACAATGCCATGGCCAGCAACACCGCTGGAAATCCCGGCGAAATCTACGACCGCATCGATCAATTCCAGACGGGGCAAACTCCGCTTCCCCTCGCGAACTATCGCCTGTCGTCGTCTGTCGACATCAACCCCACCCACGACGCGACGCGTAATGACCGCATCAACAGTCTGATCGGAAGCATGAGCGCGGACAACAACATGCCTGAGGGCGGCCTCGCATACATACGTATGGGCATTCAAGCTGGTGACGCAATGAACGGCCCCGAGAGGTACGGTCACGTCCTGCTTGCCCAACATCTTCCAAACAACCATTACGCCATTTTCGATCCAAACAACGGCGTCTTCACTTACGATAACAAAGAAAAAATGATAAACGCCCTGAAGGGATACATGCAAACAGCATACAACGAAGGTGGTCAGGCAGTCGCACCAGACAGCATTCGCTTTTACACTCCGCACAACGCGCGGGACTTTGGATCAGCGCAGGTAGTCACTAAGTTTCCCGGCCTCGGCAACGGCTTGCCTGAGCCCGGTGGATTGCTGAATCACTTCGGCCTTCCCAACCCCGAGCTTTAAGCCCTGATTCCTACAGCACCAAGGTTACAACCGGGCAACCTCACGAATCAGAGCTAGCCCATAAACGAAAAAAGCCGTTCCGGGCATGCCCGGAACGGCTTTTTTCATGTGCCCAACGCAGGTATCGGGAACAGCGTTCCTTCAATCCGCCCGTAACTCGCTCAGTCCACCGCGCCCTTACGGCTTGCGCTGCGGCGCTCGTGTTCCTTCAGGTAACGCTTGCGCAGACGGATGGATTGCGGCGTGACTTCGACCAGTTCGTCGTCGTCGATGAATTCGACCGCGTATTCCAGCGACATCTGGATCGGCGGCACGAGGCGCACCGCTTCGTCCGTACCCGACGAACGCACGTTGGTCAACTGCTTGCCCTTGATCGGGTTCACGACCAGGTCGTTGTCACGGCTGTGAATGCCGATGATCATGCCTTCGTACAGCGGCTCACCAGGGGACACGAACATACGGCCGCGATCCTGCAGCTTCCACAATGCGTACGCGACTGCCGCGCCGTCGTCCTGCGAAATCAGCACGCCGTTGCGACGCTCGCCGACCGCGCCTTCCTTGACCGGCTGATACGAGTCGAACGTGTGGCTCATCAGACCCGTGCCGCGCGTGAGCGTGAGGAACTCCGACTGGAAGCCGATCAGGCCACGCGCAGAAATACGATACTCCAGACGCGTACGGCCACGGCCATCCGACGCCATGTCGAGCATTTCGCCCTTGCGGCGACCGAGTTCTTCCATCACGCCGCCCTGGTGGCCGTCTTCCATGTCGACCGTCAGGTTTTCGTACGGCTCGTGCTTCACGCCGTCCACTTCCGTCATCACCACGCGCGGGCGCGACACGGCCAGCTCGTAGCCTTCGCGGCGCATGTTTTCCACCAGAATGGTCAGGTGCAGCTCACCGCGGCCCGCCACTTCGAACGTGGTTTCGTCGCCGGTTTCTTTCACGCGCAGCGCGACGTTGTGGTTCAGTTCCTTCATCAGGCGGTCACGGATCTGACGGCTCGTGACGAACTTGCCTTCGCGGCCGGCCAGCGGCGACGAATTGACGAGGAAGTTCATGGTCAGCGTGGGTTCGTCCACGGTGATCATGGGCAGCGCTTCCGGTTGTTCCGGTGCGCAGATGGTCACGCCAATGCCGATTTCTTCAATGCCATTGATCAGCACGATGTCGCCGGCTTCAGCCGAGTCGACCTGCACGCGCTCGAGGCCCTTGAACGACAGCACCTGGTTGATCTTGCGGTTCAGGATCGCGCCGTCGGGGCCCGAACGCACGGCCACCGACATGCCCGGCTTGATCGTGCCGCGCGTGATACGGCCCACGCCGATACGGCCAACGTACGACGAGTAATCCAGCGACGTGATCTGCAATTGCAGCGGAGCCGACGGATCAGCCGGGCGAACCGGTACGTGTTGCAACACCGCCTCGAACAGCGGGCGCATATCGCCTTCGCGCACGTCCGGCGTCAAGCCTGCGTAGCCGTTCAGACCCGACGCGTAGACGATCGGGAAGTCGAGTTGTTCGTCGGTTGCACCCAGCTTGTCGAACAGGTCGAACGTCTGGTTGATCACCCAGTCGATCCGCGCGCCCGGCCGGTCCACCTTATTGATCACGACGATCGGCTTCAGGCCGAGCGCCAGTGCCTTCTTGGTCACAAAGCGCGTTTGCGGCATCGGGCCTTCGACGGCGTCGACCAGCAACAGCACGGAATCGACCATCGACAGCACGCGCTCCACTTCGCCGCCGAAGTCGGCGTGGCCCGGGGTGTCGACAATGTTGATGTGCGTGCCTTCGTATTCGACCGCGCAGTTCTTGGAAAGAATCGTGATGCCACGTTCTTTTTCGATGTCGTTCGAGTCCATCACACGTTCAGCGATCTGCTGGTTGTCGCGGAAGGTGGCGGTCTGGCGGAGCAGCTGGTCGACGAGCGTGGTCTTACCGTGGTCGACGTGGGCAATGATGGCGATGTTGCGTAGGGCGCGAGTCATAGGAACCTGGAGACAGTTGAGTGCGCCAGCAAAGCAGCATTGTGTACGAAGCCAACAAAGCCCAAAGCGCACTTTTGGGAACCCAACATTATAGCACGCGTAAATGAAGCTTTCTGGCATTCCCTGACGGGCCGACCGGCTTCCATTGCGCGGCGCATCGGAAATCGAGCCTAAGCAGGCGAGCGAAACCTACGCGAAATCGCGCGGATTGTCGCTTGAGCAGGAAAAGACCCTTGTCTAAGCTGTAATAACACTTGCCGCGTCAACGAACCGACCACTATACTACTGCCTAGTCAACCATTGCATTCGCACGAGAATCATGACAGAGCCGTCCACCCCACCTACGCCGGACGTCATCAGCGAGTATCAGTTTGGCGAAAGCGTCGGTTATCTGCTCTCGCGAGTGAAATCGACCATGTCGAACCTGATCAACCAGCGCAGCATGGCCGAGTTGGGCATTACCAGCCAGCAGGGCAGCATCCTGTTCATGGTGGCGAGCGGCAAGTGCCTGCTGGCGGCCGAACTGGCTCGTGAATACGGCATCGACGCAAGCGCCATCACGCGCCTGATCGACCGGCTGGAAAAACGCGGCCTGCTGACACGGGTGCGCAGCAATGAAGATCGACGGGTCGTGCGCCTCGCACTGACACCGGAAGGTCTCGCGATCGCCGCCAGAATGCCGGCTATTTTCAACGGCGTGCTGGACAGTCTGCTCGGCGGTTTCACCCCGGAAGAAGTAGGTTTTCTGAAGAGCATGCTGCGTCGCGTGCTCGTTAATTCCGGCGAACAAACGGGACTAACCCGTGATGCAGCAAGCAATTTTGACAGTAAATCGTAAGAAATTGCTTGCAGTGTCCATCATTACATTCCACTCCAAGAGTCGAGCGATGAAATCCCTTTCCCTGCCCGCGCCCGCGTTTTCGAGCCGGGCCGCTGTCGCCGCCGCGGTGACGGCGCTTGCCCTTACGGGGTGCGCGAACTACTTCGGTATGAAAAGCGACAAGCAGATGTCGTCGCCGGCCCAGTACGAGTCCGCGCAGAGCCTGCCCGCCCAGGGCGGCCAATGGCCGTCGCTCGACTGGGCCAATCAGTTCGGCGACCCGCAACTGCCCAGGCTGATCGCGGAAGCGCTGGAAGGCAGCCCGTCGATCGCGCAGGCGCAGGCGCGTATCGCCAAGGCCTCGTCCTATATCGAAAGCTCGCGCTCGGCGCTGTATCCGAAGGTCAACGGCAGCTATTCCTGGAATCGCGAACTCTTCTCCGCGAACGCGCTCTACCCGCCCCCGTACGGCGGCACCTGGTATAGCGAGAACAATGTGCTCGCGAGCGCTTCGTGGGATCTCGACCTGTGGGGCAAGAATCGCCAGCGTCTGGGCCAGGCCGTGTCGCAGGAAAAGGCCGCGGAGGCCGACATGCAGCAGGCACGCGTGACGCTCGCGGCGTCGGTGGCCAGCACCTACAACCAGCTCGCGCAGTTGTATGCATTGCGCGATATCGCCGCGCGTGAAATCGCCAATCGCGAGGATATCGGCCGCATCACCAACGGCCGCGTCACCGCCGGCCTCGACACCAATGTCGAGCGGCAAACCGCGAACGGCAATATCGCAACTAGCCAGGCCAATTTGACCGACCTCGACGGCCAGATCACGGTCGTGCGCTACCAGTTGGGCGCACTGCTCGGCAAGGGCCCGGATCGCGGCCTGCAGATCGCCCAGCCGGCTCTGACCAGGGGCGACGCCGTGGCGCTGCCGGACAATCTGCCCGCCGACCTCGTGGCGCGCCGCGCGGACATTGTCGCCGCGCGCTGGCAGGTCGAAGCCGCGATGCACGACGTGAAGGAAGCGAAGGCCGAGTTCTTCCCGGACGTCAACCTCGCCGCCGGTTTCGGCTTCGACGCGTTCGGCTGGGGCCGCTTCCTCACCTCGGCCAGCCGGCAGATCCAGTTCGGCCCCGCCATTCACCTGCCGATCTTCGACGCCGGCGCGCTGCGCTCGCAACTGCGAGGCCGCTACGCCGACTTCGAGCTGGATGTGGCGAACTACAACCAGACGCTGATCAGCGCGCTGTCGGACGTCGCGACGCAAGTGTCGTCCATCAGATCGATCGACCAGCAGCAAGGCGACGCGCAGCGCGCGCTCGACGCTTCGACCAAGGCGTATCAACTGGCTGTGATCCGCTACAAGGCCGGCCTGTCGCCGCAGCTGCAGGTGTTGACCGCCGACCAGAACCGCCTCGCCGCCGAACAGACAGTGACCAACCTGAAGATGCGCCGCCGCGATATGCAGATCGGCCTCATCAAAGCGCTCGGCGGCGGTTTCGACGCGACGCAGACCGGTCTCGTGGTGCCGACCGATGCCCCGGCATCGGCGGCCACCGCGACCGCGGCGGCCAATTGAGCGCGTGAACCACGGCCAGATCGAACACACGCACGAACATCCGAATAAACGACGACGTCTGAGAGAACCCGGAGCACATCAATGAGCACCCCCCAGCAGCCCGCGGCTAACCAACAGCCGAATCAGCCGGCACAACCGGCGAACAACGGCAAACGCAAGCGCATGATGACGCTGCTTGTGATCGTGATCCTGATCGCCGCGATCGCTTACGGCCTGTACTACTTCCTCGTCGCGCGCTTCCACGAAGACACCGACGACGCCTACGTGAACGGCAACGTCGTCCAGATCACGCCGCAAGTCACCGGCACGGTCGTCGCCGTGAACGCTGACGACACCCAGACGGTGAAGGCCGGCGATCCGCTCGTCGTGCTCGATCCGGCCGACGCCCGCGTTGCGCTGGAACAGGCTGAAGCGAATCTCGCGCAGACGGTGCGCCAGGTGCGCGGCCTGTTCGCCGACGACAATCAATACCAGGCGCAAGTGGCCCAGCGCCAGTCCGATCTGTCGCGCGCTCAGGACGACCTGAAGCGCCGTCTGACGGTCGCGCAAACCGGCGCCGTGTCGCAGGAAGAAATCTCGCATGCCCGCGACGCCGTGAAGAGCGCGCAAGCCGCCGTCGACGCCGCCCAGCAGCAACTGGCGTCGAACCGCGCGCTGACCGCCAACACCACGATCGCGAATCACCCGAACGTGCAGGCCGCCGCCGCCAAGGTCCGCGACGCGTACCTGAGCAACGCGCGTAACAACCTGCCGGCGCCGGTCACGGGCTACGTGGCGAAGCGCTCGGTGCAGGTCGGCCAGCGCGTCTCGCCGGGCACCCCGCTGATGGCGATCGTGCCGCTCGGCGGCGTGTGGGTCGACGCGAACTTCAAGGAAGTGCAGCTCAAGCACATGCGCATCGGCCAGCCGGTCGAACTGACGGCCGACGTGTACGGCTCGTCGGTGGTGTTTCACGGCAAGGTGGTCGGCTTCTCGGCGGGCACGGGGTCGGCGTTCTCGCTGCTGCCCGCGCAGAACGCCACCGGCAACTGGATCAAGGTGGTGCAGCGTCTGCCGGTGCGGATCGCGCTCGATCCCAAGGAACTCGAACAGCACCCGCTGCGTATCGGCCTGTCGATGCAAGCCGACGTGACCATCAAGGACGACAACGGCGGCCAACTCGGCCAGGCACCGAACACGGTCTATCAGACCAACGTGTTCGAGAAGTATGGTGACCAGGCCGACGCGGAAATCGCTCGCATCATTTCGGAAAACGCAGGCCCGAACGGCGGCTCGCAGAAGTCGGCCCAGGCCGGCGGCGCGAAGCCTGCCGCTGCGAAGCTGATGTAAGCCGCGCGACGAATCAGACAAGGCTTCTTCAATGGCTCAGGCTCAGGCGCAAGTCCCTCATCCGCCGCTCGAGGGCGCGCAACTGGTGATCGGCACCATCGCGGTGTCGCTCGCCGTTTTCATGAACGTGCTGGATACGTCGATTGCGAACGTATCGATTCCATCGATTTCCGGCGACCTCGGCGTGTCGTCCGACCAGGGCACGTGGGTCATCACCTCGTTCGCGGTCGCCAACGCGATCTCCGTGCCGCTCACCGGCTGGCTGACCGACCGTATCGGCCAGGTGCGCCTGTTCATGGCGTCGATCATTCTGTTCGTGATCTCGTCGTGGATGTGCGGGCTCGCGCCGACCCTGCCGTTCCTGCTCGCTTCGCGCGTGTTGCAAGGCGCGGTGGCCGGCCCGATGATCCCGCTGTCGCAAACGCTGCTGCTCGCGAGCTATCCGCGCGCCAAAGCGCCTATGGCGTTATCCATGTGGGCGATGACCACGCTGATCGCGCCGGTGGCGGGCCCGATTCTCGGCGGCTGGATTTCGGACAACATCTCGTGGCCGTGGATTTTCTACGTCAACATTCCGGTCGGTGCGATTGCCGCCGTGGCGACGTGGATGATCTTCCGCAACCGCGATTCGGTTATCAGAAAGGCGCCGATCGACGGCGTCGGTCTCGGCCTGCTGATCGCCTGGGTGGGGTCGCTGCAGGTCATGCTCGACAAGGGCAAGGATCTCGACTGGTTTTCGTCGACGACCATCGTCGTACTGGCGCTGGTCGCGGTGATCGCGCTCGCGTTTTTCATCGTGTGGGAATTGACGGCCGAGCACCCGGTGGTCGACCTGTCGCTGTTCAGCCGGCGCAATTTCACCGGCGGGACTGTCGCACTGTCGATCGGTTACGGGCTCTATTTCGGCAATCTGGTGCTGCTGCCGTTATGGCTGCAAACCGATATCGGCTACACGGCGACGGAAGCCGGTCTGGTCATGGCGCCGGTCGGCCTGTTCGCCGTGCTGCTGTCGCCGATCACGGGCAAGGTGCTGCCGCGCACCGATCCGCGCTATATCGCGACCCTGTCGTTCCTCGTGTTCGCGCTGTGTTTCTGGATGCGCTCGCGTTATACGACCGGCGTCGATACGTATTCGCTGCTGCTGCCTACCTTGATTCAAGGGATCGGCATGGCCGGGTTCTTCATTCCGCTGGTGTCGATCACCTTGTCGGGACTGCCGGGCAACCGGATTCCGGCGGCGTCGGGCCTGTCGAATTTTGTGCGGATCATGTGCGGCGGCATCGGCACGTCGATCTTCCAGACCGCGTGGGATCACCGTACGATCATGCATCACGCGCAACTGGCCGAACAGGCCAACGCGTACAACCCGGTGTTCGACCAGTCGATCCGGCAGATGGGCGCGGCGGGCTTCAGTCAACCGCAGGCGTATGGCCTGTTCAACACAATGGCGACGCAGCAGGCGGCGCAACTGGGTGTGAACGATCTGTTCTTCGTGTCCGCCGGTATCTTTGTCGCGCTGATCGCGCTGATCTGGATCACGAGGCCTGAGCGCGCCGGTGGCGACGCAGGTGCGGCGGCCGCCGCGGCACACTGATTGTCGGCGCCAGTCGCCGCAGCAGACGATATGAAAAAAGGCGGGACCGCTCGACAGCGGTCCCGCCTTTTTTCTGCACCTTCGATCGGCCGTGCGCGTCGCGCACACGGTCTACTGTCAATGCGGTATTTAGCTTGCTGTGGTGACGACCAGCCGCTCGGGCGCCAGCACGCCCTCGCCCTGCTTCGCGACGCCAAGCAGACGCCCTTGCGCGGCGTACACCCGAACACGCGGCGCATTCACCGCGTCGCCCGTGATGGTCAACTCGGACAGTTTCAACCGCTGACCGTGTAGAAAGCGGCGCGTCGCGTCCTCGTTTAGCTGCACGAGCGGGAATGTGGACAGCAACGCATCTACCGGCTGCAGCCAGGCGTCGCGCTCGCTTTCGGTGGCGTCGGACAACGCGTCGAGCGTCACCGAATTTTCGAGCGTCAGCGCGCCGACGCCCGTGCGTCGCAGCGCCACCAGATGCGCGCCGCAACCCAACGCCTCGCCGATATCTTCGGCCAGCGTGCGCACATACGTGCCCTTGCTGCATGTCACGCGAAACGTCACATCCGGCAACGCGCAGGCGAGTATCTCAAGCTTCAGGATCGTCACCTGGCGCCCTTCCCGCTCCAATGTCTGGCCCGCCCGCGCGTACTCGTACAGCGGCTTGCCGTCACGCTTGAGCGCCGAATACATCGGCGGAACCTGGGTGATTTCGCCGAGGAATGCCGGCAGCACCGCGTGAATCGCCGCCTCGTCGCACGTTACTTCACGTGTGTCGATTGCTTCGCCTTCGGCGTCGCCGGTGGTTGTGCGAATCCCGAGGCGCATGGTGGCTTCATATGTCTTGTCGGCTTCGAGCAGGTCCTGCGAAAACTTGGTGGCTTCGCCGAAGCAAAGCGGCAGCAAACCGGTGGCCAATGGGTCGAGCGTACCGGTGTGGCCCGCTTTTTTTGCCAGATAGAGACGCTTCGCGCGAATCAGCGCGTCGTTGCTCGACAGGCCGAGCGGCTTGTCGAGCAGCAGCACGCCGTCGAGCGCGCGACGCGGCACGCGGGGGCGTTGAGATGCGGTCATGACGGAAGGACGAAGTCTTCGATGAATTCGGAAAACAGCACTGAGCGCAGGGCGACTCGGGCAAGGCAGCGAGCGCCGCGGCTAACAGCGCGCTCAGTCTTCTTTCGCGCGATTGGCGTTCGCCTCGTCGATCAGACGCGACATCTCGACAGCCCGCTCGATCGTCTTGTCGTAATGGAAATGCAGCGTCGGCACGGTATGAATATGCAAGCGCTTGAACAGCTGATTGTGCAGATGGCCGGCCGCATGCGTGAGCGCTTCGAGCGTCTGTTGCGGATCGCCGGTGAGCGTCGTGAAATAGATCTTGGCGTGTGCATAGTCCGGCGTCAGCTCGACACTTTGAATCGTGACGATACCGATGCGCGGATCCTTGACCTCGCGCAGCAGCTCGGACAAATCGCGCTGGATCTGATCGGCGATCTGCACGTTGCGATTAGGAGAAGAACGTTTCTTAGGCATGGTGTTATGTGATCCGCATCTAACGGATGCAAAAAAGTGATTCGCGCCGGCGTGGTGCGGGCCTTGGTGCGGCCTTTTTATTCAGACGGCATCAAGGGCGGCCCGAACGACCGAAAGCTTGACGGCGGGCGCTCTGCGCGACAAACGTGTAGCACCAAAAACAACGGGCGGAGCGGGCGTTAAAGCCCGCTCCGCCCCCTAGAGCCGTGCCGCGTGAATTACAGCGTACGCGCGACTTCGGTGATCTCGAAGACTTCGAACTGATCGCCTTCGACGATGTCGTTGAAGTTCTTGATCGACATACCGCACTCGAAGCCCTGACGGACTTCCTTCACGTCGTCCTTGAAGCGCTTGAGCGAATCGAGCTCGCCCGTGAAGATGACAACGTTGTTGCGCAGCACGCGCACCGACGACGAGCGCTTGACGAAGCCGTCCGTGACCATACAGCCGGCCACCGCGCCGATCTTCGGTACCTTGAAGACCTGACGCACTTCGACCGTACCCGTGACGATTTCGCGCTTCTCCGGTGCCAGCATGCCCGACATCGCGGCCTTCACGTCATCCACTGCGTCATAGATGATGTTGTAGTAGCGAATATCGACGCCGTTGCTTTCCGCCAGCTTGCGAGCCTGCGCGTCCGCACGGGTGTTGAAGCCGATGATGACCGCCTTCGAAGCCGTTGCCAGGTTGACGTCGGACTCGCTGATGCCACCCACGGCGCCGTGCACGATCTGCACGCGCACTTCGTCGGTAGAAAGCTTGAGCAGCGACTGCACCAACGCTTCCTGCGAACCTTGCACGTCGGCCTTGACGATGAGCGGCATGTACGCAACTTCGCCTTCGCCCATCTGTTCCAGCATGTTCTCGAGCTTGGCGGCCTGCTGCTTGGCCAGCTTGACGTCGCGGAACTTGCCTTGACGGAACAGTGCGACTTCACGCGCCTTGCGGTCGTCCGGCATGACGATGACTTCTTCGCCAGCCTGCGGGACTTCCGAGAGACCCTGAATTTCGACCGGGATCGACGGACCCGCCGACTTGGTCGGCTTGCCGGTTTCGTCGAGCATGGCTCGCACGCGACCGTAAGCGCTACCTGCCAACACCACGTCGCCGCGGTTCAGCGTACCCGACTGCACCAGGATCGTTGCAACCGGACCCTTACCCTTATCGAGCTTCGCTTCGATGACGAGACCCTTGGCCGGCGCGTCGACCGGTGCCTTCAATTCCAGCACTTCGGCTTGCAGCAGCACGTTTTCGAGCAGATCGTCGATGCCCGCGCCGGTCTTGGCCGACACCGACACGAACGGCGAATCGCCACCGTATTCTTCCGGCACGACGCCTTCAGCGACGAGTTCCTGCTTGACGCGCTCCGGATTCGCATCCGGCTTGTCGATCTTGTTGATCGCGACGACGAGCGGCACGCCGCCTGCCTTCGCGTGGGCGATGGCTTCCTTCGTTTGCGGCATCACGCCGTCGTCGGCTGCCACCACCAGAATCACGATGTCGGTCGCCTTCGCACCGCGAGCACGCATGGCCGTAAAGGCTTCGTGACCCGGCGTGTCGAGGAACGTGATGACGCCGCGCGGCGTTTCGACGTGATAGGCGCCGATATGCTGCGTAATCCCGCCCGCTTCACCCGCTGCGACCTTGGCGCGGCGAATGTAGTCGAGCAGCGACGTCTTGCCGTGGTCAACGTGACCCATGACCGTGACGACCGGCGGACGCGGCAGCGATTCCGCATCCGACACTTCGCCTTCGACCAGCATGGCTTCCGGATCGTCCAGCTTGGCCGCAACCGCGTGGTGGCCCAGTTCCTCGACGATGATCATCGCCGTTTCCTGGTCCAGCATCTGGTTGATCGTGACCATCTGGCCGAGCTTCATCATCGACTTGATGACTTCCGACGCCTTGACCGCCATCTTGTGCGCCAGATCGGCGACCGTGATGGTTTCCGGCACGTGCACTTCACGCACGATCGGTTCGGTCGGCGCCTGGAACGTGGTGTTCTGATCCTGATGCTTGCCGCGACCCTTCGGGCCACCGCGCCAGCCGCGATCGACACCGCCGCTCGTGTCGCCACGCGTCTTGATGCCGCGGCGCTTGGCTGCGTCGTCCTGCCAGCCGCCTTTGCCGCCGCCCGGCTTCTTCTTGTCGCCGGCGGAAGGCGTGGTCGTGGCAGCGGGAGCCGCAGCAGCCGGCTTCTTGGCTGCCGGACGGGCCGGTGCCTCGCCCGCCGGACGCGCCGGCTTGTGCAGCGTGCCTTTGGCTTCCGCGGCCTTGGCCGGCTCAGCGGGCTTCGGTGCCGGTTCCGGCGCCTTGACCTGCGCCTTGCGCGGCGTGTTCATCATTTCGCGAATCGCGCGCGCTTCGGCTTCAGCCGCGGCACGGCGCTTGGCAATTTCTTCCTGCTCGGCACGCGCTTTCTCGGCAGCCTGACGCGCTGCGTCTTCTGCTTTCTTCGCGGCTTCGCGTTGCGCTGCACGTTCTGCGGCAGCGCGCTCGTCGTCCTGCTCGCTTTGCTTGGCGACCACCGGCTCCGCTGCCTTGGCCACTACCGGCTCCGCCTTTGCGGCTGCCGGTTGCGCGGCTTGCGCGGGCTTCGAAGCCTGTGTCTGCTGCTCGCGAGCCGCCGCCTCGGCCGCAGCCGCTGCGCGCTTCTTCGCTGCTTCTTCTTCGGCGCGGCGACGCTCGGCTTCGGCAGCCGCTTCACGCGCCTGACGTTCCGCTTCTTCGCGTTCGAGTTGTTCCTGGCGAGCCTTCAGCTCCTGAGCCTGCTTTTCGAGCAGTTCGGCTTCGTGACGAGCTTCCTCTTCACGACGCTGGAGTTCGAGATCGTCGACGTCGGCCTCGGCCACATGATTCGATGCATCTCCGTTTTCGGCGGAGGTTTCGTCGCGGCGGACGAAAGTGCGCTTCTTACGCACCTCGACCTGAATGGTGCGAGCTTTGCCCGTCGCATCGGATTGCTTGATTTCCGACGTATGCCGTTTCGTCAGCGTGATCTTGCGCTTGTCAGCATCAGTCGAGCCGTGAGACTTGCGCAAGTGGTCGAGCAGACGCGCCTTGTCCGTTTCGGACAAGCTGTCGTCTTCGCTCGCTTTTGTGACGCCCGCCGCCTGCAGCTGCTCAAGCAGCACGCCTGCAGGCATTTTCAGTTCCGCGGCAAATTGGGCTACGTTGTTACTCGCCATTCATTCCTCTTAATGCAAGGACCGATTCCTTGCGGTTAGCATCGGGTCATGCGGCCTGACGGCCGCTTCAATTTAGTGCGCCATGGTCATTTCTCACTGGAACCAGTGTTCACGTGCTTTCATGATCAACGCCTTAGCGGCATCCTCTTCCATTCCGGTCATCTCGACCAGTTCATCCACAGCCAGCTCGGCGAGTTCGTCGCGCGTCTGGATCTGATGTTCGGCCAGTTTTGCGAGCAGGTCGGCGTCCATACCGTCCAGGCTCTTCAGGTCGAGCGCTACATTTTCGACCTTTTCTTCATTCGCGATCGCCAGCGTCAACAGCGCGTCGCGCGAGCGATTACGCAGTTCGTGAACGGTGTCTTCGTCGAATGCCTCGATTTCGAGCATTTCGTTGAGCGGCACATAGGCGATCTCTTCGAGGCTCGTAAAGCCTTCGTCGATCAGGATGTCGGCCACTTCTTCGTCGACATCGAGACGCGCCATGAACAGGTCACGCAGTACGCCGCGCTCCTGATTCTGCTTCTGCGCAGATTCGTCCGGCGTCATGATGTTGATCTGCCAGCCGGTGAGTTCGCTGGCAAGACGGACGTTCTGGCCGCTGCGGCCGATCGCGACCGCCAGTTCGTTTTCGTCTACGACGACGTCCATCGAATGCTTTTCTTCATCGACGACGATCGACTGGACGGCTGCCGGCGCGAGCGCGCCGATCACAAACTGTGCGGGATCCTCCGACCATAGCACGATGTCGACGTTTTCGCCACCGAGCTCGTTACGCACAGCCTGCACGCGCGAACCGCGAATGCCGACGCAGGTGCCGATCGGATCGATGCGCTTGTCGTATGCGACCACGCCGATCTTGGCGCGCACGCCCGGATCCCGCGCGGCTGCCTTGATTTCCAGCAGGCCCTGTTCGATTTCCGGCACTTCCATCTCGAACAGCTTCATCAGGAATTCGGGCGCCGTACGCGACAGTTCGATCTGCGGACCGCGAGCGGTGCGATCGACCTTCGCGATGTAGGCGCGCACGCGGTCGCCCACGCGCAGATTTTCCTTCGGAATCAGCTGGTCGCGGCGCAGCAGCGCCTCGACACGACCAGTTTCGACGATGAAGTTGCCTTTATCCAGGCGCTTCACCGAGCCGGTCATGATGTGCTCGCCGCGCTCGAGGAAGTCGTTCAGGATCTGTTCGCGTTCGGCGTCGCGCACCTTCTGCAGGATCACCTGCTTGGCGGCCTGCGCGCCGATACGGCCGAACTCGATCGACGGCACCGGCTCTTCGATGTACTCGTCGAGCTGGATCTCGGGCTTCTGCTCGCGTGCTTCGAACAGCAGGATTTCCTGATCCGGTTCCTGCAAACCGGCTTCGTCCGGCACCACTTTCCAGCGGCGAAACGTTTCGTGCTCGCCGCTTTCACGGTCGATATGGACGCGGATATCCGCATCTTCTTCGAAGAGTTTCTTGGAGGCCGAAGCGAGAGCCGCTTCGAGCGCGGCAAATACCACGTCTTTGTCGACATTCTTCTCGCGTGCCAGCGCATCCACCAGCATCAACACTTCGCGACTCATTGTTTGCGGCTCCTAAAGTCAACTTTCGGAACGAGGCGTGCTTTGTCCATGTCCGCGAGCGTGAAATCGAGCATCGCGGCGCCTTCCTTCCCTTCAAATTCCAGACCGATCGTCTCGCCTTGCGGAGCATGCAGGATGCCCCGGTACGATTTCCGTCCGTCCAATGGCTTTTTCAATGTGATTACCACTTCGCTGCCTGCGAAGCGTTCGAAATCCGCCAGTTTCTTCAGCGGGCGGTCGAGACCGGGCGACGATACTTCAAGCCGCTCGTAATCGATATTTTCGACCGTCAGAACGTGCTGGAGCTGACGCGTGACTTTCTCGCAGTCTTCGATCGCAATGCCGGCCGGCTGGTCGATATAAATACACAACATGCCGCGCCCGGTGCGCTCGAGATCGACGAGCTCGTAGCCGAGTCCCACGACCGTGGTTTCAATCAGTTCCGTCAGTTGCACAATGCCCTCTTAGATGTTCGCGCAGCGAGCCTGCCGCCTGTTCTGCAAACAACCAATGCGGGCCGCGCGCCAAGCCGGCGCACGTTCGTGCTACCCGAGATGCCGAACCACTGAGAACTGAGCGGCAAAAAAAAATGGGCTAAACGCCCATCATCTTATTACCGGTGGTCGCACCTGAGCCGCACATAAAAAGCCGCACGCCCAGCGACTTCGCGATTGTAGCCATTTTTCAGGACAAACGCAAACCGCAGAACGCCGCCCAACGCGCATTTCCGCTTGATTTCATGCGAATCCTGCAACGATATGGCGACACTTCCGGCCTTTTGCAAGGCGGCTCGCGCCGCCCCGTATTCACACGGGACCGGCGGGGCAAGTGAAATCCGCCCCCATTTCCACCGATGCTACGGTTTTATGTGCCGCATGAAAACTGAGAGAGGCACGAAACTCAGGTCGCGTCGATCGACAATGACGGTGGCTGGAGACAATCGCTAAAGAACGATCAGTGGCCGACCGCCATGCATGACCCGCTTATCGCTCGACGACCACTGCTCAACGGCCGCGCGAACGGCCGCGCGGTGCGCCGCCACCGCGATTTGCACCGCCGGGGCTGGCGTTTCCGCCGCCCGCGCGGTTGGCATTGCCGCCCCGATTGCCGGCCGGCCCGCGGTTGTTGCCGCCATTGCCCGGATTGGCACCCGCACCGCCGACACGCTTGCCGCCGCCTGCCGCACGATTGCCATTGCCCGACGGCGCGCGGTTGCCGTCGACTTCACGGCCGCCACGCGGGCCGCCCGCACCCCCACCCCCGCCCATCGGGCCGCTGAAGCCGCCGGCGCTGCGGCCGGCGCCGCGATTGCCATAGCCGCCGCCGAAACCCGCGCCCGCGCCACCAGCAAAACCGCCGCCTGCCGCACCACCGCGCCGACCCTGGCCGCGTGGCGGCTGCTGATCGAAACGGCCATGCGACATCAACACCGGCTCACGGTTAATAAAACCCATCGACGTTTGCATCGGATCCGGCTGCTTGCGCTCCGGCGCCGCGTTGCGGCTGCCTCGCTCTTCGGTCGGCGCCTTCAGACCCACCGACGCCATCAGCGCACGCACCTGGTTGTCTTCCAGCTCTTCCCAACGGCCGCGCTTGAGGCCCTTGGGCAGCGAGATCGGACCGTGACGAGTACGGATCAGGCGGCTGACCATCAGGCCGGCCGCTTCGAACATACGACGCACTTCGCGGTTACGCCCCTCGGCGAGCGCGACGTGGTACCAGTGATTGGTACCTTCGCCGCCGCCGTCGCGAATCCGCAGGAAGTTCGCCGGGCCGTCGTCCAGTTCGACGCCGTGCAGAAGCTTCTGACGCATGCCTTCGGCCAGTTCGCCGACCACGCGCACCGCATATTCACGCTCGACGCTATAACGCGGGTGCATGAAACGGTTCGCCAGATCGCCCGACGTGGTCAGCATCAGCAGACCTTCCGTGTTGAAATCGAGACGGCCGACCGCCAGCCACTTGGCGGTTTTCATCGGCGGCAGCTTGTCGAACACCGAAGGACGGCCTTCCGGATCGGCATGGCTGACGATTTCGCCGGTCGGTTTGTGATACAGCAGCACACGCGGCGGCTTGTTGGCCAGCTTGCGCTTGACCGGCTTGCCATTGATGCGAACCTGGTCGGTCGGCATGATGCGCTGGCCGATATGAGCCGGCTCGCCATTCACCGACACCCGGCCGGCGACGATCAACTCCTCCATGTCACGGCGCGAACCCATGCCGGCTTCAGCCAGCACTTTGTGCAGCTTCGGTGCGTCGTCGTCCGCGGCGAGCACGCGCTTGGGCGCGGCCGGCTTGCCACGACGCAGCATCGGAGCGCGCACCCCGCCGGTGGCGCTGTTGTCCGCGTCGAACGCGGGCGACGTGACGTACGAGAACAGATCGTCCTGACCGGCTTCCGTCGCAACCGCCGGCGCTTCACCGCCGCGGCGGTTCTGACGCTGGCCGCCTTCGCGCGGCTGACGCTCGCGCTGGCCTTCGCCCGGTGCGCCTTCACGTGCGGCGCCTTCACGCGGTGCGCCTTCGCGGCGCGCGCCGCCTGCATTGCGCCGCGATCCCTGACCCTTGGCACCGGCATCCTTGCGCGGCATACGCACTTGCGCAACGACCTCGCCGTCCGGTGGTGCCTCGCCGACGACCGGCGCCTCCTGCGCGGCGGCGCCTTCGGCGCCCTTCGTCTTCGCGCCGGCGCGGCGCCGCGCGATCAGGCTGCGCGGCCCGCGACGCAGGCCGCGGCGCGGACGGTCTTCACCGTCTGCTTCCGTGGTCTGCGCCGGGCGCTCGCCCTCGCCTGCCGACGCTTGCGTGGTGCGCGTTTCGTCGGCGCGAGCCGACGGCACGGCGCGCTCGGATTCGGACGAATCGGTGTCGTGGGTATGTGTCAAAACAACCTCAAAATGTCAGGTCGCGCACGCCCGTTGCGGGCGTGGCAAAAAAAGTTCGGTTACGTCAGGCGCTGCGCGACTCGGGTTCGTCGTCGGTCAGAATGCCTGCGTCCTGCGCCGCATCGCGACGATCCTCTGGATCGCCGTGCGCCGCCTTGGTCGGGTTCGGCTCGGCGGCGTGCTCCGTATTGCGGAGTACGCCCGAGTCGTGCGCGGGTATTGCCGGATCGGTCTGGGAGACCGGATCGTGGTTCTCTGCGGACCCGGCGGAGCCGGTCTGCGGTGCAACGTGTTCCACGTGTGCCGTTTGGGCATGTTCCTGCGCGGCGGGCGCACCAGGCGCGTCCGGATGCGACCCGGATGCCGGTGCGATTTCCACTGCGCTACCGGCCACTTCGGCCACGTATCCAGATTCCACCGGCTCAGCGTGCTGCTTCTGATGCGCTTCAGCCTGCTCGCCAGCGATTTCCGTTCCCGACGTCTCGCCTGCCGTCTCGGGCTGGCTATCATCGGCATGGCTATCCGCGCTTGCGTCTGCGAAACCGGACTGCAGCGGCTCGCCCACGGCCGGAGAAATATCCTGCAACTCGCCAGTCGCAGCCGTGCCGACAACCGTGTCAGTGGCAGCGCCCGCTTCAATTACGCCAGAATCCACCTGTTCTTCAAGCGCGCCATCTTCGTCCGAGGTCACGGCCTGCACGGTATCGGCGTCTGCGAACTCGATCGCATGCTGGCCGAGCAGATCCGCGTTCAACTGCGCTGACGGATCCGCAAGCGGCGGCAATTCGTCGAGCGCCGTCAGCCCGAGATCGTCGAGGAACTGCCGCGTAGTCGCGTACAGCGCGGGACGGCCCGGCACGTCACGATGACCGATCACTTCGATCCAGTTACGATCTTCGAGCTGCTTGACGACCTGCGTATTCACCGTAACGCCGCGAATCTCTTCAATATCGCCACGCGTGACGGGTTGCCGGTAGGCAATGATCGCGAGCGTTTCGAGTACCGCGCGCGAATATTTCGGCGGTTTCTCAGGATGCAAGCGATCCAGATACGAACGCATTGCGGGCTTGCTTTGAAACCGCCAGCCCGACGCCAGCCCGACCAACTCCACACCGCGCCCAGACCAATCCTGCTTGAGGTCTTCGAGCAAAGTCCGAACGGTGTCTGCCGACACGCCGTCGGCAAAGAGCTTGCGTAACTCGCCGAGCTTTAACGGCTCCTGCGCGCAGATCAAGGCAGTCTCGAGGACGATCTTCGCCTCTTGGGTATTCATGCAGCTAGGTCAGACCCTGTGGTCAAAGAACCGGATCAAACAGACGATGTGGAACTGAAGACGCGCTCGCCCGATTCTGATCGGTCATATTGATGGGAGCACGCACCGGGGGGAGGCGAAACAGACAATCGAACCAAACCCAGCCGGACGGAGCAGCGATATTCCTGAAAGGAATCGCGTGACTGAGCGCCATATTACGCAAAAACAATCAGTGCGTAAAGATGAAATCCCCCGCGCATTTTCCGGCGCCGCCTTGACGGACGTGCTTTGGCGAAAAAACAGGCTTAATTGGACGGAAAGCCGCGTTCTTCGGCTGTTGTTCGCCCCGCTTTGCTCAAGTTTGCTCAAAATTGTTTTGCGCAGCCGCCTTTTCCGCCCCGCAGTCAGCGGGCCGTCGTCTGCTGCGCGAGGAACCGTTTCAGACGCTCGACACCCTCGTCCAGCCGCGCCGTGTCGCAGGCATAGCACCAGCGGACGAAGCCCTCGCCTTGCGGACCAAACGCACTGCCTGGCGCCACGCCGAGTCCCACGCCGCGCACCATCGCCTTGCACAGCTCCAGACTGTGCGCCGCGCCGGGCATCGAGAAAAACAGGTACATCGCGCCTGGCGGCGCCTTCACGTCGACGCCGGGCACGGCGCTAAGCGCGCGCACCAGATGGTCGCGCGACGCTTTCAGGTCATGCACCAGTTCCCGCGTAAAGGATTCGCCCTGCTCGATGGCCGCGATGCCCGCGTGCTGAACGAACGCCGGCGCGCACGAGGTGTTGTATTCGACGAGCTTGCCCAGATCGTCCTTCAACGAGGCGGGTGCGACGATCCAGCCGAGCCGCCAGCCTGTCATCAACCACGCCTTGGAAAACGAATTGACGCAGATCACGCGTTCGTCGCGCGTGGCCAGATCGAGGAACGACGGCGCGGTACGCGGGGGCGCCTCGGGATCGGCGGGATCGGCGTCCGCATAGTAAAGGCGCTCGTAGACCTCGTCCGCGACGATCCAGATGCCGTGGCGGCGGCAATGCGTCAGCACGGCGCGCTGCTCGTCGCGGCTCATCACCCAGCCGGTCGGATTGTTCGGCGAGTTGATCAGCAGCATTTTCGTGTCGGGCGTCAGCGCCGCCTGCAATTGCTCGAGGTCGAGCTGCCAGCCGTGCTCGCCATAGCCGAGCGCGACGGTTTCGACATGCGCGCCGAGAATCTTCGGAATCTCGACCAGATTCGGCCAGAGCGGCGTAACCGCGACGACGCGGTCGCCCGCGCCCACCACGAGTTGCGCCGCAAGCATCAATGCATTGACGCCCGCGCTCGTCACCGCGATATGCTCCGGCGACGTCGCGCCGTGCAGGTTGCTGACATAGCCCGCGAGCGCGGTGCGCAGCGGCGCGATGCCCAGATTGTGCGTGTAGAAGGTCGCGCCCGCGGCCAGCGCTGCGCTCGCGGCGTCGCGGATAAAGGCCGGCGTGACGCGGTCGGACTCGCCGAACCAGAAAGGCAGTACGTCGTCGACGCCGAAGCCCGCGTTGGCGACTTCACGGATCTGCGAAGGACGCAGCGCGCGCACGGCGTCGCGCGCATTAGGGATGGATGGCACAGGCAGATCCGATTCGCTCATTGATGCTTCCAGACGGGTGAAGGGCATGGAGTGAAATTCAGCGGAGGCGACAGTTTAGCGTGGCGCTTCGTTTCGAGACGGCGAAGGCGCCGGATTTAAGAACGCCTGGTTTAAGAGCACCCGGTTTATGAGCGCCGGACTTAAGGACGCCGAACGCGAATTCGCTAACTTCAAAGCCGCCGACTGCGCATTCGCCGCCTCGAAATCTCCGTGGACGATCAACCACGGGAAGGGCCATTCAACGCGCACCACCTCCCCAACAAGCGC
Source organism: Paraburkholderia sp. USG1 (assembly GCF_031570135.1). Taxonomy (NCBI): domain Bacteria; kingdom Pseudomonadati; phylum Pseudomonadota; class Betaproteobacteria; order Burkholderiales; family Burkholderiaceae; genus Paraburkholderia; species Paraburkholderia sp. USG1. The sequence goes on along the minus strand of NZ_JAMWXW010000012.1, from coordinate 26,063 downwards.
TCGCCAAGCTCCGGGAAACATCACGCTCACCGCACCCCAAACCACTAGGCCAAGTCCTCCGCCCGCCCCGGCAATTGACGAATCAGCCCCCACACCGCCTCCGCCGCCGGCGAAAGCGAGCGATCACGCCGGCGCACCAGTTCGACCGTTCGCTCGGCACGTGGCACGAGCGGCCGGGCAACCAGCGAAGCCCCCGCCGGCAGCGGCAATGCCAGCCACGGCAGCACACTCACGCCGACGCCCGCCTCGACCAGCCCAAAAACGGTCGCGGAATGCCCCAACTCCTGCACCACCGTGGCGCTCACGCCGTATTCCTGCATCACGGCGTCGATGATCGGCCGGCTGCCCGACGCGTAGTCGAGCATGACGAGCTGCTGGCCTTCCAGATCCGTCCACGCTATCCGCTCCTGTGCCGCCAACGGGTGATCGTCGCGGCAAACGACACAGAACGAATCCGTCATCAGCGATTCGCTGAGCAGGTCGTCAGCGGCGAACGGGCCGATGATCACGCCGAAGTCGACCTCGCCCGACTTGACCTTGCGCACCACGTCGCTCTGCACGTCGTCGCGCAAACCCAGGGCGACGTAGGGAAACTGCTGCCCGCACGCGGCCACCACGCGCGGCATGAGGCGGCACGCCACCGTCGGGCTCGCGGCCACCACCACCCGTCCGCGACGCTGCTCGCCAATTTCGCGGATCTCTCGCAGTGCGTCGTCCAGATCCGTCAGCAGACGCGACACGCTCGACACCAGGTTGCCGCCCACATCCGTGAGCTGCACCTCGCGGGTGGTGCGATCGATCAGCTTGAGGCCGATCTCGCTCTCCAGTTCGCGCACGCAGCGGCTGACGGCCGACTGCGTCAGGCCGATTTCATCGCCGGCCCGGCTGAAGCTTTGCAGACGGGCGACCTCGATGAAAACCCTTAGCTGGCGCAGCGTGACATTCATTTACCAACCTCATCAATTGCATCATTTGATGCGCATTGTATGGCGAAAGTCAGCACCACATTCGTTTTTCACTATTGCGTTGCAATGCAGCAATAAGGCGCGAACGCACGCTGGTCGGGCCTGATTGCACAAGATTGGTGATTGTCCCGATTTGCGAGATGGGTTTTTTGGATTCTTATACGCCCCTAGCTAGCGCCCGCGCTGGCCCGCTGTCACGGGGCTTTCAGGCGGTTGGACTCAACTTGGCACACTTCCTGCATTTACCTGCACACAAGGGTCGGCGCCATGATTCTGACTGCATAGCAGACCGTGGCAAGCCCGACCCTCCTTGGCACTCGCCTATCGAGTGCATGGAGAGTGCGCGGCGCGGGGCAGCGCACCGGAGTTAGCTTCGCTGAGGTGAAACATGATGCTGTTCGACGATTTGAGAGACAACGAGTGGGCGCTGGTCGAGGCGTTGTTCTGTGCGGAGCCAGCACGGAGCGAACGGCGCGGTCGGCCACGCGTAGAAGCGCGCGCGGTTGTCAACGCCGTGCTGTGGGTGCTGTCGACAGGCGAAGGCTGGTCCAAACTGCCGGGCCGTTATCCGTCGCCGCCGACTTGCCGCCGTCGCTTCGACGAGTGGCAAGCCGATGGTACGCTCGCCGAAATAGTTAAGCGACTCGGCACGAGCGGCCGCGAAATTTCGCTGCGCGGCCGTATTGGCGCGACCGCTGCGAAACCGCCGGCACCGCCGAGCCGTGACCGCCTGCGCGGCGCGTTCTGGACCAACCCGGAATCGTGGCGCGCTCCGGTCAAAATGGCCTGACGCGAACTGCTTCACTGCCTCACTGCCGGGCGCTTACGGGCGCCCGGCATATATCTGTTCCCCGGGTCGCCGTGCGCTGCAAGCCGGCGCTCGCCGCATCAGTCATGGGCACCGCTCTCCGGCGCGCCTAGCATAGTCGTCCCTCCTGTTACACCCAGCCTGCCTGTGCGCTGCTTCAGACGTCTGAAGCAGCGCGTTAGTTGCTGGTGAAACATCCATTTACTATTACTTACAGCGTGCTTTCGCGACTGGGCATACCTTATGTGTATGCAAACAGGCCTTGAGTCAATCGGCTTGACGGGAGCTCAGCATGAAACCAATGTCACTGCTTCTGTGCGGCATTGTCGTTTCATCGATGGCCGCACCGGCGCTCGCACAGCAGCGCCAACAGGCTTGGAACTGGCGGCCGGATCGTGCGGCCACCGTCGAAGCCTGGCAGCAAGGCGACACGCACGCTCGCGATTTCACGCCGCCCGCGCCGCGCGGGGATTTGCGCGGCGATATCGCCAGCAACGTGCGCACACGGCCGGAGGCGCCTCGCCAGGATCCGACGCGTCGGCATTAGCCATGCTCAGCGTATGGACAGCGATTCTCCGCCCGCCCGCAAGACAGCGTTGCGGATATTGATTAATTGGGGGAACCACCCCGCCTTATGGCAGTCTGATTTAGCGCCATTAGCGCAGCGTGGCAGTAGTAATTCCGGTACGCCCGTATCCTCGCGATACGGGCTTTTTTTTGAGCCTTTCTTGCAGCTATTGTGCGTAACCAGCGCGTGTAGATGCGCAAAGCGTCCGGTGCGGCACCGATGTGCCACACGTGGATTACACAGCAGAAGATCGGAGCAATGGAATCACGCCGGCCGCGTCGAGCGGCCGGGAAATAATGCCTGCCAGTCTGCCGGACCTATGGCCGGACTTCGAGCGCGGCGGCAGGCCGCGTGTCGGCTGTGGCCACGACGTAGTCGTTCATTCGCTGTGCAGTCCAGCTGAGCAGGCGCTCGTCGTGTGCGAGCCGCGCAAACTCCGCTCTGCCCCGCTCGGTGAGCACGGCGATATCAACCGGTGCATGAAAACCCGGAGCCGGTGCGACAGTGCGCTGCCGAACGGTGTCCATCAAGCCTAGTGCGCGAAGATATTGAAAGACGCCCGGCCTTCTGGCCCATGGAACCTGGCGATATTGCGCCCGCCGCAGCGCTTCAAGTACCGCTTCGTTGGAATACGTGGTCATCTCACTTCTTTCTTAAAGTGCAGCTATGACACATCCATGCCAACACGTCACCGCGCCACCAGTGACGCGCATAGCACCCGCCCTTGGCTGGAAGCTGGCTGCCACTGGTGCAGCCGAATTCCGCCAGGTGCTGCCTGGTCTCGTTTTCGGAACCCCCGTCTGAACGCCATGTTAGCGTTCTGTCCACGAACCGACGATGCAACCGCTGCGGCGCGATAGCAAGCTCGTAGATTTGTCCCGAAAGACATACGTTACCCCATTTAAATTGATTCTATTCACTTTATTGGCGCTTTTTTTTGCAGCAATCGTGCTATGGAAGCGTGCCAGACGGCCGCTCGCCGTCTGCACCGCTGCCTTGTTCTGGCTGCTCGCCGCCGGCTGGCTTACCGTACCCTTACTGCATCTCGCACAGCCGCGCTGGCAGACCGATACGCCCGCCCGATTCGCTCCGCGCACTGCCATCATCATGCTGGGCGGCGGCACGGTCTATGACGACGACCACGTGCTCGTACCCCCCCGCGACGTGCTCGCGCGCATCATGGCGAGCGCGCAGAACTACGCCGCCTGCAAACGTGCCGCGGCCATATGCCATGTCATCGTGAGCGGCGGCAATCCGCAGCGGCATCGCGCGACCGAGGCCGATACCTATCTGCCTTATCTGTTGCGCCAGCAGGTGCCGCGCGCGGACATCGTGCTGGAAAACAGCAGCCGCACTACCTATGAAAACGCGCGCAACGTGTCCGCCGTTCTGGAGGGCTCACGTTACGATTCGTTGATCCTCATTACCTCCGCCTACCAGATGCCGCGCGCCATGCTCGACTTCCACCGTTTCGGCCTCGCACCGCAACCGATGATTTCGAACGCGCGGCGCGCACACCTTGGTGTACTACCGCGTTATGACAATCTGGTGAGTGCGGAGATCGCGTTGCATGAACTGATCGGGATCGCACAATTTCATGTCTATCGTGCAATCGGCTGGTTCTAGAATCCAGACAACATCACCAACCAGTTTATTTAGAGATGCGAAGGTTGTGGTTAGGCATTCAACCCTTGCCGTGACTTGGGCGTGAAATCAGCCCGTGTCGCGACGGGGCGTGAGCGTAACAAGATGTAACGAATTGTCATCGCGCTTACAAAACCTCCCGCTGGAGCGGATATTGCTGACTAGAATGCAGTGTCTTTCCGTCTGGACAGGCAACTACTCGGGTCCACAACCACTCTGCGGAGGTAGCAATGAAGAAAGTGTCCCTGGCGATCCTGGTTTCCCTCAGTGCCGTAACGGGCGCGGCTTATGCGCAGGACAACGGCGTCATGATGAGCACCGATCCGGCCAAGGCCGCCGACGTCGAGCAGCGTGCGCAAGATTTGCAAAACCGCCAGCAAGCAATGGAAAGCGCACCGGCCGCGACAATGAAACACCATAAGGGAGGCATGCATCACAAAAAAGCTCCCAAGGCGGACGCCGGGTCGTAAGCACCCGGGTCGCAAGCGCAATTACTCACTCACCTGCGGCCCTGCCGCGGAGGTGAAAAGCCGAAGCCGGCACCGCCGGCTTCGGCTTTTTGTTGTCTAATCGACTGGCGAGAGCGCTAGCGAAGCAGCTGGCAAAGGACTTGCAAGCCCCGGATCAGCGCGGCGTGCCCACCAGGCGCGAACGGGCCGCTCGAGCCCTGCGGCGCGCAGCCGACGGTGTGCTAAAGTCGCGCACCGACCGGCACCCAGCCGGAATCCCTAACCCGTGCGCACCCTGGTGCGGAGGACAGCATGAGCAACATCCAGCTTGATATCGAATGGACTGAGGCCGCATCTCGCAAAATCGAAAAACTGATGCCGCGCGGCGGTCAGGAGGCGTTTCTGGCGCTGCCGCCCGTCGAATGCCTGCCGATGGAAGGCGACGTGCTGTTTCTCGGGCCGGACGGCAAGCAGCAGCCGTTCATCGTCGCGGAACGGCAGTATCACCACGACGGCGACGCCGACTGGACCATCATCCTGATCCTCGACGTTCCGCAAGCCACGCATTAACAGCCCGATGTAATCAAACGGCACGCGGATTTGCCGGGCCAACTCATTCGGCCGGCAACCCGCGCGCCGTTGCGCGACGCGCCGTCTGTCGCCGCCCGCCCGTTCAGGCGATCTTCGACACGACGCGAACTTCCGCGTGCTCGACCCAGTCCGCCACCACTTTCCTGTAAGCCGTGATGTGCGCGGATTGCGCATGCGCCGCCAGGGCTTCCTGGCTTTCCCAACGCTCGACAAATACGAACCGGCGCGGCTCCTGCACGTCGCGGTGCAAATCGTATTGAAGCGCTCCCTGTTCCTTGCGCGTCGGCCCGACCAGCCCTTCGAGCACCTCACGCAGTTGCTCCTCGTAGCCCGGCTTCGCCACCGAGATTGCGACCACCGCGATTTCCGACATGCCTAACCTCCGTTTCACAGAAAGCAGCAGCATACCGGGCGCCCGCCAAACGTGCAGGATCCGCGTACCGGCCGGCGGCTTCGCCGGCCACGCATCGTCGGGGCCGAGCCGATAACCCGTTCCTGCGCCCCTACGTCAGAGCCGCCCTTGCCTGGAGTTTGGCGGGTGTCCGCGTGGCGCCCTGTTACGCTCGTTTTCATACAGGCGATTGATTGCGACGAAGGCAATCGGTTTTGCGCACGGCAAGCGGGTGCAAAACTCGTGCGACAGGCCGGCGGCAGCATGGCGGACGGCCTTGGGAAACCGCCCGGCGGGACATCCGGCAGGAGCGCCGGCACAACCCCGCGTCTGTGATTACCCGCACATTCACGCGAATTGCAAACTGCTAGACTGGTTTTGATTAATCCGCCGGAGTTCAGCATGGCTGGCATTGCTCTGCGCGTTCCCGGGCTGTATCCGACCCGCCCCGCACACGTGAGGGCCGAGCCTCCGTTGCGCGCCGAATCGTCGAGCGCGCCCCGTCATCCGCTTGCCGCGAAGCCGCCATGTCCGCTCTCCTGCCCGCCTTTATGCCATCCGTCAGCGAATTGACCCTGAGCGGCCTGCTCCCGCATCTTGCCCGGCACGAGTCCGGCTGGACCGCGACCTGGCGCGCGCTGACTTTGCACAGCGTGTTCCAGCCGGTGCTGTCGGTGACGCACCAGTGCGTCGTCGGCTATGAGGGGCTGCTGCGCGCGTTCGACCCGGTCGGCCTGCCGGTTTCGCCGGAAGTGCTCTTCTCCGGCACCCGTTCGGCCGCCGACGCGCGCGAGCTCGACCGGATCGCGCGCTGCCTGCACGTGGCGAACTTCATGGAGCAAGGCATCAGCACCGGCTGGCTCTTTCTGAATACGCGCCCACAGGTATTCGAAACCGGCTGGCCGCAACGCGCGTTCATCGACGAACTGTCGGCGCACTTCGGTCTGCCGCAGGAGCGCATCGTGATCGAAGTGCTCGAACAGCCTGCGGACGACGAATCCGCCGTCGCCAGCATGCTCGCCGCCTCGCACCCGCGCGACTTTCTGATCGCGATCGACGACTTCGGCACCGGCTTCTCGAACTTCGACCGCGTATGGCGCTTCCGTCCCGATATCGTCAAGCTCGACCGTTCGCTGGTCGCGCGCGCCGGCAAGCGCGAAGGCGACGACTCGATGATCAGCCACCTGATCGCGATGCTCCATCAGTCAGGCACGCTGGTGCTGGCCGAAGGCGTCGAAACCGACGAAGAACTGATGATCCTGATGGAGGCCGACGTCGATTTCGTGCAGGGTTTCTGGCTCGGTCAGCCGAAGAGTTCCGTGCAGGCGGCCTGCGCGAAAGTGCCGGAGCTGATCGACTCGATGTGGAGCAAGTTCGCCGACTACCAACGCCGGCATGCCGGCCATCAGCGGCTCGGGTTCGAAGGTTTCGCTGAAGCGGTGCTGGCCGCCGCCGAAACCTACCAGGCCACCGGCGATCTGCGCCAGGCAGCGCAAAAGGTGTGGCATCTGCCTGAAGCACGCCGTGTGTTCATCACCGACGGACAGGGCGAGCAGACCCTGCCTTCGGTCACGGCCGCCTCGGTGCCGCCGCCGCCGCTGCGGCTCGCGCCGCTCTATAGCGACACGCGCAGCAACTGGTCGCGGCGAGCCTATTTCAAGCACGCGCTCGCCGCGCCGGGGCGTGTCGCGATGATGGGTCCGCACTATTCGCTCGCCGACGGCCAGGACTGCTATACCGCCGCTCTCGCGTTCGAGCATGACGGCACTCATGTGCTCTGCGTCGACTTCGTGCCGACCACCGCCACGCCGGACCTGCGCCCGGTAGCGGGACGCGGCGGCAAGCGCTAATCGTCCACCCGGCCGCGGCCGGATTTGATCTCGCTGCGTTTGGCCTTGCCGTCGAGGCGCCGCAGGTTCGACGCGCGCGTCGGCCGGGTCGCGAAGCGGGGCTTGCGCGTGACGCTGACGCTTTCAATCAGTTCATCGAGTCGCGCCAGCGCCGCCGCGCGGTTCATCTCCTGAGTCCGATGCTCCTGCGCCTTGATGATCACGACGCCGTCGCGCGTGAGCCGGTGATCGGACAGCGCCAGCAGACGCATTTTCAACACCTCCGGCAACGACGAAGCGCGCACGTCGAAGCGCAAGTGAATGGCGCTCGAAACCTTGTTGACGTTCTGGCCGCCCGCTCCTTGCGCGCGCACTGCGGTCAGTTCGATTTCGTTCGATGGGATCGGATAGCGGGATGTCATGACACGGGATTGGGCTGGAAGACGTGAGTGTACACAGTGCGCCCCAACGCCGATTACGGACTATCGGGCGCGCTTGCGTAGGCGAAAAACTATTTGCATCGGCACCGCCGCTTCATCGATACTGCGCTTTTCGCTTACAGCGTAAATTCACATGAAGCTCCGTCCGGGTTTTGTGCTGGAACTGGCCGTCAACTTCCTGCTGCCATGGCTCGCTTACCGGCTCGCGCTGCCGCATCTGGGCGAGACTGGCGCGTTGATCGCGTCCGCCGTGCCGCCGATCCTCTGGAGTCTGGTCGAACTCGTGCGATTCCGGCGCGTCGACGCGCTGAGCGTGATGGTGGTGTCCGGCATCGTGCTCTCGGTTGCGGCGATGGCACTCGGCGGCAGTCCGCGCATGCTGCTGTTGCGCGAGTCGCTGGTGTCTGGCGCGGTCGGCGTGGTGTTTCTTCTTTCACTACCCATGCGCCGACCGCTGATCTTCTATCTTGCGCGCGCCACCGTTGCCCGCGAAATGGAAGGCGGCGCCGCGCGCTTCGAAACGCTGTGGCAGGAGCGCCCGGCGCTGGTCGCCGCGATGCGCCTGATGACGCTGGTGTGGGGCGTCGGCCTGACCGGCGAAACGGCGCTGCGTGCGTGGATGGCGCTCACCTGGCCGATCGAGCGCTTCCTCGTGGTTTCCCCGTTCATCGGCTACGGCATTTATGGCGGCCTGACGCTGTGGACGCTGTGGTATCGAAAGACCATGCGCGCGCGGGTCGAGGCGCGCGTGCAGTCGGGTGGAGCTGCTGGTTGAACGGTTCCGGCGCGCAATGCGGCCGTCTGCCGTTCAGTTTGTCTAGTTATCCGACCTGCCGTTGCCGGCAACGCAGCTGCTCCCACGTCATGCTATTCAGCGCCATGCCACACTTCCGCTATCCGCGCGGCCAAGCCCGAATCGCGCTGTGTCGGCGTTTCAATGGCTTGCGCCAGCACGGCGCGAGCCCCGACCACTTCCACCCGCTCACGCGCGCGGGTGATCGCCGTGTACACCAACTCGCGCGACAACACCCGGCTGAATACCGACGGCAGCATTAGCACCGCATGCTCGAACTCCGAGCCTTGCGACTTGTGAACCGTGAGCGCGAATGCGGTGTCGTGCGGCGGAAGCGCCGCCGGCGACACCGCTCGCAAGCCGCCGTCGCCGGTACGGAAATACACCCGCAACGCGCCGCTTGCGCCCGGCAGCGCTATGCCGATGTCGCCGTTGAACAGACCCAGTGCGTAGTCGTTGCGCGTCACCATTACGGGACGCCCGGCGAACCACTGCGCGCCCACTGCCAGCGTCACACCGGCCGAGCGCCGCACCTGCGCCGCCATCGCCGCATTCACCTGATCGACGCCGCGCGGCCCCGAACGGGTCGCGCACAGAATGCGGAAACGGTTCAACGCGTCGAAAAGCGGTAACGGGTCGGGCGTTTCGGCTGCAAGCGCTGCAGCCAGCGCATCGGCGTAGGGCGCGAAGCCTGCGGCAAGACGCGCGACGGTGCGCTCGGCAAGCGTCGCATGGGTGTCTTCGTAAAGCGCCGCTGCGCAAGGTTCCGAGGGATCAGCGTGTAGGACGTCGAGCGCCGCGCTCGCCGAGCCGTTACGGATCGCAAGCGACAGGCGGCCGATCGGCGATTCGAGACCGAACCGATAGTTACGCTCGAGCCAGACGACGCAATCGGCGAGCGGATTTAACGCGTGCGGTGCCGGACCCGGCGATGACGCGGCACCGTCAAAAAGCTCACCCGCGAGCGGTTCATTAAAGACGTCCTGCGAATCCGCACAGGCGAACAGATCGTCGGGCCGCGCTTCGAAAGCGTCCGGCGCATTGGACTGCTTGAAAGAACCGGTGCGCTCCTCGCCCAAGCTGCGCGATGCGTGCGGCAACGCCTGCGTCAGCCGCGATTCGTCGATGCCGAGCGCCTCCGCGATCCGCCGCAAACCATCTTGCGTGAACGCCGGACGCGCGCTGAGTTCGGCGAACACCGCGCCGGCTTCCACAGCGGCCAGTTGGTCCTTGTCGCCCAACATCACGAGACGCGTCTGCGGTGCAAGAGCGTCGAGCAGATGCGCGGCCATCGCGACATCGATCATGGACGCCTCGTCGATCACCACGACGTCGTAAGGCAGCGGATTGTCCCGATGATGCCGGAAGCGCCCGCCCGGCCCGGAACCGAGCAAGCGATGCAATGTGTACGACGTCTGCGGCAAACGGGCCGCGAGTTCGGGCGGCAAATCGCCGGCACGCCCTAGCAAGGCCTCCTGCATGCGTTGTGCCGCTTTGCCCGTGGGCGCCGCCAGTGCGATTCTCAGATCAGAGCGCGCATCGAGCAGGCAGGCAAGCACGCCGACCACGGTGGTGGTCTTGCCGGTGCCGGGTCCGCCGCTGACGATAGTGAGTTGTCCCGACAGCGCCATAACCACCGCGACACGTTGCCAGTCGACTTCGTTGTCTTTCGGCGTGCCGAAGTAGCGCAGCAGGCGCTCGTGCAAGGTCTGCGCGTTGCCGCCTGCTTCAGCACCGAGAGCGGCACGGGAACTGACACCCGCTCCAGCATGCGCGACCAGCGCGCGCGCAAGCCGCCGCTCGTAATCGTAATAGCGAGCCAGATACAACCGCCCTTGCCCATCCACCACCAACGGCCGCAACGCTGCCGCGCTTTGCGAGCCATCGCTCGCCATGCCGCTCGCGAACAGCGCCGCGCGCACTTCGGCACTCGATGCCTCGAAGCGTCGCGCCAGCAACGCGAGCGGCACGCACACGTGGCCCTCGGCCGTCGCGCGGCTCGCGGCGAACGCGCCCCGCGCCGCCCATTTGACCGCCTCCGCCGATGCACCGCCGCGCCGCGCCAGCGTGCCGATGCGACGCGCAAACCCTTCCGCGAGCGCGGTGCTGAAATCGGCCGGCGCGGGCAGATTCACGCCGATGTCGTCGAGTTCGGGCGGCACAGACGCACTCTGTTCGAACGTGCTCATGCGACACCTCCGATCATCGCCGCATCGAGCAGCGCGACCAGTTCGAATGCCGGGCGCCGCCTGTGCACGCCCGCCGGCCCGTCGGCGTCATGCCAATGCGGACGTACGCCGCGCACGAACAGATACAGATAGCCGCCGATGTGCGTGTCGTACGAATAATCGCGCACCCGCGTTTTCAGGTAACGATGCAATGCGACCGTATAAAGCAGCGCCTGCAGGTGATACGCGTGACTCGCCATAGCCGCTTCGAGCGGCGCGGCGGCGTAGTCGGCGGCCGTGTCGCCCAGATGGTTCGACTTCCAGTCGACGATCCAGAAACGTCCGTCGTGCTCGACGATCATGTCGATAAATCCTTTGACGAACCCGCGCAGCACGCCGGGTTCCAGTGCGACGTCAGGATAGCCGTGTTCGATCAGCAGTTCCCGCAACGCAGGGAAATCCAGCGACGGCGCCGCGAACAGAAACTCGAGCTCGTTCAGACGCCGGCGCGGATCCAGATTCGCGAGCCTCATGCCAGGCTGCAGTTCGGTAGCGACCACGTCCCGGAGCAGGTTGTGCATCATCGCAGGCAGGCGCGCGGCGAGCTCAGGCCCAGCCGGCGCCGGACGCTCGCGCAGCGCGCCGCGAATGGCGTCGGTCCACGTAGGCGGCGCGGTGAAATCGGCGAGTTCGAACATGCGGTGCAGACAGTCGCCCGCCGCCGCGCCGCGCGGAAACGCGAGAACATCGTCTTCCGCGTGGGCTTGAGGGTGCGGTGCAGGCACCGGCGTGACCACGAGCGCATCGGCGATTTCGTCGTGATCGGGGCGCACTTCTTCCACCGGCGCGTGCGCCTCATCAGCTTTGCTGCCCGCGGCGATCAGGCCGCTGAAACTCGCCATGCGCCACTGATCGCGCAGCGGCCTGCGATTGGCCCGCGCCTGCATATGCGCGCTGCGGTCCTGCAGGCTTTCCAGCGGCACGCGGCGCTCGGGCCTCGGCAAGGGCTGCAGCGTGATCGACCCACCCGCCAGCGCCTGCCAGCGCGCCGACAACGCGGCTTCGTCGGGCGGCTCGGCGAGCCAGTCGTCGAAACTGTGGCCGCTGCCGCCCACCAGCCAGTTCAGCACGCTGCGGCGCGATTCCCTGGTTGAGCGCGACGACTGATACGTGCCGGCAACCAGATAGCAGCGGTACACCGCGCGCGTCAACGCCACGTAGACGAGCCGCGCCCGCTCCGCCGCCTGCTCGCGCACCGCGTAGCGCGACGCATGTTCGGCTTCTTCGTCGTCGCAACCGTAGTGCAGCACCGCTGTGCCTGTTTCGTCGTGGTACTCGCGGGCATCCGGCAAGCCGGACGACGGCGGCTCGCGCAACGCGCCATCGTTCAGGAACGGACAGAACACCACCGCGTATTCGAGCCCTTTCGATTTGTGGACGGTAACGATCTGCACGAGGTTGCGATCCGATTCGAGTCGCAACTGCGCCTCTTCGCCACCGCCCTGGGTGCGTTGCGCGGCGAGCCAGCGCAAGGTCGGTGCTATACCCGGTTGCGTCGCGGCGCGCGCCTGCACGAGTTCGGCCAGGTGGTTCACGTTCGTCAGACGACGCTCGCCGTCCGGTCCGGCAACCAGCCGTTGCGCGACACGCAGCTCACGCATCAGCGTGCGCCACATCACCGCGAAGCCGCGCTCATGCCACAGCGTGCGGTAGCGCGAAAAACGTTCCACCCAGCCCATCGCGTCGGCGGCGTGCGCGGGGTCGTCGGCGGGCGACGGCGCGTCGGCCACCTGCTCGAGACGCCACAACGCGGCGGCGTCGAGGCCCAGCCAGTCGGTTGCCAGCGCGGCGCGCAAACGGCGCAGATCGCCCGGCGTATCGACCGCGGCGAGCACGCGTTCGATCTGCTCGGCATCGAGCGTCGCGAACACCGACGCCTGCGCCAGTTCCACGCTGCCGACACCCCACGCGGCCAGCACGCGTTTGATCAGACTGCCCTGCTTGTGCGTTTGCACCAGCACGGCGATGTTGCCCGGCGCGAGCGGCGCGTCGCCGATCGTCACCATGCCTTCGCGCGCGCCGCGCAGCAGCCGCACGATCTCGGCGGCGCACGCCTCGCTCGCTTCGCGCTGAGCCTCGCGCTTGTTCAATGCGGCATCGCCCTGCGGCAAGGTCCAGATACGGAAGTCGCCGGCGCTCGCCTGCGGGTCGGAGAACGGTGGCCTGCGCCGTTCGCCCGCACGCACCGGCTGATAGTCGAGACCGTCCAGCACGAATGCCTGAGGATTGGCTTCGAAGAGCCGATTGCATGCCTCGACGATCGGCGCGGTCGAGCGCTGATTGACGGCCAGCGTGTAGCACGCGGATGCCGCCTCGCGCGCCGCCAGATAGGTATGCAGATCCGCCGCGCGAAAACTGTAGATCGCCTGCTTCGGATCGCCGACCAGAAACAGCGGACCGGCCGGCGCGAAAATGCGGCTGAAGATCGCGAACTGCAGCGGATCGGTGTCCTGAAACTCGTCGATCAGCGCAGCCGGATAACGCGCGCGCAAAGCGTCGGCAAGCCAGGGGTGCGCGGCGAGCGCGCGATACAGGTTGGACAGCAGATCGTCGAACGACACGACCCGGCGTGTGCGCTTGCGCGCCACCAGTTCGGCGGGTGCGTAGTCGAGCCAGGCCTGCACGAGCGAGAGCCAGCGCGCGCGTTGCGCGGCTTCGGCCGCGACCACGGCCGCCGCCAGCGCTTCAGCGTGTTCGAAGAACGGATGCACGGGCGGCTCGAACTTCACCTTGGTGGCCTTCTTCAAGGCTGAAGCCGTCAGCTTCAACGCCGCTTTCGGCGGCGGCGCATGGCAGTCGCCCTGCGCGAAGTATTCGGTCCATGCGGCGATGGCGCCGCTCACATGATCGGGCTTGTGCGAAGTCTTGCTCAAGCGCTCCTGCGCCTCGGCCAGCAAACTGACGATCGTGTCGCGCTCTGCATGCCAGAGCTCGCAGGCCGCATCGAAGCCTGCTTGCGGATCCGCGCCATTGCCGCTCGTGTCGAGCTTACCCCAGCGCAACTGCGCCAACGGCTTTTTCAGACGCCGCGCGAGCTGCTCGTCGAGTGAAGCGGGACCGGCGTGTTTGGCCACCAGCCACGCGGCAAATGCGGGATGCGCATGTGCCACCGGCTCCACCTGCTCGCGCCAGAAATCAGCCGCCATTTCGAAGCGCAAGGCCGCGTCGTCGGCTTCCATTTCGAAAGCGAACGGCATGGCCGCGGCAAACGGCGCTTCCTGCAACGCGCGCTGACAGAATGCGTGAATGGTGTGGATCGCCGCCTGGTCGAAGGTGCGCAGCGCGCGTCGCACCATTTTCAAGGCGGCCTCGCGCTCGATGCCCCGCTCCGGCGCCAGCGTCGTTTCAAAGAGACGGCGGACGAACGGATCGCCGCCGTCGTCGTCCATTTCGATCGCCCGGTGCAGTTCGGCGAGACGGCCGCGAATGCGCTCGTGCAATTCCGCCGTCGCCGCCTTAGTGAACGTGACGACCAGAATCTGATCCGCATTCAGGTTCTTTTCGAGCAGCAGCCGCACATACAACGCGCAAATATTCCAGGTCTTGCCGGTGCCCGCCGAAGCCTCGATCTGATTCAGGCCGTCGAGCGAACAGGCGAAGACGTCGAGTTCCTCGGCCACCAGCGCGTAACTCCGCTTGCCCCCGCTCATGACGCGCTCCGCAGATGCTGGATGAGCGGCTTGAACACGATCGCGGCGAGACTGCCGAACGGTTCCTCGAGCGTGAGCGGCGTGCCGCGCAAGGCGATGCGCAACGCGGGGTCGTCGGACTCGCCGCGCACGCGGTCGTTGATCCAGACGCCCAGCGCCGCGGATTCGCTTTCGCTGACCCGGGCCCACGCGCTCTTCGGGAAAAAGCGCAGCGGCAGCATGCGCCCTGCCTTGAACAACGCGGCAAGCGGCGCCAGTTCGTCGAGCGGCGCGGCGACCGGTGTGAGTTCGAAGCTCTCGCCGCTGCCATGCCATACGGTGCGGCGCGGACCGTCCGGCCGTGCGGCGCAATACACCAGATGCGCGAGCCACGCCGACAGATAGTCGCGTGCGGTAGGTTTGGCGTAGCGGAAAATCACTTGTCCTGTTTCGGTGAGCAGATTCAGACTGCCGTGCAGTTGCAGCGGCGTTTGCGCGGCTTGCCGCAGCAGCGCGTCATGCGGGCCGAAAAGCGGGCCGGCGATCTCCGCGCTCTCCGGCCAGCGCGGTGCGATGTCGAGCACGAACGGCAAACGCTCGACACCCGAAGCCGCTTCGCGGCGCACGCTGTCGGCAAGCTGGCGCAACGCGCCGAGCTCACGTGCGCGCCACACCGCGCCGGTCGCGCCGCCCGGCAATTCCGGGCTGGCCGCCGCCACGCGGCGCACGCGTTCGAAGATGACGTCGTCTTCCGTAGCGGCGTCGAGCAGGACTGGCAAAAGACGATCCGCCAATGCATCGCGCCCGGCGTAATCCAGTTCGAACGGCTCGGTGTCGAGCAATTCGCCCTGTGCGTCCGACAACACGATGCCCAGCCGGTCACGCAACAACGCCCGCGCAGGATGACGCCAGAAGCGCACGAATTCGTCGAAGGCGATCGGCGCCGGCTCTTCTGGCGGCAAGGGTCGATCGAAGAAAGGTGCGGCGGCGGGATGTGCGGGCGCGGCCAGTAACGTGGCCAGCTCGGCGCGATCCGCGTCGTAGCTGAAGAGACCGGATTGCGGCGAGAAATAGTCCGATGCGAATGCCTGCAACGGATGTTCGACAATGAACGCATGCCGCGCGCTCCCGACTTCAGCCGGACTCGCGCCCTCGCCCGCCGACACCTGCGCAAGATGGTCGAGCAATTCGTCGACCAGCGCGGCCGGCGGCAATGGCGCGTTGTCGCGAATGCTGCGGCCCGTATAAGCAATGAAGAGGCGATCGCGCGCGGCGAGCAGCAGATCGAGGAACAGATTGCGTTCGTCGTCGCGCCGCTGGCGGTCGCCGGCTTTGCCGAACGCGGCCATCAGATCGAACTCGTCGGCGCGCGCGAGACTCGGCAGCACACCGTCGTCCATGCCGAGCAGGCACACCACGCGATACGGCAACCCGCGCAAACTGGTCAACGACGAAAACGTCACGCTGCCCCAGGGCACGCCGCCGCGCGCCGGGTCGTCGAGCGCTTCGGTGAGCGCGCCGCGCACCACTGCGGCGGGCATCGCGACCTCTTGCGCGCCGGCTTGCATTGCGTCACCCATTTGGTCGATCGCGTCGCGCACGGCGGCGAGCGAATGGGCGAATTCAACGCCGCCGTCGAAACACTGCGCGAGCGTGTCGAGCAGCAGTTGGGTCCATTCGGCAGGCGTGCGTTCGACCGCGCAATTCGCCGCGAAGCTGTCAATGTCGTCCACGAAGCGCGACAGGCGGCCGAGCAGCTCGGCATCCGCGCCGTCGGCGCCTTCGACCGGCAGCCACGCGTCAACCGGTTCGCCGCCGTCCGGCATGGCGTAGCCGAGATACAGACGCGTAAGCGCATCCGCCAACGTATGACGCGCGATCGGCACATGTTCGCCGGTCGGCTCGACCGGTGAAAGCCCACGACGCGCGCCGGCCGCGGCCAGCCATTCCTGTGCGGCTTCGAGCGAACTCGCGTCGATCCCGTAACGCACGGCAATGGCGTCGACACGCAACCATTCGATCAGGTCCGGCGCGCCCACGCTGCGCTCGGGCAAGGCCAGCCAATCGAGCAGCAACCGCGCGACCGGATTGGCCTGCGACGGCGGCAAGCCGGTGATCCGATACGGAATGCGGCGGGTGTCGCCAGGCGGCGTGGTGCCGAACACGGCGTCGATCAAGGGGCCGGCCGCCGCGAGATCGGATACGGCGACCAGCACGTCGGACGGCTGAAGGTCGTCGAATTCGTCGAACCAGCCGAGCAGGCGATCGTGCAGCACTTCGAGCTGCCGCGACAGACTGTGGCAAACGTGGACCTCAATGCCTTGCTCGATCGGCAGTTCGTCGGCGTCGGTCTCCTTGCGCAGATCGAGGATGCCGTTCTGCACGGCGGCAAGCCAGCTCGGTTGCGGATTTTCCGTGAAATCGCCGGTCTCGCCGGAGGCCGCGCTCTCGGTCAGCTCGTGCAGCATGTGCAATTGCGCCTGGGTCTGCCGGCCCCACTCGGCGAGCAGCGGATGGCCGACTTCCTGATAGTCGAGCTGGCCGGCGGCGTCGAGCGCCTGAACACGCCCTTCGCTGACCACGTCGAACCAGAACTCGCGGCACGGGTTCATCACGTACAGGCGCACGTCGACCCAGCGCGAAAGCGCGCGCAGCAGCGCCACGTGCAACGGCGGCATGGTGGGCAGCGCGAAAACGCTGACCGCTTCGGGCCACTGTGCGTTCGAGATGGCCTCGAGATCGAGCGTGCCGATTTCATCCAGAAAACGGTAGGCGGGCGGCAACGCGGCTGCGGCCGTTTGCCCGTTTCCCGCCAGTTCCGCGAGCACCGCGCGCCACAATGCGGCTTGCCAGCGCTCGTCTTCGCGCGCCGCTTCGCTCGCGCCGACAAGACGCGGGCCGGAGTCGTCCGCCGCACCGCTCGCGAAGATCGAGCCGCCCTTCTGCCATTGCAGCAGCCATTCCGGGCGATACGTCAGATAGTGGTCGAGCACGGTCGCCACGCGCCGCGCCAGTTCGTAGCGCATCGAAGCGTCCGCCGCGTCGAGATACGTGCGCAGACGCGGCGACGCATTCCAGGGCAGCGTTTCTCCCCCGTCGTTCAGTTGGCCCAGCAGCCGGTAGCAGCGCCATACGAGCCGGTCTGGCGCGAACGGCGAATGCTTCGGCACCTCGATCACGCCGCCGATCTGCGCCCACAGCCATTGCGCGAGATAACCAAAGTTGACATTCGCGCAGATGCCCTGGCGCGCGGCGATATCGAGCTCAAGACGGCGCCGCACGGCAGCGCTCGGGACGATCACGGGCTGCGCGGTCCAGGGGTCGGACGGCGCTTGCGCCAGGTCGTCGAGCAGCGCGCCGACAAGCGTTTCGTAGCGGTTCGAGTAGAAGAGCTGGAGCATGGATCCTGGGGTTTGCATGCGGCACTGGCGGAACGCCGGAGCCGCGACAGACAGTGAAGCGACAGCATAACAAACGCATGCTCAACGCAGAACCTGGCCGAACGGACGAGGTCAGATCACCCATGAAATCAGTTAGACTCGACGGCAGTTTGGGTCTGCCCCTTCAACCGCGGTTTTCTCAGTGAATGGAATCCAGGCAGTCGATGCGCTATTCGGTCGAAATAAAAAAATTCCTCTATAGCCAGTACTTTTATGGCGGCCTGCGCATCGCAGTCGGCGTGTCGTTACCGGCGGTACTGTGCCTGATCGTGTTTCACGATCGCGATCTCGGCTTCACGATCGCCACCGGCGCGCTCGGCGCGTGTGTGGTCGACATGCCGGGTCCGCTCAAGTACAAGCACAACGAAATGCTGGCGTGCACGGTGATCGGCTTCCTGTCCGCGCTCGCCACCGGCCTCGCCACCGTGAACGCGGTGGCGCTGTGGTGCACCGTCGTGCCGCTCACCTTCCTGCTGTCGCTGATCGTCGTATATGGCAACCGCTGGCCGCAGATCAGCTTTGCCACGCTGTTCATGATGACCATGACGCTGGAAGAGCATTTCACGCCGGTGCAGGCGCTCGTCAACGCCTCGTGGATTCTGGTGGGCGGCCTCTGGTACACCTACTGGTCGACCTTTGTGAGCCGCTGGATGATGCACCGCATCGAACAGCAGGCGCTGGCCGAAAGCGTGTTCGCGTGCGCCGATTATCTGCTGGCGCGCGCCCAGTTCTACGACCTCGATAACGATCTGGACGAGTGTTATCGCAACCTGGTCGACAAGCAGATCGCCGCGGTGGAGCGCCAGGATGCCGCACGCGACATCGTGCTGCGCAACCTGCCCAAGCTCAAGAGCGGCAAGCTCGAGCCGCGCCGTGCCATGCTGTTCAATCTGTTCATCAACACAGTCGATCTGCACGAGCTGTTTGTCGGCGCGCACACCGATTACCCGCTGGTGCGCAACACGTTCGGCGGCTCCGATCTGCTGGTGTTCTATCGCGATCTGATCCGCAAGGCGGCCGCCGATCTCGAGGAGATCGGGCTCGCGGTGCTGCAAAACCAGGCGCCACGTACACGTGTGAACGTCAAGGCGGAATTGCGCGCCATCGAATTCGAAATCGAGTTGATGCGCAAACAGAACCTGCCGGCAAAAAACCATGAGGCCTATGCGGCGATCTCGTCGACTTTCCGGCGCATCTGGAGCGCCACGCGCCTGATCGACAAGATGCGCAAGAGTCTCTCGAACGAACCCAGCACTACCGAGACCGAATTGCGCCTCGACCAGGCGCTCACGCGTTTCGTGTCGAGCCGCCGCGTGCCGTTCGGCCAGATCTTCTCGAACCTGACAATGGCCTCGCCGAGCTTCCGCCATGCGCTGCGCGTGACGATCGCGGTCGCCGTGGGCTTCTGGCTCGGCCGTCTGCTTCCGCTCACCAACGCGTACTGGATCGTGATGACCACCGTCATCATTCTGAAGCCCGGCTATTCGCTCACCAAGCAGCGCAACGGGCAGCGGATCGTCGGCACGCTGATCGGCTGCGCGGCAAGCATCGCGCTGATCGTATTCGTCAAGGAACCTCACATCCTGCTGGTCGTGATGTTCGCGTCGATGGTCATGAGCTACAGTCTGCTGCTGTTCAATTACACGGCGAGCGTGGTGTTCACCTCGTCGTATGTGCTGCTCATGTTCCATCTGCTCGCGCCGGGCAGCATGCGCATCATCGGCGAGCGCGCGATCGATACCGTGGTGGGCTGCGCAATCGCAATTGCGGCAAGCCACCTGTTCCCGTACTGGGAATACCGTTTGATGGGCAAGCTCGTCAACAACATGATCAGCGCGACGCGTCAATACCTGGAAGCAAGCTGGTGGTGGAGCGGCAAGCCGGCCGCGGCGGTGGTCGCCACCGTGACCGAGGCCGGCGCGCGCGCGCCCGCGGCGGCGATGGCCGATCCGGCGATCGACTTCGGCAAACCGGCGCTCGCGACGGCAGGCGGTGGCGTAAGCGCGGCGGCGGGCAGAGGCGTAGGTGTTGGTCCGAACGGCGGAGCAGGCGGTGCGGTAAGTCAGGGTGTAAGCGCTGCCTCAAGCGGTGGCGCAAGCGGTGCAGCAAGCCAAGGCGTAAGTGCTGCCTCAAGCGGCCGCGCAAGCGCCTCTGAAGGCAACAACGCAAACGCTCAAGCGGCCGTGGATGCCGATGCAGCAATACCGCCTGCCGACGTCGGCGCAGGCACCACCACGGTCAGCAATCCGACCGCGAAGCCGGCCTCCGGCGCCTCCGCTGCCGCCGCAGCCGCGGCAACCGCGCTCGATCGCGATTACCGCTACCGGCTCGCCCGCAAGAACGTCCACGTAGCGTTCGCCAATCTGGGCCAGGCGTTTCAACGCATGATGCTCGAACCGAAGTCCGCGCAAAAGTTCGTGCCGGAACTGAACGGCCTGCTGGTGCGCAGCCACGTCCTCGCTTCGCAGATCACCGCGGCCGCGCCGCTGCTGCGCACCACGGCGCAACAACAGGCCGAAGGCATCTCGCTACAGCCGCTGCAACGCGCGTTGAGCGTGGTGCGCGACAATCTCACCGAAGCCGAAACCGGCACCGCGCCGCCCGCCGATCAGGCCGAGCAGATCAAGCAGTTGAACCGTGAGCTCGATGCGATGGTGGTCGAAACGGAAAAGTCGCCGGACTATTCGGCGGACGCCGTGCACGATATGAAATTGCTTGCGCATCAATGCAAGCAGATGCTGGCGGCGGCGGCATTGATCCGCAAGGATGCAAGCGTGATTCGCCTGCCGGATGAGTGAAACGGCGTGGCGTGAGCCGACATCTCGCGTTGTGCGGCCGGTGTGCTCTTACGTTTTGGATAGGTCGGCGTTTTGCCTGGCGGCGAGCGTCGCGCGACGATCAGGCGCGGTGCTCAAACCAGAGTGCGTGCAGTCTTACTGAGCCGCGCCGCTTGCCGGCTTCGCCGCGGTGGCCGCTGCCGCCGCGTCCGATGAAATCGACGGTGCCGGTTCGTTCTGGCTGTCGAAATCGTGCTTTTCCTTGATGGCGTTATAGAAGAGCGTGGCGATCACCAGCAGTACCGCGACCACGATGAAGACAGCAATGCCAAAGGTCGGGTTCTTCTTGCGCGGCGGTTTGTTCATGAGGCGGGCTCGGTTCGCGAGGCTGTCGCGGATGGGGTCTGGGAAGGCGGCATTCTACGCCCACCGAGCTTGCACTCGGCTTGCAATGGGCACAGACCAGGTGTCAAAGGGCATGCAAGCGCGCTATGGCTATAGATCCGAACGGTGGGACTGACAAACGCCCAGGGGTCTAGAACTGTGCGGTCAACTGAAAACCCGCGGAGACTCGCGTGGTCGGAAATCCCGACGGCTTGTAAATCGGCGTACCGGCGAAAAGGTCGTACGCTAAGCTGCCGAGACGAGCCGGCATGCTCCCGCGCAGACCGATCACAACGCCCGCCAGTTGCGTGCCCGCGAGAAAGGCGGTGCTGGGGCCGAAAACCTGGCCATAGTCGATACCCGCATAGAACGAATGTCGCGTCTGGCCGATCGGCAGCTGGAGTTCGTTTCGCCAGTAAAACCCCCGCTCCGCCGCGAGCAGCGTTTCCCCGTCGAAGCCGCGCACCGTGTAGCGGCTGCCGATGGTCAGGTCATCGATGTAGTTCAGCGTGTTGTTCGTGAACTGACCGTGAAAGGTCGTCACATATCGCAGGCTCTGGCTCGCGACAGAAAACGGCACCGACAGGTTCGCATCGAACACGGCCATGTGAAAGCGGTACGTCGGGCCGTTCGCCGTATCGGGCATCGCACCGAGCCAGCCGATGCCCTCCCGGTAGGCCAGCGTGCCGTCGAACTGTGCGGCGCCGAAGTAGTGGCGGTCGGTCAGCCCTGCCTCGATGAACGTGTTGTCGCGATGCTGCTGCGGAATTTCGGTGTCCTCGATGAAGCTTGCGCCCCAGCGTTTGGTCAGTTGCGCCTCAAAGCCGAACACGTCGTCCTGGCTGCGGCGCAACACACGTTGCAGTTTCAGCCCTGCTATCTGTGAATTGCCGCTTGATACAAACGTCTGGTTCACCGCAGCGATCTGCTGGTAATAAGTATTCGTGTTGCCGAAGAGCGTAGCCGTCCAGTAACCCCAGGGAACCGAATAGGAGCCGTTCCAGCCGTGCGAGCCGAGGCTTTTGTCTCCCAGTTCGAGGTCCTGATTCGCGCCCACGTTGAATATGTCGTTCAGTCCGAGTGGATTGTCGATGCCGACGCCGAGGTTGCCTTGCAGCTTGCCGGTGGCCCGCGTGCCTGAGTTGTCGACGGAAGCAACGACGCTCCACGGCTTTGTGCGTTTTACGGTGATCTCCACATCGCTCTCGCCCGGTGTTCCGGTCGGCACGACCTGCATGTCGACATCCTGACTCGCGACGCGCTTCATCTGTTCGAGTCCCTGTTCGAGATCGCGCAGGTCGAGCAGATCGCCGCCGCGTGCCGGAAATGCCGACTTCCACGTGCCACGCGTTGCGGAGTCGGCGAAGCGTAACTGGCGAATAACACCGGGCACGAGCGAGAAGCGCAGCGTGCCTTTCGACAGGTCCTGTTCCGGGACAAGGACGCGCGTGGTGATGTAGCCCCGGCTGAGAATCACCTGCGCGAGGCCCTTGACGATCAACTCGACGCCCTGCTTGCCGACGCATTGTCCGCTGTAGTGATCGAGCCATTCGCGGGCAAAGGCAAAGCGGTCCTGCGGCAGCGCCGAGGCGCCTTGTGCACGAACGGCATCGGGCAAGGTCTCCGGTATGTCCAGAACGAATGACTGGATGCGGAAGCAGGGAGTCCCGGCAGGCAGTTCAGGCCAGCCGGCGGCCTTGGGCGTATTTGTAGCGCGCCATGAAACCGTCGTCGACATTGACTCGCTGTGGGTCGCTTTCCCATGCATTGGAGTAGCACGCCCCCACTCTGAACGACGCGGCTTGCTGGTCGTTGCCCGACTTGATACGCACACGTGCTGAAATACGAGGATCGTAGTCGGGAGTTCCAGTTGTGACGTAATGCGCTGGCGCGCATCCGGCGGTGAATGCGAAGGTGAAGAGGATACCTGCTGTCAATGTGCGCATTATTGCGCCTCCTTTATTATCATTGGCTCTCCGGCTGGAATGTGAAATGGGATTGGACTCTAACCCCTTGTGCGGCAAGGAATGACGATCACTTCGTCGGCTTTTAAAGGGGTTGGCCTACGTGAAACGTGCAGTCGAGAGCGATTGACTTATCCAGCCCGACGAGCTTGTTCATTTCTATTGCTTTATCGGCGTGAACGTGACGGTCGCTTCGGTATGCGGCGTGAATATTTAGATACTGCTCTTGCTGCGTTAAGGTTAAACACCGCCCCGGAAGTAATCGGACCGTAATAATAAATCTTCCTGGCCGAAAACTGTGCGCTAATTGCGCTGTTGATAGGTGGAGCAGCGGTCGTCGCCTCTGTTACGGATTGGTCCAATAAGGCTTTGCAGTGCTGTCGTGTGTGCTTGCGGCATTTGGACTCACGTCTGTGCTCGGGAATGCCTGTTTGCTGTTGGCAACGTATGAATCTGGCGATCACCGCCACCCGCCGGCGACCCGACCGCGCTGCCGGCGTTGCCGACTGCGGCAATCGTGCGCAGAGAGGGCCCTGAGCCCGTTCATCCTGACTGCTAGCAGCCGCCTGCGACTGCTGGATCGTGTTATTGATCGCATCCCCCTGCACTACCGCCCAGCCCGAGCGTGACGCCGCTCGTCTTCGTCTCCTGCGTCTCGTCATGGTGATTCGTACCCGTCGCCGCATCGGGCGTGGCGCTCGCAGCCTTGCCTGTCACATCCCGCGCCGCGATCACATCCCGTACGAACAGGGCAAACGGACTGCTTTTCCGTGGATGCAGGTCACCGACGCGATGCTCGAATACATGGGACTCCTGCCCGGACAGCCATTCGATGGGTGCACTTGCCGGCGTCGTGTCGAAGCGTTGCTCGACCGCTGCGAGCATCACATCACGCACGACGGCCGCTATGGCCGCCAGTAGTCGCTGCCCAACTGATAGCTTCCCGGTCATGGCAGTCCAGCGCAGGCTCGTCATCATGCCGGACTG
Organism: Paraburkholderia sp. USG1; assembly: GCF_031570135.1. Classification (NCBI taxonomy): domain Bacteria; kingdom Pseudomonadati; phylum Pseudomonadota; class Betaproteobacteria; order Burkholderiales; family Burkholderiaceae; genus Paraburkholderia; species Paraburkholderia sp. USG1. Next base: position 2,176 of record NZ_JAMWXW010000012.1, on the reverse strand, counting down.
AATGACCCCATAAACAACAGACCCGGCGCAAGGCCGGGTTTGTTGTTTCAGCTAAAGAAGATATTCTTTACCACCACGTACGCGATGAAGCTCATCAGCGCCGTGAAGACAACCGCACCCACTATTTTCTGGCCTCTTGTTTTAGGCGTTGAGCCAGGAATACCAACCATAGTTACCACCCCATTCTTGTTTTGCCCTGGTCACTGCTATACCCACCTCCAGTGCCGCCAATATTGGTGTTCTTGCCTGCGCTCACTCCACCACCAACGCCAACAACTGTCGCGGTCCCATTGCCCGGCGAGTTCATAATGCCAGCACCAAATATGCCATAAGCGGCAGACATGCCACCAGCATAGCCCCCGGCGAAGTTATTCGTCTGGCCTGGTGCAACGCTGGATTGATTAAGCCATCCAGCAGTAATGCTAGCTGATGCTTGAACCGGATTCGGAAGCGCCATATTTACGCCCGTACCGAAGAACGCATTCCCATCCCGTGTGAACGTTCCCCACACACTACCCACGAAGTAATCCACCTGGAAGTTCACAAAGTCCGGCAACCGGAACAGCCCCGGATTCGAGCCAGTCGTCGTCGCCTGATACGTCAGACCGCTGCCCTGTGCACCGCTCACAATGTACGCCTGTAAATTGGGATCGCCCGCACCAAGGCTTTACGCCCACATCTGCTGTCCAGCCTGGTTCACGCCGTACGGCGTCCAGCTCGTTCCATCGTTTGGCTGATCCCCGACCGCCACCCGCACACCTCCCGATTCCGTCTGGCCGCTTGTTGCCAGATTCATCTGCGCCATCTGCTCCTCGATCTGCTGCTCGGTGTACTTGCCCCCGCTTTCATCGGCCAGCTCTTGCGCAAGCGTTTTTTCCTTCGCATGCAACTGCCGGTTGAACCGGTCTGTGTTCATGGCTTGAACCAGGGACCGAATCTCTCAGGTTCATCACTGATCATTCCGGCTTTACGCAATGACTTGGGCAACACACGGATAAGCCAGATAGTGATCCCAATAAACAAGGGGATACCAACCCACAGCATGGACTCATTGTCACCAAGCTTGAATATTATTCGGCAGAGCCCCGCAACTACAAATGACCAAAGCCCCGCACCACACAATGCGAATAACCCAACGGTAAAGCATATCTCTACGGTCGCATAAAGCCTTCGCCAGTTCATTTCTGATTCCTTGAATTGCGAATATCATTTATGACTGTCGCGCCCTTGGATCCTACGCCATACACCAGAATGCCCTGTGTGGTCCCGTAGGGCGCCGCCTGATTAATGAACGGAATGAGCGTGTTGTTGTTAATGCGTGGCACCGTCACGTCGAACATCGAACCAGGACGATTCAAACCGTCAGCTGTTCCCATCTTGAGCGGAACCTGCGCCCTTAGCGCCAAGATGGAAATCCCCAAGTTGAATGCATCGTACGCAGTATCGCCCCACGTTGGGTTCAACTGGTTAAACCCATACTGCAACGGATTCACTCCCGGCGAATTGATGCCGTTGTAACGGTTGTACAACCCATCCGCACCTTCGGCTATATCACTCAGGCCAACGGCAATCATTCCTGCACCAGCCACACACCCTGCACCAGTCGTCGCGCAAATACCTGCGCCGGTCTTGGCCGTCACTCCGCCGAGCACCACCTTGGCCGAATCTTTTGCGGTCCCCAGCGGATCACTTTTCACCATGTCCGTGATCTTCTGCCCCGGCGAGTAGTTGAACAATCCCGCTTCCTGCTGACGGTTCACCCACTCAATCTCCGGCCCAAGCTGCGTCGCCTCAAGCTGACTCACATAGTTGGCATTGTACTGGTCGCTTCCCTGCGGATACTCGGCCCAGCATTTCACTGCGAGACATGCCGCCTTTGTCAGTTTGTCCTGTTCCGCCTGGTCGCCGTTCGCCTGTTTTGCTATCGCGCTCTTTTCATCCGGGTGAAGTTGTCTGTTGAACCGAACCGTATTGCTACCGCCCGTAGGAGTCGCACCGAACGTTATCGCCGTCATTGATTTGCTATCCGTTCGGACAGGCCCGTCGCTAAGAGACCATTTCAAAAAGACCCCGAGGGGGCTGTTAACCTTTTCGGCAAGCTGTTAACCTTGGCCATCTGAACAACAGGAACCAAGGGGATGGGCACGCCGATCATTGATGACGAACTGTGGGCATT